>DASZQG010000052.1:0-2344 GCA_035550075.1 Hyphomicrobiaceae bacterium | reverse complement strand
AGATGGTAGGGCGCTTCTCGGTGGTTCTGTGCAAGAGCGGGGCTGGCTGGCAGATCGCGAGATAATCACGCCTTGGCGATCACGAAGATTTCCCACGGAGTTCCGTGGGGGCGGCAGCGCCGCTCCGTTCGCACGGCAGGTAACTTCAGAAGCTGCGGGTGGTAGAAGGAAGCGCCCCCAAGCGCCGAGGCCGGTCGTGCACTGGTGTTGCGTACCCGTCACGGAGTTTGGTCCGGGAGGTCGGCGGTTTCGACACTGGTGACGCAGGGCGCCAGCCCTTGTGATCCCGTCTAGGAGATTGCGCGGACCTGCGACCTCCTGCGCTTGAGGGCGTTTTGACGCGTAGCCCGGAGTGAAGCGATGGTCCAGCGACAAGAGGGTCATGAGAGAGAAGCGGCGCAGAGCCTGCCGGTGGTGCGCCCGAACGCCGCCGGGATTGATATCGGCAGCCGAGGTCATTGGGTGGCGGTGCCGGCCGAGCGCGACCGCGAGCCGGTGCGCCCGTTCGGCAGCTTTACCGCCGATCTGCATCGGTTGGCGGACTGGCTGAAGAGCTGCGGCATCGAGACGGTGGCGATGGAATCGACCGGGGTGTTCTGGATCCCGCTCTACGATGTGCTGGAGGAGCGCGGCTTCGAGGTGCTGTTGGTCAACGCGGCGCACCTGAAAAACGTCCCGGGGCGCAAGAGCGACGTGAAGGATTGCCAGTGGATCCAGCGCCTGCACAGCTTCGGTCTGCTGCGCGGCAGCTTCCGGCCGCCGGCGGAGATCCTGGAGCTGCGGGCCTACATGCGGCAGCGCGAGCGGCTCATCCAGGATGCCGCCCGGCACGTGCAGCACATGCAGAAGGCGCTGGTGGAGATGAACCTGCAGATCCATCACGTCGTCAGCGACCTGACGGGGGTGACGGGCCTGGCCATCGTGCGCGCCATCGTGGCCGGCGAGCGCGACGGGCAGAAGCTGGCCGAGCTGCGCGACCCGCGATGCCGGCAGTCCAAAGAGTGCATCGCCGCCGCCCTGCAAGGCACCTTCAAGCGCGAACACTTGTTCGTGCTCGCGCAGGCGCTGAGCGCCTACGAGCTGCACCAGAGGCTGCTCGAGCAGTGCGACGAGCGCATCGAGCACAAGCTCACCGAGCTCGCGGCCCACCATCCGGTGCCGGCCCAGCCGTGTCCGCCGCGCCGGCGCGGCCGCCCCACGGGCAACCAGCCCACGTTTGAGATCCAGTCGCCGCTGCACCGCCTCTGCGGCAACGTCGATGTGACCCAGATTCCCGGCCTCGCCCCCGCCACGGCGCTGAACTTGATCGCCGAGGTCGGCACCGACATGTCCCGCTGGCCCACCGAAAAGCACTTCACCTCCTGGCTCAACCTCGCCCCGGGCACGCGCATCACCGGGGGCAGGCGCCTGTCCGGCCGGCGCGGCCCTTCCAAAAACCGCGCCGGCCTGGCCCTGCGGCAAGCCGCCGTGGCCGTGGGCCGCACCCAAACCGCCCTCGGCAGTTTCTATCGACGCATCGCCGCCCGTGGCGATGGCCGCAAAGCGGCCGTCGCCACGGCGCGCAAGATGGCCCTCCTCTTCTACCGAGCGCTCAAGTACGGGCAGGCTTTCGTCGACATCGGCCTCGCCGCCTACGAGCGAGACCAGCACGAACGCCAGCTCCGGGCCCTGCGCAAGCGAGCCGCCGCTCTGGGCTATCAGCTCCAGCAAGCTCCCGCTGAAGCCTCTGCCGTTGCCGACTGAAACGGGAGTTACCTAGGAGGACGCGGAGATTTCACGGAGACCACGGAATTTTGTTTTTTGTGAATTTCAAACACTCCGTGGCCCTCCGTGGATCTTCGTGTCCGCCATGGACACGCCTGTTGGAGAGGGCCTGTCGCGCTCAACCGGCCTGTTCGCCGCGCGCCGATCCGTCGAGCCGCTTCATGCGCGCGGCGCTGGCCACGTCCAGGGCCGTGATCCCCGCCACGCTCGCCAGCGCCGCCGCGACCCGGCCCGGGCGGGAAGTCGCCGCGAGCGCGGCGCCCAGCGCCCCGAGGTCGAGCGCATCGCCCGCCACTCGGCCCCAGAGCCACCCCGCGCGCCGCGCCTGCCGCGTCGCCGACAGGATGCCGATGCCCGCGGCCAGCTCGCGCAGGCCGAACAGCCGCACCATGTGCCTGTGCTCCCGCACGCCGAGCGCCCTGCACAGCGCCCTCGGCATCAACACCTCCGTGGCGCCCAGGACGATGCTGAACCACCCCAGCGCCCGCGCCAGCCGTTCGACGTTCATGAGATACCTCCTCCGTCAGGGTCATTGCGACATTGCAGCAATCACCGCACCAGCGCTACGCGCCGGGGCTGC
>DASZQG010000051.1:0-40130 GCA_035550075.1 Hyphomicrobiaceae bacterium | reverse complement strand
ATTGGGTGGGGCCGTCCTGGGGCCGCCCTGGGGCGGCGGGCGCAGCCCGGGTCCTGGAGGGACGGGCGGCCCGCTGCCGTTGGACTGCGCAGGGGAGCCTGCCTGCGGTTGGGCGCCCGGCGCCCCGGGCGGCGGAAGCAGGCCGGATGCCGCGAGCGGACCGGCCACGGCCCGCGGAGGCGTCGCGGCGGGCGCCTCGGCGGGCTTCTGCCGCTTGCGGAACAGGGCGCTCTTCTTACGGCGACGCTCGCTGCGCCGCACGACCTTGAGGAGCTGCAGCACCTCGCGCTCCGGCATCGGCTCGCCGTAGAAGAACCCCTGGGCGTACTCGCAGCCGATGGAGCGCAGGAAGGCGACGTCCTCGTCGGTCTCGACACCCTCGCTCACCACGTTCTTTCCGAGCTCATGGGCCAGCGCCACCACCGAGCGCAGGATGGTCGAGCCGGCGCCGTTCTGGCCCGTGGCGAGGAGGAACGAGCGATCGACCTTGATGGTGTCGAAGGTGAACTGGTTGAGATAGGACAGCGACGAATAGCCGGTGCCGAAATCATCGAGCGCAAGCCCGGCGCCGGCTGCCGAGAGCTGTTGCAGGACCGCCGTAGCCTTCTCCGGATTTTCCATCACCAGCGACTCGGTAATCTCCAGCCGCAGCGACCCCTTCGGGATCACCGCGCGGCCCAGGATGTGGCGGACCTCGTTGACCAGTTCGGGCCTGAAGAGCTGGCGGCTGGAGACGTTGACCGCGACGAACAGCGGCGACTCCGGCCGCGGCAGCTCGCGGTGCCAGCGCTGCGCCTCCTGCACGGCGCGTCCGAGCGCGTAGGAGCCGATCTTGACGATGAGGTCGGACTCCTCGGCCAGCGGCACGAAGTGGGTGGGGTTGAGGGTGCCGAGCCGCGGATGGTCCCAGCGCAGCAGCGCCTCGAAACCCGCCAGCGTTTCCGTCGGCAGGTACATGATGGGCTGGAACACCAGCCGAAGCTGCTTCTTCTCGATCGCGCGCCGCAGCTCGGCCTCCATCGCCACGCGCCCGTCCTTATCGTTGCGCATGTCGGTGTTGAAGATCTCGATGCGATCGCTGCCCGAGCGCTTGGCGCGGTACATGGCGATCTCGGCTTCGCGCAACAGTTCGGCGGGGTCTTCGTCAGGCCCGTCGTAGAGCGAGATGCCGACCGCGGCCGTGAGCACGATTTCCTGGCCGGCGATGTTGATCGGCGCGCGCAGCGAGCGGCGCACCTGTTCCGCCAGCATCGCAAGCTCGCGCGGGTCGGACTGGCTGAGCAGCAGCAGCGCGAACTGGTCGCCGCCGATACGCGCCAGCGTATCCTGCGGCCCGAGATTGCGGGCGAGGCGCCGGGCGACCGTGAGCAGCAGGCTGTCGCCCACCACGAGCCCGAGCGAGCTGTTCACGTTCTTGAACTTGTCGATGTCGATGAACAGCAGGGCGGGTCGCACCAGCGGCTCCAGCGTCGCGCGCTTGGCCGCGATCGCCAGACGGTCCAGGAACAGCTCGCGATTGGGCAGCCCCGTCAGGCTGTCGTGCACCGCATCGTGCAGCAGCCGCTCCTGGGCCCGCTTGGCATCGGTCACCTCGCGCAGCAGACCGACGCAGCGCAGGCTGCGCCGATCGGGTGCCGGCACGCTGGCGGCTTCCAGCTCGAACCAGCGGTAGGAGTTGTCCATGTGCCGCATGCGGAACTCGATGCGCAGCTCGCCGCCGGCGCCTTCGCGAACCGATGAGAGCAGCAGGTTGAAGCGCTCGCGGTCGGCCGGGTGCATGTGCTTGGCGAAATCGGCGCTCTTGCCCGACAGCTCACCGGTCTTGAGGCCGAGCATCGCCTCCACGATGGGGCTGACCTTCATCTCGTCGCGCCGGGCGAACCATTCCCACACTGCGGCCCCGGCGCCGTCGACGGCCAGCGAGCGCAGCTTCTCATCGCTCGGCTGGGCTCCGTACAGCGGCTCGAACGAGCGGAAGGCATACTGGGTCACGGTGAAGCCGATCAGCACCACGATCAGCACCAGGCCGGCGGTCAGGCCAAACACCACGATATCGCCGGAGAGGCGGCCGGTGAGCATGGCTGCCGCCCCGAACAGCCACACCAGCAGCAGCATCCACATCGGCACCAGCGACAGCGCGCGGTCTTGCCCGCGCAGCGCCAGCCCCAGCGTCACCGCGCCGCCGGCGCCCGCAATCACCACGCTGGAAAGGCGCGCAAACGTGGACGCCAGCCGCGGATCGACGAACGCAACGGCGATCAGGGAAAGCTGCGCGGCGATCCACAGCGACATCAGCGTGCGCACGAAGCCGTTCCACGCGCCGAGGCGGAGGAAGGTGTAGGAGAAGATCAGCAGCGTGGCCGCCATGCCGGCCTCGGTGGCCGCGCGATACTGCGCGTTCTCGTCCGGCCGCACATTGAACAGCTTGTGCCAGAAGCCGAAGTCGACGCACAGGTAGGCCAGCACGCACCAGGTGAAGATGGCCGCGGTCGGGAAGATCGCCTTGTGATTGGCGGCGAACACGGCGGTGAGAAAGATCGCCAGCAGTACCGTGATGCCGAGCATGATGCCGTTGAAGAGCTGGGCATCCCGGTTCTTCTGCTCGTACTCGACCGCCTTCCACAGGTAGATGCGGGCAAACCGCTCAGGCGCCAGCTCGGCCGCGAAGGTCACGGTCTGGCCGGGCTCCAGGGTGAGGCGGAAGATGTCGGCGCGGTCGTTCTTGATGCGCTCCGGCACGTAGCCGACCGACGGCGTCACGCGCTCGATGCGCCGCGCGTCGAGGTCGGGCCAGATCACGCCCGATCCGACCATGCCGTAGCGATCCGCAACCAGCCAGCGCTCGACCGCCTTGTCGGTCGTGTTCTTCAGAGCGAACACGAACCAGGCGGGGCTGGTGCCGAGCGTGGCGGCGGGAATTGACAGGCGCTGCGTCACCCCATCGGGGCCGGGCGCGGTTTCGAACTGCAGGGTGTCGCCACGCGGCTCATGCACCTCGCCCAGCGTGGTGATCTCGACGCGATCGTGCTCGTTGTCGACGTCGATGGCCTTCAGGGCGTGCGCCGCCGGCATTGCCGCCAGCCACAGCAGTGCCGCAAGGGCAACCGCCCACGCGCCGGACCACCGGTCCTGGCGGCGCGGCCTGAAGTCACCCCCGTTTGCTTTGCCTTTTGGCATCACCCCGTTGCCGCCTCACACCCGCTGATCGTCGTGGAGGAGCGCGAAGAGGTCATGATCCCGCCAGACCCCGTCGATCTTCAAATAGCGCCGCGCGGAGCCCTCGCGCTGAAACCCGGTCTTTTCCAGCACGCGGGTGGACGCGCGATTGCTGGGCAGGCAGGCGGCCTCGATGCGGTGCAGCGCCAGCGTGTCGAACGCATAAGGCAGCATGGCGCGCACGGCATCGGTCATATAGCCGTTGCCGGCGTGAGGGGCGCCCATCCAGTAGCCGAGCGAAGCGGACTGCGACACCCCGCGGCGCACATTGCTGATGGTCAGACCGCCGAGCAGGGTGGTGTCCCCTTCGCGCAGGATGAGATACGCATAGCCCAGATCCTCGCGCACCTCGCGCTGATACTGACGCAGCCGGCGCCGATATGCGGAACGGGTCAGCTCATCGCGCGCCCACTGCGGCTCCCAGGGCGTGAGGTGCCTGCGGCTGATGGCGCGCAGCTCCGCCCAGGCGGCGTAGTCGCCCATGGTTGGATAGCGCAGGTAGACCTTCACCCCCCGGATTTCCGCTTCCGGGTCCGCAATGGAGGATCTCAGGAAGGCCATGGTCTATTCCTGCAGTGAACGCACAGTCTACAGTTTCGCGAACTGCTCGGCCATGCGGGCGTACTTCTGGCTGCTGCGGCCCGCGCCGATCAGGGCCACGGAGGGCGTGGTGCCGGCGACCAGCTTGGCCGCGAAATCTCTGATGTCCTCGGCTGTCACCGCGTCGATGCGCTGCACGAGCTCCTGCGTGTCGATCAGCCGGTCGAACAGCAGGAGCTGCCGGGCCATCTGCTCGGCGCGGGCGGAGGAGCTTTCCAGGCCCATCAGCAGCCCGGCCTTGAGTTGCGCCTTGGCGCGTCCCACCTCGCCGTCCTTGGGCCTCTCCGCGGCAGCGCGCGCGAACTCGCCCGCCACAACGTCGATCAGCTTGCCCATCATGTCCGCCCCCGTTGCCGCATGCACGCCGAACAGGCCCGTATCGGTCAGTGCCCAGCAGCTCGAATAAATGGCGTAGCACAAACCGCGCCGCTCCCTGACCTCCTGGAACAGACGCGACGACATTCCCCCGCCGAACAACCCCGAGAACACCTGGGCCGTGTAGAACGAGGCCTCGCGGTAGGAAGGTCCGGCGTAGGCCATCACCAGGTGGCTCTGCTCGAACGGCTTTGCCGAGGTGCGCGTGCCGCCGGCATAGCGCGCCGGCTCGAATCGCCCACCCTGGCCCCCATTCAGGCCGCCGAATTGGGCCTCAGCGTGGCGCACCAGGTCGGCATGGTCGACCTTGCCGGCGGCGGACAGCACCATGCGCTTTGCGCCGTAGTTCTCGGTGAGGAAGGTGCGCAGGTCGCCGGCGCCGAAGCTGGTGACGCTCTTGACCGTGCCGAGGATCGGCCGGCCGATCGACTGCTCGGGGAAGGCCACGTCCTGCAGCAGCTCGTAGGCGATCTCGTCGGGGCTGTCGCGGGTGGCGGCGATCTCCTGCAGGATCACCTCGCGCTCGCGCTCGATCTCCTCATCCGCGTAGCGCGGCCGCTGCAGAATGTCGCCCAGGATCTCGAGGGCAAGGCCGGTGTCGGCGGCAAGGACGCGCGCGAAGTAGGCGGTGGTCTCCAGGCTGGTGGCGGCGTTGAGTTCGCCGCCGACGGCCTCGATCTCCTCCGCGATCTCGGTGGCGCTGCGCCGCTCGGTGCCCTTGAAGGCCATGTGCTCGAGCAAATGCGAGATGCCGTGCTCGCGCTCCTGCTCGTGGCGGGCGCCGGCCCCAACCCATACACCGAGCGAAACGGTCTCCACGTGCGGCATGTGGTGGGACACCACGCGCAGGCCATTGGGCAGCACCGTGATGTCCGTGCTCATGCAACAGCTCCTTGATTGGCTTTGACGCGCTCGGTGACAAAGCGCTGCACGGCCGCGAGGTCGTTGGGCAGCACGCTGAACCGCTCCGGTGACGTCATCAGGCCGGCGAGGCGGTCGGGCAGCGGTGGGCGCTCGCCGGTGATCGCCTGCAGGGCATCGGGGAACTTCGCCGGGTGGGCCGTGGCGAGGACGATCATCGGCACCTGGGGCCGCGCGGTTTTCCGGGCCGCCACCATGGCGCAGGCGGTGTGCGGATCGAGCAGGTAGCCGCTTGCCCGACGCGTCGTGCGGATGACGTCGGCGACGTCGGTCGCGCTGGCGCTCGCCGCCTCGAAATCGGCGCGCAGCGGTGCCAGTGCGCGATCGAGCTCGAAACGGCCCGATTGCTGCAGGGCGCCCATCTTGGCCCGCACCCAGGCCGCATCGCGGCCGGCGGCCTCGAACAGGTAGCGCTCGAAGTTGGAGGACACCTGGATGTCCATCGACGGCGAACTGGTGGCCGTCACCGCGCGGGTTTCGTACAGGCCGGTCTCGTGTGCGCGCCGCAGGATGTCGTTTTCGTTGGTGGCGATCACCAGGCGGCCGACGGGCAGGCCCATGCGGCGCGCCGCGTAGCCCGCCAGGATGTCGCCGAAGTTGCCGGTCGGCACCGCGAACGACACCGCGCGCCGCGGTCCGCCGAGCGAGGTTGCGGCCACGATGTAGTAGGTGATCTGGGCGACGATGCGGGCCCAGTTGATGGAGTTGACGGCCGCAAGGTGCATGCGGTCCCGGAAGCCGAGGTCGTTGAACATGCCCTTCACGAGGGCCTGGCAGTCGTCGAAGGTGCCCTCGATCGCCAGCGCATGGATGTTGGGCCCGTCCGGCGTCGTCATCATCCGGCGCTGCACGTCGGACACGCGGTTGTTGGGAAACAGAACCACGACGTCCGCGCGTTTGGCCCCACGGAAGGCTTCCACCGCCGCCCCGCCCGTATCGCCGGAGGTGGCCACCACAATCACCGCCCGCTCGCCGCGTGCCTCGAGCACCCGCTCCATCAGCCGCGCCAGGAGCTGCATGGCAACGTCCTTGAAGGCGAGCGTCGGCCCGTGAAACAGCTCGAGCACCCATAGATTGTGATCGACCTGGACCAGCGGCGTCACCGCGGGATGCCCAAAGCGGGCATACGCGGCCCGCGCCAAGCCCAGCGCATCGCTGCTGGTGATCGCGCCGCCGGCAAACAGATGCAGGATGCCGGTGGCCACCTCCGCGAACGGCTTGCGGCCGAACTCGGCGATGGCATCGGGCGTCAGCGATGGCCACGCCGCGGGCACGTACAGCCCGCCATCGCGCGCCAGTCCGGCCAGCATCGCATCCTCGAACGCGAGTTGTGGCGCTTCGCCTCTGGTGCTGACGTAGAGCAAGACGGAACTTTCACCTGGGAATGCTGCGAAACCCGCGCACCCTAGGATGCAAGAGGGGGGCTAACAAGGCAGCCGGGACGAAAGACCCGTGTGACAGCCAGCCGGAAACTCCGATTTCCAACGGGTATCGGCAACTTAAGGGCAAGGGGCCACGAGCCCGGGGCGGGAATGGTGGCGCTTGCGCTTGCCCCGGAACGGTCAAGCCGGCGGCGTGGGCGCGGCGCGCAGGCGCGTGGCCGCGAACGCCGTGTAGACCCCAATCAGCGTCAGGGCGAGGCCGAACCAGGTCGCCGCATATTCGAGGTGGCGGTTGGGCAGCTCGATGCGCGTCACGCCTCCCTGCGGAAGCCCGCCGGGCGGCGCGGGCGTTGCGTCGGCCTCGATGGTGAGCGGCAGCGGGTCGACCGTGCCCGGCTTGAAGGCCGAAGCGGTCAGTCCACCGATGTCTGGCCAGTACCACAAATTATGGTCCGGCTCGTTGCGGGGCGTGAACAGGCCCTTGCGGCGCGGCAGCCGCACGAGACCGCGCACCTCGACCTCGCCGGCCACCTGCCCCGCAGCCCGGCTCGCTGGTGCCTTCCGGGCGTCGGGCACGAATCCGCGGTTGACCCACACGATCGATCCCGGCCCCAACGCCAGCGGCGTATAGACATGCCAGCCGAGCACCTGCGCGGCGGGCGCGTAGAGATAGCGCTCCTTGGTGTGGTCGAAGCCGCCCCTGGCCACGACATGGAGGTATTCGATGTCGTCCCCCGAGCGCGCCCGCGCCACGGCGCGCGCAAGCGGAACCGGCTCGGCGTGGACGCGCGCGGCGATGCTGGCGATCAGGCCTTCCTTCCACTGCTTGCGCTGGATCTGCCAGATGCCGAGGCCGACGAGCACAATGACTCCGGCAAGCGCGAACAGAGTGGGCCAGATCAATCCGGATTGGCGCAGCCGGTACAGCATGTAAGCACGATTACTCGAAACCGAGGCGGCCCTCGCCCGCCCTGTGCTTGTACTGCAAGGCGATCAGCGTCGCCTTGAGAACCCTGAGTAGGAAGAACGCCAGCACCGGGGTGACGATCCCCCACAGCACCAGGTGCAGCCAGAGCGGCGGGGCGTACCTGAACTCGACGATCAGCGCCCCGCCGAGCACGAGGAAACCCAGGATCATGATGGCGAACACGGCGGGACCGTCGCCGGAGTCGGCGAAGCCGTAGCTCAGTCCGCAGCGGTCGCACTTCTCGGCCAGAACGAGGCCGGACTTGAACAGGCGACCCTGGCCGCAGCGCGGGCAGCGGCCCTTGATGCCGGCGGTCAGGGCGGCCCCCGTGGTGATGCTGTCTTGAGCCATCTCACGCTCCAGGAAAGGTGCGCGCCATCCTGGGCAGGGGCTTCGGTGAGGCCGCGCGGCTCAAGCGCGGCCTGCCGGAGCAAAGCCGGCGATTGCGCCGGCTACCCGCCGTGCGGCGCCGGCGTGCCTGCGCCCCACACGTAAATGCAGGAAAACAGGAACAGCCAGACCACGTCGACGAAATGCCAGTACCACGCGGCCGCCTCGAACCCGAAATGCTGCTTGGGCGTGAAGTGGCCGGCGAGCGCCCGGAAGAAGCAGACCGTCAGGAACAGCGTGCCGATGATGACGTGGGCGCCGTGGAAGCCGGTGGCCATGAAGAAGGTCGCGCCGTAGATGTGACCCGCATAGTTGAAGCCGGCATGCATGTATTCATAGGCTTGGCAGACCGTGAACATCGCGCCGAGCAGGATCGTCAGCGCCAAGCCCTGCTTGAGCCCCCGGCGATCGTTGTTGAGGAGGGCATGGTGGGCCCAAGTAACGGTGGTGCCCGAGGTGAGCAGGATCAGCGTGTTGACGAGCGGCAGCCCCCACGGATCGAAGGTGCCCCGGAAACCCTCGCTCGGCTTGGGCGGCCAGTGCCCGCCGGTGAGCGCATTGCGGTCCACCATTCCGATCAGCTCCTTGGCGCTGTCAGCGGCGTCGGGGCTAGTGCCGTGCAGGGGATGCAGCACACCTGGAAACAGCGAGGCGTCGAAGTAGGCCCAGAACCACGCGACGAAGAACATCACCTCCGAGGCGATGAACAGGATCATGCCGTACCGCAGATGGAGCTGGACGACGGGCGTATGGTCGCCGCCGTGCGCCTCGCCGATGACGTCGCGCCACCAGCCGAACATCGTGACCAGGATGCCGAGCGCGCCGACGAAGAATACCGTGGGGCCTTTCAGCCCGAAAACGCCGGCGCCGCCGCCAAGCGAGTGCATCCAGATGATGAGGCCGTTCGCCATGATGAAGGCGAATACGGCGCCCACGATCGGCCAGGGGCTCGGATTGACCAGATGGTAGTCGTGGTGCTTGGCGTGATCTGCCATCTTTCCTGCTCCTGTCCCTCTCCCCGGGGGCAACGCGCTGTCTGATCTCTACCCGGCGCCGTTGGCACCTGGCACTGTCCGTGGTGCCGCAGGGCCTTTGCCGGGGACCGCTTCGGCAGTGCCCCGCTTCGGCGGCAGCGGATGGAAGGTGTAGGAGAGGGTGATTTCTGTCACCTCCCGCGCATCCTTATCCTGCTCGATTCGGGGATCGATGAAGAAGCTGACCGGAAAATCGGTTGACTGGCCGGGGCTTAGCTCCTGCTCGGTGAAGCAGAAGCACTGCACCTTGTTGAAATAGGGTGCCGCCTGCTCGGGCGAGATGTTGAACACGGCCGAGCCGCGCACGGTGTGGTCGGAGGTGTTGACGGCGTGATAGAGGGCCAGCGCGTTCTCGCCGATCTTGATCGTCATGGTCCGCTGCTCCGGCTCGAAGCGCCAGGGGAAGCCAGGAGTGACGTTGGCGTCGAAGCGGATCGTCACGCGCTTGTCGATGGTGGCATCGGAGGGTCGGTCGGCCCGCAGCGGCGTGCCGCTGAATCCGGTCCTCTGGCAGAACACGCGATAGAGGGGCACGGCCGCAAACGACATGCCGACCATGGCAATCGCCACGGCGCCTGCCCACAGCGCCACCTTGCGATGGCGGCGCTGAAGTGCAGCGCGGGTGGTCGGATCGTCCATTGCCTAACGTCTCTCTCCGCTCATAGCGGTCTGTTCAACACGTTGCCGCCGAGGCGGACGATGGTCGCCGCGTAGAACAGGATCACCAGCACAGCCAGCGCCAGCCCGATGGCGATCGACCGCATGCGGCGGCGGCGCAAGCGCTCCTGTTCGTCCGCATCCGCCATCTGTCGCGCTCCTCGCCGGTCACCCGATCCACAGAGCCAGGCTCCGTTCGATCAGCAGCGTAGCGAAGAGTGCGAACAGGTAGAAGAGCGAGAAGGTAAAAAGCCGCTTGGCGGCGCGATCGGCGTCCCGGCCCTCGCGCGTGCGGTAGACCACGAGGGCGAGCGCCAGGAATGCGGCACCGAGCACCGCGGAGACAACGGCATAGACCGTGCCGCCGAGATGGATCGCCGCCGGCACCAGGGTGATCGGCACCAGCAGCACCGAATAGATCAGGATCTGCTTGCGGGTTTCGTCCGCACCCGCGATCACCGGCAGCATCGGCACGCCGGCGCGCTGATAGTCGCGTGCGCGGTAGAGCGACAGCGCCCAGAAGTGCGGCGGCGTCCACATGAAGATGATGGCGAACAGCACGAGGCTTTCGATGCTGATGGTGCCGGTCACGGCCGCCCAACCGATCATCGGCGGGAACGCGCCGGCGGCACCGCCGATGACGATGTTCTGCGGCGTGCGCCGCTTCAGCCACATCGTGTAGATGAGAACGTAGAAGGCGATGGTGAGGGCCAGCAGGGCGCCGGCGGTCCAGTTCACCAGCAGGCCGAGGGTGGTCACGGAGCCGGCGGCCAGCACGATGCCGAACACAGCGGCTTCCTCGGGCGTCACGTGTCCGCGCGGGATGGGGCGGCCGGCGGTGCGCTGCATGAGGGCGTCGATATCGGCGTCATACCACATGTTGAGAACGCCGGCGGCGCCTGCGCCCACGGCGATCGACACCAGGGCGATCAGCGCCAGCACCGGGTGCAGATGCCCCGGCGCCACCACCATGCCCACCAGCGCCGTGAAGATGACGAGCGACATCACGCGCGGCTTCATCAGCGCGACGTAGTCGCCGACACTGCCGCCGATGGCCTGCGCCGGCCGGATCGCACGTCCGCCAAGCTCAGCCATGCGGACACCTCGCCGGCGGACGCAGCCGTTCAAATTGCGGACGTGGCGCCATCTCGGTCATGGGCGCGCGTCAGTGCGCCAGCTCCTTCAGCTCGGGCAGCTTCTCGTAGGAGTGGAACGGCGGCGGCGAGGGCAGGGTCCACTCCAGCGTGGTCGCACCCGCGCCCCACGGATTGGCCGGCGCCTTCCTGCGGGCGGCAAACGCATGCAGCGTGCCGATGACGAAGACGATGGCTCCGGTGGCGGTGATGTAGGAGCCGACCGACGACCACCAGTTCCAATAGGCGAAGGCATCCGGATAGTCGGCGTAGCGGCGCGGCATGCCGGACAGGCCGAGGAAGTGCTGTGGGAAGAACAGCACGTTGGCGCCGATGAACGTGAGCCAGAAGTGCAGCTTGCCGAGCGCCTCGTTGTACATGTAGCCGCTCATCTTCGGGAACCAGTAGTACCAGCCCGCGAAGATCGCGAACACGGCCCCGAGCGAGAGCACGTAGTGGAAGTGCGCGACCACATAGTAGGTGTCGGTCAGCGCACGGTCGACGCCGGCATTCGCCAGCATGACACCCGTGACGCCGCCGATCGTGAACAGGAAGATGAAGCCGAGCGCCCACAGCATGGGAACGCGGAACTGGATGGAGCCGCCCCACATGGTGGCGATCCAGGAGAAGACCTTCACGCCGGTGGGCACCGCGATGACCATGGTGGCGAAGGCGAAATACGCCTGCGCGT
The DNA here is from genome assembly GCA_035550075.1 of Hyphomicrobiaceae bacterium. Taxonomy (GTDB): domain Bacteria; phylum Pseudomonadota; class Alphaproteobacteria; order Rhizobiales; family Hyphomicrobiaceae; genus AWTP1-13. Next base: position 28,764 of record DASZQG010000051.1, on the reverse strand, counting down.
CGACGCCCAGGCCGGACACGTACATGTGGTGGGCCCACACGATGAAGCCGATGAAGCCGATGGCAACCATGGCGTAGGCCATGCCGAGATAGCCGAACACCGGCTTGCGCGAGAACGTGGACACCACGTGGCTGATCATGCCGAAGCCCGGCAGGATCAGGATGTACACCTCGGGATGACCGAAGAACCAGAACAGGTGCTGGTACAGCAGCGGATCGCCGCCGCCCTGCGCATTGAAGAAGGTGGTGCCGAAGTTGCGATCGGTGAGCAGCATGGTGATCGCACCGGCCAGCACGGGGAGTGAAAGCAGGAGCAGAAAGGCGGTGACAAGCACGCTCCACACGAATAGCGGCATCTTGTGCAACGTCATGCCCGGCGCGCGCATATTGAAGATGGTGGTGATGAAGTTGATCGCGCCCAGGATGGAGGAGGCACCGGCAAGGTGCAGCGACAGGATGGCGAAGTCGACCGCCGGGCCGGGATGGCCGGAGGTGGAGAGCGGCGCATAGATTGTCCAGCCCGCGCCGACGCCGGGCGAGCCCGGCTCGCCCTCAACGAACATCGAAATGATGAGCAGCGTGATGGAGGCCGGCAGCAGCCAGAACGAGATGTTGTTCATGCGCGGAAACGCCATGTCCGGCGCACCGATCATCAGCGGCACGAACCAGTTGCCGAAGCCGCCGATCATGGCCGGCATCACCATGAAGAACACCATGATCAGGCCGTGACCGGTGACGAACACGTTGTACATGTGTCCGCTGCCGAAATATTGCAGGCCCGGCTCCTGCAGCTCCATCCGCATGGCCACCGAGAGCACGCCGCCGACCAGTCCGCCGATGATGGCGAAGATCAGGTACATCGTGCCGATGTCTTTGTGGTTGGTGGAGTTCAGCCAGCGCATGATGCCGTACGGGGTATGGTCGTGGCCGTGGCTGTCAGCGTGCTCCGTGTGAGCGTTTGCCATCTTGTGTGCCCTTCGCCTCTAAACTCGCATCTCACGAATTGCGCGCCCGCCCGGTGCGGGCAGCGCAGCTATCTCACCGGCCTGCTGTCCGCGGTCTTCTGGGCTCCCGCCTGCTCGATCGCGACCTTGTGGATGATCTCGCGCGCCTTCTTCTTGTCGCGCGCCTTCAGCGCTGCCGCCCAGTCCTTGAACACGTCTTCCTTCACCACGCGGATCGCAATCGGCATGAACGAATGGTCCTTGCCGCACAGTTCCGAGCACTGGCCGAAGTAGATGCCCTCGCGCGTCGCCTTGAACCACGTCGCCGTCAGCCGGCCCGGCACCGCATCGACCTTCGAGCCGAAAGAAGGAATCGTCCAGCTATGGATGACATCCGTCGATGTCGCCAGCACGTGCACCACCTTGTTGACCGGCACCAGCACCTCGTTGTCGACCGCGAGGTTGCGCGGGGCCTGATCGGCCGGCATGCCGCCGGCGATCTCCTGCTTGCGCTCATCATCGCGCAGCATCACCGAGTCGACGCTGATGCCGAGGTCGGGAAATTCGTGCGTCCAGTTCCAGGTGTGGCCGATCGCTTTGATCGTCAGATCCGGCGGCGGATAGGTGTACTGGTTATAGAGCAGGCGGAACGACGGCACCGCGATCACGACCAGGATGACGACCGGAATGACCGTCCACGCCACCTCCAGCATGGTGTTGTGGGACGTGCGCGACGGCGTCGGGTTGCGCTTCTCGCTGAACCGCCAGATCACGATCAGCATCAGGCTCAGCACGAAGATCGAGATGGCGAAGATGATGTAGTTGACGAAGGTGTGGACCCGATGGATCTCCTCGGCGATCGGCGTCACCGCGCCCTGAAAGGTAATCTCCCCCGGCGAGGGCTGGCCGAAGCCGGCCAGCGCGGGCGTTCCCGCCAGCCCCACCGCAAGCGTGGCCGCAAGCAGCCAAGACAGCCTGGTCTTGGTCTGGCTCCACTGGATCATGAGACCGCTCCAAAAGTTGCTGGTGTTCGAACCCGCCAAACCCATCTGCTGCCGCCCTCGCAAGCCGGCCGCACTTGCACGGCCGCGCCCGACTCTCCAGCACAAAAAATCACCGAGAATTCACCAAGCACGACGGCGTCCGACGACTCAAGTGTAAGCGCTGCGGCATTTGCACGCTCCGCGCCGCTTAAGCACAACTTCTCAATTTGGCCGGAATCATCGACGAAATCAAAGCCCGTGACGGGCGCGCGAGACGCGCCAGCGCAATCGCCCGCTTCCCGCTTGCCGCCACACCGCGCTGGGGTTCGCATCTGCAGCGCACAATCGCCCTGGAGGCGCACCGACTTGGCTTCCCGATCCCCCGACAACCCGGTGTCCGGCCGCGTGCTGCGCGGGGCTGTCTGCGCGCTGGCCCTGCTGGCGGCATCGGTTCTGCCGGAGGGCGCAGCACTTGGCCAGACGCCGGGCCAGGCACCCGAGGGCGGCACCGTGAAGGCCCAGCACGGAGATTGGCAGGAGGTGTGCAAGCCGCCGCCACCCGGCGCCAAGCATGAGGTGTGCGCGCTGGTGCAGAGCGTCACCGCGGAAGACCGCAACAACGTCGGCCTCACCGTCTATTTCCAGAAATTCTCCGACGGCAAGCGGGTCTTGCGCGTGTTCGCCCCGCTTGGCGTCTTGCTCCCTCCCGGGCTTGGGCTGAAGATCGACGACAAGGACGTCGGCCACGCGCCATTCCTGCGCTGTCACACGTTCGCGTGCTATGCGCAGGTGACCATGGACGACAAGCTGATCGACCAGCTCAAGAACGGCAAAACGGCGGTTTTCATCATTTTCCAGAGCGAGGAAGCGGGCATCGGCATTCCCATCTCGCTGGCCGGCTTCAGTCAGGCCCTCGCAGCCCTGCAGTAGCTCACACCGTTCGGCAATAGAGGCGGCTGGCGCGTTTCCCGCACGCCGCTCCCTCGCCATTTTGCCACTTTGTCCGTCTATCGTTTCTGCTCGCTGGGCGGGGCGCGCGTGCGGCAACAAGACTGCGACAACAACAATGAAGTGCGTCGACGGCAATCCAGCATCCGTTCTCCGCCAGGAGCCTGCCGCCGCGAAGCGCCAGCGGCGCCTTGATGCCTTTGATCCCGCGTGGCGGCGCTTCATCCGCGACCTGACGCGCTGCTCGCCGGCGCTGGAAGACCTGGCGGAAAGCTTCCCCGCCCTGCTGTTTGCCCTGAGCTCCGGATACGGCACCCCTCGCGCGCGCGAGCGGGCTTTCGAGCTGGTGGCAGCCGGTGCGCCGCTACGCGCGGCGGCCGACGCGCTCGCTCTCCCCTGGTGGCTGCGCAAGCTGCCGGCCCAGGCGTTCATGGCGCCCCTCCCGCGCTTTCCGGCCGACCCGGAATTCTCCCTGCGCATGACGAGCCTGATCCCCACGGAACCAGCGCGTTGCGGCGCCTGGCTCGCGCGGGTCTCCCACGCCTTCGAGGCGTCGGGGCGCATCTATGCCCTGTGGATGGCCCGCCAGCAGCAGATGGTCGGTCCCACCAAGGAGGTTCTGATCTACATGGCCGCCTGGGCCTGGTTCAGCGAGCGGCCGGGTCTCAATGGTCACCGATTGCTGCGGCGGCCTTGGGCGCCCGAAATGAGCTTCCGGCGGGCGTGCGAGGAGCATCTGGCGTGGCGGGAGCGGCTGCGGCTCGTCGACTACCTCGGCCCCGGTCTCGCCAGTCCGTGGCTCGCGGACGGCACGGCGGGCGGCTACACGTTTGTAGCGCTGCGCACCGCGGACGATTTCATTGCGGAGAGCCAGGCGCTCGACAACTGCCTCGATCAGTACGCCGAGCGCCTGCACGGCGGGCGCGTCGCCGTCTTCTCAATCCGCAAGGGTGGCCGCAGCGTGGCCTGCGTGGAAATAGGCCTGCACGAGGCGGAGGTCACCATGCCGGCGATCGCGCAATTGCGCGCCGCGCGCAACAAGCGCGCCTCCCCGGAGGTATGGCAGGCGACGTTTGCCTGGCTCGGTGCGCAGCGGCTGGAACCGCTATCGCCGCGGCGTCAGGCGGCGCGGCCCGACGACCGGGCACTCGCCAGGCGGGCGCTGTGGATGCCCTATCTGCAGTTCCTCGAAGGCACACCGCATCTGCAGGATTTCCGGAGGCTGGCACTGCGCCAGCAGCCGAAACCACGTCCGCTATTCGGGCGCAGGGCACCGCCTCCAGCCGCGCCGGCGTAAGCTTGCACACCGTTGGAAAGAAGAATGGTGCCCTGGACGCGAAACACACCAGGGCACCGGAAGCTGGGCTGACACTGTCTCGTAAGCGGGGTTCATGTGAGGCGTGTCGTATGTAAAACGTGCCAGACGGCGTCCTGTTCTCGCGCCGCCTTCCGCTTCTGTGGATAACCTCGCAACGTCTTCCAGGCGCTCGCTTTATCGAGCCTTGAGAAACGCCGACGCACCGGCTCCCAGCAGGCGCGGCAGGTGGGTGTAGATATATTTGCAGCCCTTGCCGGCAACGTCCGCGAGGGTCTCGGCGGTGGCCGGCATGCCCGGGGTATGGCCGGTGGCAACGATCCGGGCCAATGCGGCGTCGATCGCCTTGGCGACCGGGGGCGCCTTGGGATTGCCCGGAAAGCCCATGGACTGGGAAAGGTCCGAGGGGCCGATGAAGAACACGTCAATGCCTTCGACTGCCAGGATGTCGTCGATGTTGTCGAGCGCGGCGGCGTGCTCGAGCTGAACGCACACCAGCGACTGCGCGTTGGCCTGCGCCGTGAAGTCGGGCATGCGCGCACCCAGGCCCCAGCGGTCCGGGCGAGTCCCGGCCGCCAGCCCGCGCGCCGCGCCCGGCCCGAACTTGACGGCGGCGACTGCCCGCCGCGCATCGTCGGCGGTGTTGATGTGCGGTACCTGCACCCCCATCACGCCGCGGTCCATCACGCCCTGGATGTCGCTCGAGGCATTGGTCTTCGGCCGCGCGATGGGGGTGATGCCGACCGCGTCGCACGCCATTGCCATCACCTCGACGTCGCTCGGACCGATGCTGCCGTGTTCGCAATCGATCAGCACCCAGTCGAAGCCGGCAAAGCCCAGCATCTCCACGACCTGCGGCGAGGGAAACATCACCGAGCAGCCGAGCGCAGGTTCGCCGCGGGCGATTTTCTCCTTCATGCGGTTGGGTTTCACGGGGTGATGCTCCGTTCGGTCACGGCGGCGGCGGCGGGCGCGCGCACCAGTTTCAATCCATGGCGTTCCCGGTGCAGCGTATAGAGGCCCGCCGCCATCACCAAGCCGATGCCGGCGGTGGACAGCGCGTTGGGAACGTCGCCCCACCACAGCCAGCCCAGGAATATGGAAAGGGGTACCGCACCGTAGCGGAAGGGGGCCACCACGGCGATCTCTCCCGTGCGCAGCGCCATGATGACGAGGATATTGGCGATGAACTGGCAGGCGGCCGAAAGCGTCATCAGCCCCCATGCCCATGACGAGGGCGAGGACCAGGCGGCATCGAATGGCGCAATCGCGAAGCCCGACAGGGTGATGGATGCTGCGCTGCCGGCCGCCACGAAGGTGGAGGGCACTCCGGCGTGGATGCCGCGCGTCGTGAGGTCGCGCAGCGTGGTGAAGCATAAGGCTATCAGCAGCAGGACGGCCGCCGCGCCGAACGTGCCGCCGCCCGGCTGCACGATCAGCACGACGCCGAGAAAGCCCGCCAGCGCCGCTGCCCAGCGCCGCCAGCCCACCTTCTCGCCGTACACCACCGCCGCCCCGGCGGTAACGGCCAGCGGCGTCACCTGCAGCACGCAGTTGACGATGGCGAGGGGCAGGTAGCGCACCGACAGCACGATGAACGCGGTCGCGCCGGCGGCTGCGGCAAGGCGCACGATCATCATGGGGGTGAGAAGCAGCCGCAGCGGGCGCATCGCACCCATGGCGATCGCGCCACCGGTCAGCATGATGGTGGCGAGCACGCCGCGCAGCACGATGATCTCACCCGACGGCAGTTCGGCCGAGACCAGCTTCACGAAGGCGTCGTTCAGCACGAAGGCAAAGGAGCCGATCAGGACCGCCAGGATGCCGCGCAGGTTCTCGGTCACGGTGCAAACGAGCCGGAGGTGAGAGGAAGGCGCTCGGGATCAGCCCCCGGTGACGCTCATGTGGCGGGCGACCGCCGGTTGGCGTGTGCGGCGGTCGATGACGAAATCGTGGCCCTTGGGCTTGCGCGAGATGGCCTCGTCGATGGCCTTGAACAGTGCCGCGTCGCCGGTGGAGGTGCGCAGCGGAGTGCGCAGGTCGGCGGCGTCGTTCTGGCCGAGGCACATGTACAGCGTGCCGGTGCACGTGAGGCGCACGCGGTTGCAGCCCTCGCAGAAGTTGTGAGTCATCGGCGTGATGAAGCCGAGGCGACCGCCGGTTTCCTTGATGCGCACGTAGCGGGCCGGGCCACCGGTGCTGAGCGGGATGTCCTCCAGTGTCCAGCGGTCCATCAGCCGGGCACGCACGATCGACAGCGGCAGGTACTGGTCGGTGCGGTCGCCGTCGATGTCGCCCATCGGCATGGTCTCGATCAGCGTCAGGTCGAAGCCGCGGCCGTGGGCGAACCGGATCAGGTCGTCGAACTCGTCCTCGTTGACGCCCTTCAGCGCGACGGCATTGAGCTTGACGGCGAGACCGGCCCTTTCCGCGGCCTCCAGGCCGGCCATCACCTGGCCGAAGTCGCCCCAGCGCGTGATGGCCCTGAAGCGATCGGGCTGCAGCGTGTCGAGGGAGATATTGATGCGGCGGACACCCGCATCGCGAAGCTGCTGCGCATACTTGGGAAGCTGGCTGCCGTTGGTGGTCAGCGTCAGCTCGTCCAGCATGCCATCCCGGAGATGGCGCGAGAGCGACTGGAAAAGCCAAAGAATGTTCTTTCGCACCAGCGGCTCGCCGCCGGTAATGCGCAGCTTGCGGACGCCCCGGCGTACAAAGCCCGAACAGACGCGATCAAGCTCCTCCAGCGTCAGCAGGTCGCGCTTGGGCAGGAACGTCATGTGTTCCGCCATGCAGTAGGTGCAGCGGAAATCGCACCGGTCCGTGACGGATACGCGCAGATAGGTCACATGCCGGCCGAACGGGTCGACCAGCGCGGGCCCGGCTTCGGCTGGACGGAACGAATCCTGCATTTCAGCGCCAGTATCCACGCGCGGGGATCCCTCCGAAGGATCGAGTATTTTCCGCTTGTTGCCTATTATAATGGCATGTGGCGGGTTGAACCTCCAGAGGCGGGCGCGCCACGCCAGCCGCTACGTTTGGCCGGTTTGCCGAAAACGCGTGCGGCACAGGGTTCGGAGAGGTCCATGGACGAAGAGAAATTCAACCTATCGCTCAGGAAGTTCCTCAAGCAGGTGGGCGTCACGTCGCAGCGCGAGATCGAACGGGTCGTGCGCGAGAAGGGCGGTGGCGGCAAGCTCAAGGTGAAAATGCAGCTTACCGCGCCGGGGACCAGCCTCAACCACGTCGTCGAGGGAGAGATCGACCTCGGCTAGGCAGCGGGTCCGCCTCGATCATCTGCGGACCAGGCAAAAGCAAGAAGCCCGCGGCGGTAGGCCGCGGGCTTCTTTGTCTGTCTCAGCGGTCGATTAAGGCGTGTTCTGCTCGACCTGCTTGAAGAACTCCTTGGCGCTGAAGGCGCTGGCCGGAGCTGCGACGGCACCCAGAACCGAGAGGGCGACGAGCGCGGAAACGAGGGTTTTCATGATCATCTCCTGACTTGAGTTTGTTGTGACTGTGCTTGTGTGGGTTACGCGGGGTTGCTGTCGATCTGCTTCCAGATCTCCTGCGGGGTCAGCGCGCTGGCCGGGGCCGCAACGGCGCCCAGAACCGACAGGGCAATCAGGGCGGAAACGATGGTCTTCATGGTCTTTCTCCTAACTTGAGTGTGTTGGTGGGGACTTACGCGGGGTTGCTGTCGATCTGCTTCCAGATCTCTTGCGGGGTGAGAGCGCTGGCCGGAGCCGCCGCAACACCGGCGAGGACCGACAGGGCAATCAGGGTCGAAAGAATGGTCTTCATGGATTTCATCCTTCAGGGCTTGCGCTGAACTCTGCTTCTGTTTTCCGCGACCCGTCTCGGCTCGCGTGGTCCTGATATGGAGCTGTTTGCGACAGCGAAAAGACCCCTCACGCACCCGTGATGAACGGTGATCAAATAAGAGGGAAACGTGAATGGAGCGTGAGGTCCATCCGCCTGCTGATGTTTTGCAAACCTCTGAAAATTATGGACGTTATGTGGGATATCCCTCACCGCGCGTAGCGTGAGCACAACCGGTGACCACTGACCATGGTGCACTGCGGTAGAAAACCGCTCCCCGCGCCTCATTCCTGCTGGAAGCAGGTGCCTCGGCGGGGCGAATTTTGAGCAATTTTCGCCTCGCCAATCCGTCTGATCTGGCTCGGATTTATGTGCCGCGACAAACCGCTGCGGCGCGGCTGGCGCAGCTCCCTGCCGCAGGCGGCTTGCCCTGCACTAGGCGCGTTGGGAAGCAGCCGCGGGTGCGTCGGGGGCAAGGGCGCGCGCGATGTCCTGAAATACGTCGAGACTGATCGGCTCGTCGGGCGTCTGCTTCATGGCGTTGTAGACGATCGGCACGATCTGGATCGCCCGATCGAGCTCCGGATCGGTGCCGGTGCTGTATCCGCCCATCAGGCGCAGGTCGCGGGTATCCTCGTAGTGCGCGATCATCGCCTTCAGGGTGGTGATCAGCTTCCGCTGGTCGGCGGTCCACACGGTGTTGGCCAACCGCGAAATCGAGGTCAGCACATTGATCGCCGGATACCGTCCCTGGTCGGCGATGGTGCGGTCGAGAACGATGTGGCCGTCGAGCGTGCCGCGGATATTATCGGCAACGGGATCGTTGTGGTCGTCGCCGTCGACCAGAACGGCGAATACGCCCGTGATCGAGCCGGTGCCCTCCACGCCCGGCCCGGCGCGCTCGAGAAATTTCGGCAGCTCGCTGAAGACGCTTGGCGTATAGCCTCGCGCCACCGGCGGTTCGCCGGCAGCGAGCGCGACGTCGCGCGCCGCGTGCGCGTAGCGCGTCACGGAGTCGACCACGAACAGCACATTGTCGCCCAGGTCGCGGAAGTATTCCGCAATACCCATGGCGGTCCTCGGCGCCAGCCGCCGCATCATCGGGCTTTCGTCGCCGGTGGCGACCACGATGACCGCGCGCGATCGCTGCTCGGCAAAGGCCTCTTCCAGGAATTCGCGCACTTCGCGTCCGCGCTCGCCGACGAGGGCGACCACCGTGGTGTCAAAGCCGCGCGAACGGGCGAGCATCGCCAGCAAGGTCGACTTGCCGACCCCGGAGCCGGCAAAGATGCCGATGCGCTGCCCGGCGCAGATCGGGCAGAACAGGTCGATGGCCTTGACGCCCGTCTTGAGCCCATGGCGGATACGCTGCCGGCGCATCGGCGACGGCGGGACGCGATCGGCGGTCATGGGCTGCGAGCCTTGCAGCAAGGGACCCGCGCCATCCACCGGTGCGCCGAGCGCGTTGACGATGCGGCCTTTCCATGACCGGTCGGGATTGATGGTCACGAGCCCCCGGCGCCACACGCGCGTTCCGAGCCCCGCCTGAATCGCCGTCTCGAACGGTTTGACCGTCACGCCATTGCCGTCGATGCGCACGACCTCGCCCAGTTGCGAGTGGCTGCCGCTGTCCAGCTCCACGCATTCGCCAAGCTTGACGAGGCGCGACAGGCCGGACACCCGGCAGTAGGCGGAAGTCACCTCGCTGACGACGCCACCTGCGCGCACCTTGAGGAGGCGGGGGTCGCTGGAGGACAGCAGGCTGTTGAGCCGGTCGAGGGCGTGCGCGGGCGGTTGCGTCGCGGTGCTGCTCATGGGCTCTCGCTGGTCGTTGTTGCCGCGCACTGCCGCTCAGCGCGTCGGGAGGGCCGATTAGCTGGTCGCGCCGAGGCTCTTGATCGCATCTTGCAGCGTGGCTTCGGAGGCGTTGATCTGGTTGGTGACGGCTTCGAAGGCGCGCTGCACCATGATCAGCCGGGTCATCTCCATGACGGGATTGACGTTGGCCCGTTCCACGAAGCCCTGCTGCACGCCGGTCTTGGTGAAGTCGAGCACCGGCGTGGCGGTCTGATCGGGGATCACACCGGAATTTTCGAAGCGCTGCAGGTTGGCGTTGGCGTCGATGTTGAAGATCCCGATCGCGCCGACGGGCCGCTTGTCTTGCGTGATGGTGCCATCCCGCGCGATGCGCAGCGGGCCGCCGTTGGGGTCCACCAGCAGGGAGGCGCCGCTGACGTCGAGAACGGGATAGCCGTTCAGCGTCTGCAATTCGCCCGATGGTGCGATGCGCATGCGGCCATCGCGCGTATAGACGCGGCCGGCGGGCGTCTGGATCGCCATCCAGGCATCGCCGGAGACGGCGACATCGAGCAGATTATCGGTGCGCACGAACTCGCCGGATTGGCGCGACAGAAACGTCTTGCCCTCGGTGGCAAACGCGATCGGGTCGGGGGAGGCGTTGGAAAGAAAGGTCTCGAACTTGACCTCCTCGGCGCGAAACCCGGCGGTCGAAGCATTCGCCACGTTGTTGGCGATGGTATCGAGCCGCTTCTGCAGAGCCATTTGCGCGGAGAGCGCGACGTAAAGGCTCGTTTCCATCCCTCAGATTCCCCCAAGCTTCAGGTTCTGCAGGCTGGCGAGAAGATCCGCGCCGATGCCCGTTTCCAGCGGCTGGGAAAACAGGATCGAAGGGGTTGCGGAGGTCGTCTGCGGATTGTCGAGGTCGTAGAGGGAGGCAAAACCCCTGAGAAACTTCGCGAGCTTGTCCGGGTCCTGGAAGTCGGCGACATCGAGCTTGGCCGAGATCATGTCCACCTGCTTGTCGATGTCGAGCAGCGACATGGTGACGGGCAGCCGCAGCGCCGTCTGCACCACTTTGAGCAGCGCCGGGTCGGCAAGGATCTGCAGGGGAGTCTTGATCGACGTCGCCTTGCGCTCGAAGTACAACCCGAGCCGAACGCCTTCGTTCTGCGTGCCCACGTCCTCTTCCATGGTCTGGCGCACGTACATGTCGACGGTGCCCTGCTGGGTCTTGTCGAACGCTGTCGTCGCAGATCCAAAGGCCTTGAAGTTGAAGACATTCGCAAAATCGCGATAGCGCGAATCAGAAAGTTTGTTGGCGAAGCTTTCCTGCGAGTCGGTGCCCTCGGTCAGAACCTTGCGCATGAACGCCTTGGCGTAGCTCATGTCGCCCAGGCCCCATGCCTTCATGGCATAGGTGAAGAGCCTGTCGTCATTGAGGAAATCGTCGATCGATTTCACGTCGCGGATGTGCGCGAGGTAATAGTCGGATTCGCGCGCCACCTGCGGCTTGGCCGCGGTCGCATCCAGAGTCCGCGTCATGTTCGCGGTGATCTGGCCCAAGGAAGCAAAGGTGGTCAGCACAACCCGAAGCCCCATGCAAGTTGCTGCCCCAGGCTGACGCAACAGCCTTGTCCGAGGCTGACGTGGGCAGCGCCGGGCCGGCTTTGCGGCAATCAGGTTCACGCAAGCGAAACGCGGTTTACAGGAGATTGGCCGATCGACTGGGAGACCGCGGCGTGACGATCATCATAGGCCTCGTCATTACCTTGGGCTGCATGCTTGGCGGCTTTGTCGCCATGGGCGGGCACGTCACCGTCATCTGGCAGCCGTGGGAATACGTCATCATTTGCGGCGCCGCCCTCGGTACCTTCGTCGTTGCCAACCCGATGAAGACGATCAAGGACACCGGCAAGGGCGTGATGGAGGCCTTCAAGAATTCAGCGCCTACCAGCCGCGAATATTTGGACGTTCTCGGCATTCTTTACTCGCTGATGCGCGAGTTGCGCAGCAAGCCGCGCAACGAGGTCGAGGCGCACTTCGACGACCCCGAGAAGTCGCCGCTGTTCCAGAATTTTCCCAGTGTCGTCGCCAATGACGAGCTGATGACCTTCATTTGCGACTACTGCCGTTTGATCATCATCGGCAACGCGCGCACCCACGAGATCGAATCGCTGATGGATGAGGAGATCCTCACCATCAAGACCGACAAGCTGAAGGCCTACAACTCCATGGTGACGATTTCGGAGGCGCTGCCGGCGCTCGGCATCGTTGCCGCCGTGCTCGGCGTCATCAAGGCAATGGGAGCGCTCGACCAGGCGCCGGAGGTATTGGGCCACCTGATCGGCGCCGCGCTGGTCGGCACCTTCGCCGGCATTTTCTTCTCCTATGCGGTGGTGTCCCCCATCGCCAACAAGATCAAGACGGTGCGCGAAAAGAAGATGCGCCTCTACGTCATCACCAAGCAGACGCTGCTCGCCTTCATGAACGGCGCCATGCCGCAGGTGGCGCTGGAGCACGGACGCAAGACGATCTCCGGCTACGAGCGTCCGTCGATCGACGAGGTCGAGCGCGAGACGCTGGGAGGCGGCGGCGACGGCCAGGCGGCGCGCAAGGAAGCGGCGTAGACCATGTCGGACGAGGGCATGCTGCCAGGCGGTTCGCTCAAGAGCGTCCAGGGCCTTTTCAGCCAGGGCGCGAGTCCGATCGAGCAATTGCCGATGCTGCGGGTCGCCTTCGACCGGACGGCCGCCGCGTTCGCGGAAGAGCTGCGCGGCCTGATGACGGCGCAGCCCCAGGGCATCGTCCAGGGCATAGAAGGCGGCACGGCGGAGCATGTTCTGACGCCGCACGAGGGCGTCAGCGTGATCGGCATGCTGAGTGCCACCAAGTGGGACTCGCCTGTGCTCGTGGTCGCGCACCCCGGCGCGATATTCGCGGTGCTGGAGATGATCCTGGGCGGCGATGGATCGGAGCCGCCGACCGAGGTCGAGCGGCCCCTTTCCAAGATCGAGGTCCGCATCGCCGGGTTGCTGTTCGAACGGTTGGCGAGGGCGCTGGCCACCTCGTTCGCGCCGGTTGCCGAGACGCCGTTCGTATTCGAGGGCATCGTCGACAAGCTCGATTTTGAAAGCATCGGCCGTCCGACGAGTCCTGTGGTGGCAGCAAGGCTGCGGGTCGAGGTGTCGGCGCGTGCCGGCGACATGTGGGTCGTCATTCCCGCCGCGGCCCTGGAGCCGATGCGAAAAATCCTGTCGAAACCGCCGGTGAAAGCGGCCGCCAAGGTCGACCCGCGCTGGGCGCAGCAGATCCAGAACGAGGTGACGCGCGCCAACGTCACTCTCAGCGCCGTGCTCGATGAGCGGCCCGGCCTGCTCGGCGAAATCGCCACCCTGCAGCCAGGGCAGATCATCGAGCTCAGCACCACCGCCAGCAGCCGCGTGCGCGTGGAATGCAACAACGAGCGCCTGCTGTGGTGCCACCTGGGCAAATCGAACGGCGTCTACACCCTGCGCGTCGACGGGTTCGTCGACCGCGAGCAGGAATTCATGGACGACATCCTCGCAAGCTGAGCGGATTTTCTGGGAGCATCGCAGAACATGAACAACGACAGCACGCAGCCGGCGGCGCCGGGCAAGTCCAGCTCCCTGCTCCAGGAATATGCGAGCGAGCTGGGTAATGGATCACCCGGCGTCGCCGCGAGGGCGGCCACCGCAGCGGACCCCGGTCCAAGCGGCCGCAACCTCGAGATGATCATGCGCATCCCGGTCACGGTGAAAGTCGTGCTGGGGTCCACCACCATGCCGGTGGCCAACCTGGTGAAGCTCGGTCGCGGTGCGGTCATTCCTCTCGACCGGCGCGTCGGCGAGCCGGCCGACGTGGTCGTCAACGGCCGCGTGGTGGCGCGCGGCGAGGTCGTCATCGTCGACGAGGCCACCTCGCGCTTCGGCATCAAGCTGACGGAAGTGGTCGGCTCCTCGGGCACGGACAAGCCGGTCTAGTGTGAGCTGGCGATGGTCGCAAACAGCAGCTCCAGTGCCGCGCCGCCCCCGGTCACGCTGACCGGGGCCGAGAAGGTCGCGGTGCTGCTGCTGGCGCTGGGCAAACAGCGCGCCGCCAAGCTGTTGCGTCGCTTCGATGCGGAGGAACTCAAGCTGCTGACGCGCTCGGCGGCCGAGTTGCGCCCCGTTTCGCCTACCGACCTGGAAACGTTGGTGGAGGAGTTCGCCCAGAAATTCTCCAACGGCCTGAATTTTGTCGGCACCCTGAACGAGGTCAAGGATCTGCTGGCCGGCGTCATGTCGGAAGACGAGATCGACGAGGCCATGTCCAACGGCGACGGCGCTCAGCAGCAGGAGGTCGAAGATGCGATCTGGGAGCGCATCTCGCGCATCAAGCTCGATACGCTGCGTGCCTACCTGATCAAGCAGCACCCTCAGAGCGTGGCGCTCATCCTGTCGAAGGTCGACTCCGAGCTGGCCGCCAAGCTGATCAGCTCGTTTCCGCCCGAGCTGCGCAACGGACTGCTGTCGCGCATGCTGGGTTTGCGCAAGGTGGCGCCGGAGTCGGTCCGGGCGGTGGAGCTGGCCATCCGCGAGGAACTGCTGGCGCCGTCCGCCAGCTCGCACGCCAGCATTGCCGACATTCTCAATCGCCTCGATCGCTCGCAATCCGAGGACGTCCTCAAGAGCCTTGCCGAGATCCGCCCCGACGATGCCAAGGCTCTGAAGGGCCTGCTGTTCACCTTCGAGCAGCTTCCGCAACTGCCGGCGTCTGCGCGGGCCGTCCTGTTCGACCAGGTTCCCATCGAGCGGCTGGTCATGGCGCTGCGCGGCACCGAGCCGGAATTCCAGGAAACGATCCTCTCGTCGCTGGCGGCGCGGTCCAAGCGCATGGCCGAGGCCGAGCTGCAGAGCGGCGCCAACGTGCCTCAGCGCGACATCGCCAAGGCGCGCCGGAGCATTGTCGAGGCGGTGCTGAAGATGATGGCCAAGGGAGAAATCGAGCAGCCGTCAGCCGACGACGTCGACGAGCTGACCGTCTGATTGGACCCCCTGGCCCATGTCCGAAATCCCCGACAAGGAAAGCAAGACCGAGGAAGCGACCGAGAAGAAGGTCCGGGACGCTGTCGAGCAGGGCAACGTGCCGTTCTCGCGCGAGGCGGCGACGCTGGCCTCCCTGCTCGGCATCCTGCTCATCATCAGCTTCTTCGTGCTGCAGAACGCCGGCGCCTTGATCGCCTCGTTGCGCGCCCTGATCGACAGCCCGGGCGGCATCACGCTGGAGAACCGCGCCGACGCGGTTCTCCTGTTCCAGGCGCTCGCGGGCGACGCGGCGCGGTTCGTGCTGCCGATCGTGGCGGTCCTCTCGGTCGCCGGGATGCTGTCGTCGTTCCTGCAGAATTCACCGCGCCTTGTCGTCGATCGCATCCAGCCCAAGCTGTCGCGGATTTCCATCCGCAGCGGCTGGCGGCGCATTTTCGGGGCGCAGGGCCAGGTCGAATTTCTCAAGGCGGTGTTCAAGCTTGCGGCCGTGACCGGACTGGGAGTGATGGTGATGCGTGCCGCCCAGGAGGACGTGATCAACGCCATGTATACGGAGCCGAACGGGCTGCCGCTGCTGATCCTGGGGATGGCTGGGCGGCTGGTCGCGACCGTTGCGGTTGCCACCATCGTGCTCGTCGCAGCCGACCTGGTGTGGTCGCAACTGTTCTGGCGTCAGGAACTGCGAATGACACGCCAGGAAGTCAAGGACGAGATGAAGCAGGTGGACGGCGACCCGATCGTCAAGGCGCGGCTCCGCTCCCTGGCGCGCGACCGCCTGCGCAAGCGCATGATCGCCCAGGTGCCGCGTGCCACCATGGTCATCGCCAATCCGACCCACTACGCGGTGGCCCTGCGCTACGTGCGCGAGGAGGGCGGGGCCCCACTGTTGGTTGCCAAGGGCCAGGATTTGATCGCCCTGAAGATCCGCGAGATCGCCGCCGCGCACGGCATCCCGGTGTTCGAAGATAAGGCGCTTGCCCGTTCGCTCTACAAGGCCGTGGAGGTCGACCAGATGATCCCGCCCCAGTTCTACAAGGCGGTAGCCGAGCTGGTGTTCTACCTGTTTGCGGGCCGGCCGCAGCGCAAGCCGGCCTAGCAGAGGGACCGCTGCATGCTGAAGCAGGGCAACGACTACACGCTGGAACGCGAGAAGGCGCTGGCCGACGGCATGCGCGAGGTCGCCTCCGAACTGCGCCTGATCGAGGCGACGGATCTGATCGCCTACATCCGCACCGAACAGTTCGCCAACATCAGCACCTTGGTGAACTGCTCCACCGAGCTCTACTTCAAGCCAGGGACCGTCCGCTTCGGGCAATCGGGCGACGTCGAGCTGAACTGGGGAAGCCCGCCCTCGATCAGCCTTGACATGGAGTTTCAGCACATAGGCGTCAGCGTCTACTTCCGCTTGCTGCTGCAATCGGTCAACGCTGGCGTTGAGATCAACTACATCAACTTCGCCAACGGCTCGAGCGACCCGGACGAGAATACGCTTCGGTTGATCGCGGCGCTCGCCGATGCGCGCCTCGGCGCGACGGTGCCCGCCGCCGGCTGATGCGCCGGGCGCAAGCCTCGGACAAGATCGAATCAATAAGAAGCGGAATTGGCTGGCACCGCAGGATTTTCCATGGCGCTCGGGGCTGTACAGCTTTTCAGTCTGATTTCGCGGCACAACCAGTGGCTGGCCGCACGTCAGGCGACGCTTGCCGGCAACATCGCCAACGCCAATACCCCCGGCTACAAGGCGCTCGACGTCGAAGACTTCAACCAGACGCTCGACACCCTGGGCCTGTCGATGGCCACCACGCAGCCCGCACACATGACATCGGGCGCGACGCAGGCGCCGGTGGCCGTGCGGCCCGAAGACACCTGGGATGTGACGCATTCCGGCAACTCGGTCAGCCTGGAGCAGGAGCTGCTCAAGGCCGGCGAGGTGAACCGCGCCTACCGGCTCAACACGAGCATCGCCAAGGCGTTCAACCGCATGATGCTGGCCGCAACCAAGGGATAACCGATGTTCGATCCTCTTGAGGCCACGCTGCAGATAGGCTCCTCCGGCATCCAGGCGCAGTCCAAGCGCATGCGCATCGTGACGGAGAACCTCGCCAACGCGCAGACCACTGGCAAGACGCCGGGCTCCAACCCCTACACGCGCAAGACCATCAGTTTCGAGGACGAGGTGGACGACGCGACGGGGGCCAACGTCGTCAAGGTGTCCGGCATCGACCGCAGCCGCGCACCCTACCGCACGGAATACAACCCCGGACATCCGGCCGCCGACGAGAAGGGCTACGTGAAGCTTCCCAACGTCGACATGCTGGTCGAGCTGGCGGACATGCGCGAGGCGTCTCGCTCCTACGAGGCCAACCTGCAGGTGGTGAAGCAGGCACGCGAGCTGATCAACATGACGATCGATCTCTTGAGGAGCACGTGATGCTCGATGCCGTTTCACCGCTGACGACGCTGCCTACGGCCGATACCAATCCGGTGGCCGGCGGCGCCGGCGTCGGCAAGACATCCGCGGCGGCGGCCGCAACCGCGCCGGGCGCGGCGGGTGAGATGGATTTCGGCTCCATGCTCGGGCAGATGGCATCCGATGCCGCCGCTCAGCTCAGGGCCAGCGAGCAGCTTTCCATCGCCGGCATCCAGGGCAAGGCTTCGGTGCAGCAGGTGGTCGACGCAGTGATGTCGGCCGAGCAGACGCTGCAAGGGGCGATTGCCATCCGCGACAAGGTTGTCTCCGCGTATCTCGAAATAAGCCGCATGTCGATCTGAGGAACGCACCGTGAGAGCGCTTGCCATTGCCGCGACGGGCATGAACGCCCAGCAGACCAACGTGGAGGTGATCGCGGATAATATCGCGAACATCAACACCACCGCCTTCAAGCGCTCGCGCGCCGAGTTCACCGACCTGCTCTACCAGGCCGAGCGCTCGGTGGGCGCGCCGAACCGTGGCGGTCAGTCGACCGTTCCGGAAGGTGCAGACATCGGGCTAGGCGTTCGCACCGCGTCCGTGCGCAAGCTCCACATGCAGGGTGCGCTGACCCAGACCGGCAACAAGCTCGACATGGCCCTGAACGGCCGCGGCTGGTTCCAGGTGGCCGGCCCGAACGGAGAGAACTTCTATACGCGCGCCGGCACGTTCAACAAGAACGAGGTCGGGCAGGTGGTGACCATCGATGGCTATCCCCTGCAGCCCGCCATGACAATTCCTCAGGATGCCACCGACATCATCATCAATGAGAGCGGCCAGGTTTACGCCCGCGTCGGAACGAATGCGGCGCTGCAACTGCTGGGACAAATACAGCTCGCCAACTTCACCAACGAAGCCGGCCTGGAGCCGCTGGGCAGCAACCTCTATCGCGAGACGCTGTCGTCAGGCCCGGCCGTTACCGGCGTGCCCGGTGATCCCGGCTTTGCCACCGTGCAGCAGAGCTACCTGGAAAACTCGAACGTCGATCCGGTCAAGGAGATCACCGAGCTGATCTCGGCGCAGCGCGCCTACGAAATGAATTCCAAGGTCATTCAGGCGGCGGACGAGATGTTCGCGACCCTGTCCAAGCGCTGACGGCGGAGGATGCGGTTGTGAAGAGAAGGGTCGAGTTGCGGGATGCCGGCGTAATGGCGCTGCTGGCGATCCTGCTGATCGCGATGGTCGCTCTCATCCCGCGCGAGGCGCTTGCGCAGGCCGTGGAGCTGCCGGTGCCGCGCGTGACGATCTATCCCGGCGAAGCCATCGAGAGCGGTCACCTCACCTCGCGCGCCTTCGTGGCGCGCACGGTCGCGCGTACCACGATCTTCAACGATACCGAGGCCGTGGTCGGCAAGGTGGCCCTGCGCACACTGATCGCGGGGCAGCCGATTCCCCTTGCCGCCGTGCGCGATGCCTACGTCATCACCCAGGGCAAGACGGCGACCGTCATCTTTCAGGAGGGGGGCCTCAGCCTGACCGCCCAGGCGGTCGCGCTGAGCAACGGCGGCATCGGTGACGTGATATCGCTGCGCAATCCCGATAGCGGTGTGACCATCAAGGGGACCGTCGCGGCGGACGGCACCATCCGTCTGGGTGGTCCATGATACAGCGCATCCTGCTTCTGCTGATCCTGTGCCTGGCCTCGGTTCCCGCCGAGGCCGGAACGCGCATCAAGGACGTGGTGTCGGTCCAGGGCGTGCGGGCCAATCAGCTTTTCGGCTACGGACTGGTGATCGGTCTCAACGGCACCGGCGACACGCTGCGCAATTCCCCGTTCACCGCGCAATCCCTGCAGTCGATGCTCGATCGCATGGGCATCAACGTGCGCAATGCGAATGCCCGCACGCGCAACGTCGCCGCCGTGATCGTGACGGCGGAGCTGCCAGCGTTCATCGGTAAGGGATCGCGCGTCGACGTCACCGTCTCGTCTCTGGGCGATGCCACCTCCCTGCAGGGCGGGTCGCTGATCCTCACGCCGCTCACCGGCGCCGACAACCAGATCTATGCTGTCGCGCAAGGCCCGCTGGCGGTAACCGGCTTCTCCACGAGCGGGAAGGCCGAAACACTGACCCAGGGCGTGCCGACCACGGGGCGCATCCCCAACGGCGCCCTGGTTGAACGCGACGCGCCGGGCCGGCTGTCGGATCAGAAGGTCCTGGTGCTGGAGCTTCGCAACCCCGATTTCAACACGGCGGTGCAAATAGCGGACGTCGTCAACCGCCACATGCAGGCACGCTATGGCATCAAGGTGGCGCGCGAAAACGATTTACGCACCGTGTCCCTCGCGCGGCCATTCTTCCTCACTCCGGCCCGCTTCCTGGCGGAGGTCGGCGATCTTCCGGTGCAGCCCGACGCGCCTGCGCGCGTCGTCATCGATGAGCGAACCGGGACCATCGTCATCGGCAAGGACGTGCAGATTTCGACGGTGGCTGTCGCGCACGGAAGCATCACGGTGCGCGTCACCGAGACGCCCCAGGTCTCGCAGCCGGCGCCGTTTTCCGGCGGGCAGACGACGGTGGTGCCGGAGTCGCGCGTTATGGCCGACCAGAACGGCGGCAACCTCGCCATCGTCCGGGGGACGGACCTGCAGATGCTGGTGAGCGGGCTGAACAAGATTGGCCTGAAGCCGACCGGCATCATCGCCATTCTGCAGGCGATCAAGTCCGCCGGCGCCCTCCAGGCCGATCTGGTGGTGCAATGACATTCCCCTCGCAACCTCGCGCCCCCGGGCCGGCTCGGCGGCCCTGGCGACACGCGATGGCGAGCCCGGCTTTCACGCTGCTTGGCGTGATCGTGCTGGCCGCGGTCTTTGCCCCGGCTGCGGTGGCACAAGGCTGGAATGCGCAGGTCGCCGCCGAGACGCCGGAGGCCATTGTCCCGCAGCAGCCCCTCAGGAGCGGGCGCCACCGCAGGCTGAAGGTCGTCGAGGCCCCGCCACCGGCCGTGGTTGAAGCGCCCCGGCCACCGGTTCCGCGTTCGGCGCAGGAGACCGCACCTGCCAAGCCGGCTGCGGCTGAAGCTGCCAAGCCGAAATTGAAGGCGGAAGCGGTCGAAGCGCGGCCCGCCCAGGACTATTGCGTCAACATCGCCAACGCCGCCGCCGACGCCCGCTACATGTGGCAGAAGAAGGCGCTGACCGATATCGAGAAGGAGCTGCAGGAGCGGGTCGCCAAGCTGGAGGCGAAGGTCGCCGAGTACCAGCAGTGGCTCGCGCGCCGCGACGAGTTTTCCAAGAAGGCGCAGGCAACGCTGATCAGCATCTATTCGCGCATGCGTCCGGACGCCGCCGCCTTGCAGCTCGCCGACCTCGACATCGAAACGGCCGCGGCCGTCCTGACCAAACTCGATCCCCGCGTCTCCAGCGCCATTCTTGCCGAGATGAATGCCAAGCATGCGGCCCGTCTTACCGCGACCATCAGCGGGGCAGCCTCGAAGCGGGCGCCCCGCGCTGCCAACCCGCCACCTCAGCCGGAGGACAAAGGATCATGAGGTGCGTGGTGATCGCCTGCGCCATGCTGCTGGCCGGCTGCGGGCAGCAGATCAAAAGCCTGACGGCTGAGCCGCACATGACGCCGATCGGCGCCGGATTGCGCGCGGAGAGGACAACCATTGTCAGCGCCCCGGCCAGGGCCCCGAGCTACGCCGAGGGCAACTCCTTCTGGCAGGACTCCAGCGCGGAACTGTTCCGCGATCCGCGGGCCGCCAAGGTCGGCGACGTGGTGACCGTGAAGATCTCGATCAAGGACAAGGCCTCGCTCGACAACACCTCGGAACGCAACCGGGATTCGACACGCAACCTCGGCCTCTCCGCAAACTACGATCTCGCTTATCCGATCCTTAGCGGAAAAGGCTCCGGCACGGCCAACGCGTCGGCCGACTCCAGCACCAAGAGCAAGGGCGAGGGCACCATCACCCGCTCCGAGAGCATTGAATTGCTGGTTGCGGCCGTGGTCACCGACGTGCTCCCCAACGGCAATCTTGTGATCAGCGGCAGCCAGGAAGTGCGCGTCAATTTCGAAGTGCGCGTGCTGAGCGTCGCCGGCGTGGTACGCCCGCGCGACATCTCCACCGACAATACCGTCTCCTACGAGAAGGTCGCGGAAGCGCGCATCTCCTACGGCGGCCGCGGGCGCATGACCGAGGTGCAGCAACCCGGCTGGGGCCACCTGTTCTTCGACTGGCTCAGTCCGTTCTGAGGCCGAGCGGTAGAGGATGGCCAAAGCCAAGACCATAGAGCCCAAGGTTGCCGATCCGGCGCCCGCAGCCGCGGCCGAACCGACATTCGTCTCGTTCGCGATCGCGCTGCTGGTGGTGACAGGCCTGGGAATCGGCGCAGGCGGCCTGTTCGGCCTGCAGGTCTTGTCAAGGCATGAACCGGAGCCGGCGGCGGAGACGAAGCCGGCATCGGCGCCAAGCAAGAGCCGCTACGCGGAACATGCCAACCTCAAGCCGTTGCCGCCGATTGTCACCAACCTCGCCGGCCCCGAGCACGCCTGGGTTCGCCTGGAAGCCTCCCTCGTGCTCGACCCCAATGAGAAGGACGCCAACGGCCTGGCCGCCAGCATCGCCGAGGATTTCATCGCCTTCCTGAGAACAGTCTCGCTGTCGCAGGTTCAGGGCGCCAGCGGCTTTCAGCATCTGCGCGAGGATCTGAGCGACCGCGTTCGCATACGCAGCGGCGGCAAGGCGCATGATCTCGTCATTCACACGCTGATCTTCGAATGAAGAAGTTCCTTTTCATCTTCCTGCTGGGACTGGTGGCCGGGGCCGGCGCGGCGGCGGCACAGACGCAGAATTTCAATCTTCAATCTTTGGTCCCCACAGGCGACGCCAGCGCGGCCGGACGAATTATTCAGCTGATCCTTGTCATCACCGTGCTTTCGGTGGCGCCGGGTCTGCTGATCATGATCACCTGCTTTACGCGCTTTGTGGTGGCGCTGTCGTTCCTGCGCGCAGGGCTTGGGCTGCAGACCACGCCGGCCAACCTGATTCTCATCAGCCTGGCGCTGTTTATGACCTTCTACGTCATGGGGCCGGTATTCGACCGCGCCTGGCAGGGCGGCCTGCAGCCGCTGATGGAGAACAAGATCAACGAGCAGGAGGCGTTTACCCGCATCAGCGCCCCGTTCAAGGACTTCATGCGGGCCAACGTGCGCGACAAGGATTTGAAACTGTTCGAGGATCTGGCGAAAGACAACTTGAAGTCTCGCCCCGATGCCACCGATCTCGACCTGCGCGTGCTCATTCCGGCGTTCATGATTTCCGAGCTGCGCCGCGGTTTCGAGATCGGATTCCTGATCGTGCTGCCATTCCTCGTCATCGACATGATCGTGGCCACGCTCACCATGTCGATGGGCATGATGATGTTGCCGCCGACGGTTATCTCGCTGCCGTTCAAGATACTTTTCTTCGTTCTGATCGACGGCTGGAATCTTCTGATCGGCGGGCTGATCCGCTCCTTCTCTTAAATCCACCGATCATCGTTAACGCATGCGTAACGATTGTTGTTTAACCCTGTCGCAATGGCAGGTTGGGGCGGGACTGTGGGCTCCAAAGGCATGAAGCCGCTCTGCCATACCGGCTGCGGACCGGCATGTCGCCCAATCTCCAAAAACTCCTCCTGAGGGACGTTCGAAAATGAGTAGCATCAACACCAACGTCGCAGCTATGACCGCTTTGCAGGCGCTGACGGCGACCAACAAAGCAATGGTTGAGACGCAGAATCGGATCTCCACCGGCCTTCGTGTTGCCGACGCTTCCGACAACGCCGCCTACTGGTCGATCGCGACGACCATGCGGTCGGACAACAAGGCCCTCTCGACGGTGCAGGACGCCCTGGGCCTGGGTGCCGCGACGGTCGACACCGCCTACACCGGCGTCAATTCGGCCATCAGCGTGGTGGACGAAATCAAGGCCAAGCTGGTTGCCGCACGCCAGCCCGGCGTCGATCGCGCCAAGATCCAGAGCGACATCGCCGAGCTGCAGAACCAGCTGATCGGCAACGCTGCATCAGCAACTTTCTCCGGCCAGAACTGGCTGTCGGTCGACTCGAGCGCCGCGGGCTACAACGCGACCAAGAGCATCGTCTCGTCCTTCCAGCGCGACTCGACTGGCGCGGTGACGGTCGGCACGATCGACATCGACATCTCCACTGCGGCACTGTTCGATGCGAACGCCGCTGCCGATGGCATCCTCGATTCCAAGCGTGATGCAGTGACCGGCGCAATCAACGCGGCTGGTACCTTCGACATCTCCACGCTTGACATCTCGGCCCTGACCGACAGCGCGGCCGACCTCGCCACGCTGGACGGCTACATCAAGGGTGCGGATGCTGCGATCAGCGAGATGACCGACGCCGCCACGAGCCTCGGCTCCGTGAAATCGCGCATCGGCCTGCAGCAGGACTTCGTCAAGGGTCTGATGGACGCCATCGACCGTGGCGTCGGCCAGCTCGTCGACGCCGACATGAACGAGGAGTCGACCCGCTTGCAGGCCCTGCAGGTCAAGCAGCAGCTCGGCATCCAGGCGCTCGGTATCGCCAACTCGTCGAGCCAGAACATCCTGCAGCTGTTCCGCTAAGCGGCGGCTGACCAGAAGAGAAGAATTGGCCGCGTCTCCGCGACGCGGCCAATTTCATTTTGCCTATGCCACCGCGGCGCAATTCTCGCGCAAGGTTCGTGCCCGAATATCCCCCTGATCATCGGGGGCGGCCGGGGCTTGCATGTTGGGGCGAGACCAGCTCGAACGGCTTTGGAACAGTCTGCTCGGGCTAGGCGCCCGGCGGCTTACGGCGTTGACCGTGGTCGGTCTCGCCGTGTTCTTGACCGTGGGCATCGGCGGCTACTACTTGAGCCGGCCGTCGATGGAGACGCTGTATACCGGCCTGACGACCCAGGACATCAGCCGCATCGGCGCGGCGCTGCGGGAAGCCGGCATTCCCTTCGATGTCAACGCGCAGGGAACTGCGGTGCTCGTGCGCTATGGGCACACTGCCCAGGCGCGCATGCTGCTGGCCGAGAAGGGCCTGCCGAGCAGCGCCAACGCCGGCTACGAGCTGTTCGACAAGATGGGCTCGATGGGCCTGACGTCGTTCATGCAGGAAATCACCCGGGTGCGCGCGCTTGAAGGCGAGATCGCCCGCACGATCCAGGGCATGAAGGGCGTGAAGGCCGCCCGCGTGCATATCGTCCTCGCCGACTCCGGGTCGTTCCGTCGCAATCGTCAGCCGCCCTCGGCATCGGTCATCATCCGCACGGAATCGCCGGACGATTTCTCCTCCGGCGCTGCCATTCGCCACCTGGTGGCGGCGGCGATACCGGGGATGACCATCGACCAGGTTACCGTTCTCAACACCGACGGCGTGATCCTGGCGTCCGGCGGCGACAGCGCAAGCGCCACGCCCGGCAAGATGGTGACCCTGGAGAAGACGATCAGCAAGGAGCTGCAGGAGAACATCGCCAAGACCCTTGCCCCCTATCTCGGCGTCAACAATTTCCGCATCAGCGTCGCGGCTCGCCTGAATACGGACAAGCGCACGATCAACGAGACGACCTTCGACCCCGAGTCGCGCGTTGAACGTTCGGTGCGCGTGATCAAGGAAACGGGCAAGCAGCAGAACTCCAACAGCCGGGCCACGGTCGGCGTCGAGCAGAACGTGCCGGTCGACCAGGCGGCCACCGCCCCGCCCGGCGATCAGTCGCAGAAATCCAACGAGCGCCGCGAAGAGCTGACCAACTACGAGGTGAGCTCCAAGACGACGTCCACTTCGAGCGAAGGCTACCGGATCGAGAACCTCACCGTGGCGGTGACGCTCAACCGCAAGCGCCTGCTGGCCTCCCTCGGCGACGGTGCGACCCCCGAGGCGGTCGACAAGCAACTGAAGGAGATCGAGCGCCTGGTTGGCGCTGCGGCCGGCATCGACGCCAAGCGCGGTGACAAGGTCACGGTCGCAGCCTTGGAATTCATGGACGAGGGCGAGATGGAGCCGCCGGTCCCCTCACCGGGCATCGTCGAGCACCTGATGCGCAACATCGGGACAGTCGTCAACGCCCTGACCGCCTTCGGTGTCACCATCCTCGTGATCTGGTTCGGGCTGCGCCCTGCCATGCGCGCGATCCTCGAACCGAGGGCTGCCGCCGCGGCGGCTCCCGGCCAGCAGCAGCTCAAGGCCGAGACATCGCGGCCCGTCGAGTCGGCTCCGTCCGCCGCGGCGAAGGTCGCCGGAGAGCAGCCGCCTAACCTGATCGCGGACCTGACCAGCAAGCTCGGCCGCACGCCGCAGAAACGGCTGGAGCAGATGATCGAGTTCGATGAGGAGCAGGCGGCCACCATCCTCAAGCAATGGATGCGGGGAGCGAGCGCATGAGCGCCCTGCCTGCTGCCGGCTATCTCGCCGAATTCGGCCCTGATGGCGAGGTGGTGGCCCGGCGTTCCCGGGGCCGCGGCGATGCTTCTTCTCCCGGCAATCAGAACGGCGGCACCGGCGACGCATACGCCAAAGGCTTCGAGGACGGCAAAGCCGCGGTGCAGTCGGCATTCGAGGTCAAGGTTTCCGAGCAGAAGAGCAGGTACGAGATCCAGCTTGCGTCGGAGCGCGAACAATGGGCTGCCCAGCAGGGCGCGCGGCTCGCCGAACTCTTGCAGGCGGGGCTGCGGGACCTCGAGGCTTCGATTGCCGAGGCCGCGGGGCGCGTTCTCAAGCCATTCCTGCAGGAGGGCGTGCGGCGCCAGGCCATCGCCGACTTGCAGGAGGCCCTTCGCGCCGTGCTGGCGGGCAATGAAGGGGCGAAGTTCGTTGTCTCGGGTCCGGACGACCTGCTGGAAGTCCTGCGCCGCCAGCTCTCGGAGGCCGGCGTTTCCGTCGCCTACGAGCCCAGCCAGCACCCCGACGTCCGCATCAGCGTCGGCGAGACCGTGCTCGAGGCCCGGCTCGGCGCGTGGATGGCGAAGATCGACGAGGCTGTACGGTGAGCGCAAGCGACGACGACTCGACGTCGAACGAATTGGTGCTGATCCGCCGCCGGGCGAACGCGGACGATGCGCCGTCCAAGGGCGGCGTATGGAAGATTGCCTACGCCGATTTCATGACGGCCATGATGGCCTTCTTCCTTGTCATGTGGCTGATCAACGCGACGGACAAGAAGGTCATTACCCAGGTCGCCAACTATTTCAATCCGTTGCGCCTCACAGACAAGGTGCCGACCGAAAAGGGTTTGCATGACGTCGATCCGAGCGCACGGGGAAAAGAGACCGCTCAGGGGAACTCCAAGGAAAAGGACGGCAGGGCGAAGGGGGATTACGCGGCCGAGGCCGGCAAGCCCAAGTACACCGAGGAGATGCTGTTCCAGGATCCCTATGGGATTCTCTCGAAGCTGGCCAAGGAGGCGGCCGACGAGAAGCGCCTGCGCGGCGAGGCGGCCCAGTCCCCTGGGCCGGCATTCCGCGACCCCTTCGATCCCGCCTTCCGGCACGAGGCCGTGAAGGATGCGGCTGCGCTCAAGGGCGGGAAATCCAAGCAGGATGGCGCGGCAAAGGCGGCTGGACGCAAGGTAAGCGCTGCTGCTCCGGTTGCCGCCAAGGAGGAGGCGCCGCCCGCGGCGCGCACTGCGGCGGAGGAGGTACCGGCCGCAAAACCACCCGTCGCGCCAGTGCCGCCCTCAGCGCCTGCCAAGCCCGCCGACGCCGCCGCGCAACCGCAAAAGCCCGAGACGAAGGAGGCTGCCCTCACCACTCCCGACAAGAAGGTGACGGCCCAGTCGGAAGCGGAAAAGAAGGAAGCGCTCGAGGCCAAACAGCACGCCGAGCGGGTGGAGGCCGCGAAGGCGGATGCCGCCAAGTTGGAAACGGACATCAAGGGCGCGCTTCAGCGTGCGCTGGCTGGCACGCTGCCGAATGTCGATGTGACCGTGGTCGAGGACGGCGTGCTGATCAGCCTGACGGACGCCTACAACTTCGGCATGTTCGCGATCGCCTCGGCAGAGCCCCGCCCTGCCACCGTCGTCATCATGGAGAACATCGCCAAGATACTCGCACAGCGGTCGGAGCCTCTGATCGTGCGTGGCCATACCGATGGGCGGCCATATCGGTCGCAGAACTATGACAACTGGCGGCTTTCGACCGCGCGTGCGCACATGGCCTACTACATGCTGGTGCGCGGCGGGGTCGATGAAAAGCGCTTTGAGCGGATCGAGGGATACGCCGACCGGCAGCTCAAGGTTCCGGATTCGCCGGAGGCCGCCCAGAATCGGCGCATCGAAATCCTGCTTCGGAAATCCATGCGATGACGCACACGCTCGCCCGTCTGCTGATTGGCCTGGGCCTCGTGCTGGCCATGCCGATGCGCGCGGAGGCGCAAAGCGAGAACCAGCAGCTCTACGAACTGGTGCGGTCCCTGCAAGGCTTGCAGGACCAGAGCGCGCACGGCAACGCGACGGCGCACATCAGCCAGCGCGCGCTGCTCGCCCAGATCGCCGCATACCTCGACCGCATTCAGCCCGGCGCGTGGCAGGACGCGCGCAACGCCCGTGCTGCCTTGATCTATGTCCTGAGCGGCGGGGATCCCCAGCCCGTCGCCAGATTGCTCGCCAAGGGGCCAATCCCGGGCATCGACGACAAGCTTGTCCGCGGTGTCGTGGCCTATGCTCAGGGACGCA
Source organism: Hyphomicrobiaceae bacterium (assembly GCA_035550075.1). GTDB lineage: Bacteria > Pseudomonadota > Alphaproteobacteria > Rhizobiales > Hyphomicrobiaceae > AWTP1-13. Next base: position 789 of record DASZQG010000051.1, on the reverse strand, counting down.
ACGGTGAGGCGCAAGCGCTGCTCGGTCCGCTCGACGCCCTGACCATCGATCCCAGCATCGCCGGGCAGATTGCGCTTGTGCAGGGCGAGCTCGCCGCCAAGACCGATGCCGCCAAGGCGATGATGTTTCTAGACCAGGCGCGCCTGCTTGCCCCGGGGACCCTGGTGGAGGATGCCGCTCTCAGACGGCAAATCTCCCTGATTGGTGCGAGCGGCGATTTCGATCGCTTCGAGGCAATGTCGACGCGCTACCTGCGCCGGTTTCCGAACTCGATCTATGCGGGCAGCTTCCGGCGCCAGTTCGCGACCGAAATCGCAGGCCATCCGCAATATGCCGACGATCCGGCACGGCTGGCCAAGCTCAAGGAGTCGCTTGCCGGCGTGGAAGTGGCAGACAGGCGCGATATCTACCTGACCATCGCCAGGGAAGGCATCCACCGCGGCAAGGTCGCCATGACGCGCTTTGCGGCTGGAAACGCCGTGCAGCTCAGCGGTGGCAGCAACGTCGAACGGGCGCGGGCCGAGGTCTATCAGGGCGCAGCGCTTGTCGTGTCGGAGGATTTCGAGCAGGGGCTGACGATCCTCAAGTCGGTCGACAGGCAATACCTGACCGATCAGGACAAGGACCTGCTCAACGCGGCGATATCGGTGGCGGAAGACGTACGCCGGCCACCGGCCGATCCGTCCGGTCCGCCCCCGGAAAAGAAAGAGCTGCTCAAGGATTTCAAGTCTGTCGCCCTGGCCAGGATGGCCATGGCGCGGGTCGACAAGCTACTGAGCGAGGCAGACA
>DASZQG010000050.1:0-17511 GCA_035550075.1 Hyphomicrobiaceae bacterium | reverse complement strand
TCGTTCAGCCCGATCACGAGGCGCCAGGCCTCCCCCGTCTCGTTGGCATCGGCAGGCCGCAGCGTGATGAGGCCGGGAATGGCGCGCAGTCCGGCGAGCTGCTCAATGGGTTGGTGGGTCGGCCCGTCCTCGCCGAGTCCGATCGAGTCGTGGGTGAAAATGTAGATGACCGGAAGCTGCATCAGCGCGGCGAGACGGATCGGCGGCTTCATGTAGTCGGAGAAGATCAGGAAGGTCGCGCCGAACGGCCGCAGGCCCGACACCGCGAGGCCGTTGAGCACGGCGCCCATGGCGTGCTCGCGGATGCCGAAGTGCATGTTGCAGCCGCCCGGATCGTCGCGCTCCAGGTCGGCCGTGCCCGTGAACGCAAGGTGCGTCTTGGTGGAGGGTGACAGGTCGGCCGCACCGCCGATCAGCCAGGGGATGTGCGGCGCGATGGCATTGAGCACCTTGCCCGCGGCGGCGCGGCTGGCAACGCCCTTGGCGTCGGGGGCAAACGACGGCACGTCCGCGTCCCACCCCGCCGGGGGCTCGCGCTTCAGCATGCGGTCCAGCCGCTCGGCGAGGTCGGGGTGCCGCGCGCGATACCGCGCAAGCAGCGCGCTCCAATCCTGGCGCAGCCGGTGCCCGCGCTCGGCGACACCGCGCGCGAAATGCTCGTACACGCCGTCCGGAACCAGGAACTTGGCGTCCACTGGCCAGCCGTAGGCGCGTTTGGCGAGGCGCACCTCGTCTTCGCCCAACGGCTCGCCATGCGCTGCGCTGGTGTCCTGCTTGTGCGGCGCGCCGTAGCCGATGTGGCTGTCGACGATGATAAGCGTCGGGGTGCCGCCGGAGCGCTCGCGCTCGGCCAGCACCTGGGCCAGGCGCTCGGTGTCGTTCGCGTCGGCAACGTGATGCACGCTCCAGCCGTAGGCGGAGAAGCGGCGGCCGACGTCCTCGCTGAAGGCGAGATCGGTATGGCCCTCGATGGTCACCTTGTTGTTGTCGTAGACCCAGCACAGGTTGCCGAGTCCCAGGTGGCCGGCCAGTGACGCGGCCTCGCTGGCGACGCCCTCCATCATGTCGCCGTCGCTGCAGAAGGCGTAGATATCATAGGAAAAGATTGGAAAATCCGGCCGGTTGAAATGCTGCGCCAGCCAACGGCCGGCGATCGCCATGCCGACGCTGTTGCCGCAACCCTGGCCCAGCGGTCCGGTGGTGACCTCCACGCCTGCGGTGTGGCCAAACTCCGGGTGGCCTGGGCAGGCGCTGCCCAGCTGGCGGAAGCGCTTGATGTCGTCGAGGGTGACCGCAAGGCCGCCGCCGGGCTGCTTGGTGCCCGTCAGGTGCAGCAGGGCATAGAGCAGCATCGACGCGTGGCCATTGGAGAGCACAAAGCGATCACGGTTGAGCCATGCCGGCTCGTCCGGGTCATATGTGAGAAAGCGCTGCCAGAGCGTGTAAGCGACGGGCGCCAGCGCCATCGGCGTGCCTGGATGGCCCGAGTTCGCCTTCTGCACCGCGTCCATCGCCAGCGTGCGTATCGTGTCGATGCACAGGCGGTCGATCGAAATCGCGTGCGGCGCCGCCGTAGGCTCGATGGATCCTGCTGGCCGCTTCTGGGTTGTCATGTTTGCTCTCCCCACTGCAGCAAAAGGCAAACGCGTGCCTGGGTCGTGACCGGAAGAGGCGCTGATGCGGAGGGCAACCGGTTGCGGGACGCCGGGCTGAGCCGGTATTTTCGATCCTGTTGCAACGGCTGCCGACACACCGCGTCAGTGGTGCAACGCACCCGGCAGGATTTGGTTGCGGCGGCCGGCTGCGCCAGAGCCGCGCAGGCGTGAAGGCAGCGACGGCGCGATCCGCGACATGGCACATCCCTTCTTCACCATCGGCCACTCTACGCGCTCCATCGCGGAGTTTGTCGCCCTGCTCGAGAGCGCCGAGGTGCGCTTGGTGGCCGACGTGCGCACCGTGCCGCGCTCGCGCACCAATCCGCAGTACAACAGCGATGCCTTTGCCAAATCGCTGGCGCCGCGCGGGATCGGCTATGTGCATATTGCGGCGCTAGGCGGATTGCGGGGCAAAACCGCCGGCATCGCGCCGGAGGTGAATGCCTTCTGGACCAACCAGAGCTTTCACAACTACGCCGACTACGCGATGACGGAGGCGTTCCGCGCGGGGCTGGCCCAGTTGCGGACGCTCGGCCACGACCGGCGCTGCGCGATCATGTGTGCGGAAACCCTGTGGTGGCGCTGCCATCGGCGCATCATTGCCGATTATCTGATCGCCGCCGGCGAGAACGTGCTCCACATCCTCAAAGCAGGTGACGTCCGCCCGGCGACGATGACGAACGCCGCCAAGCCCGGACCGTCCGGCGCCCTGACTTATCCGGCCGCGCGCTAGGCGCCGACCCCGGCTTCGCCGCCGCTTTCCGAGCGCTGCTCGGCCGGCTTGTGCCGGCGCGACAGGTTATGCGCCGAGTTGACCAGCGAGACGTGCGAGAACGCCTGGGGAAAGTTGCCAACCATGCGCCCGGCGATGGCGTCATATTCCTCCGACAGCAGGCCGACGTCGTTGCGCAGGCCAAGCAGGCGTTCGAACAGCCGCTGCGCATCGTCGTGGCGTCCAAGCATCACTAGGTTGTCGACCAGCCAGAAACTGCAGGCAAGGAAAGCGCCTTCGCCGGGGTCCAGGCCATCGATGGTGCTTTCGGTGTGATAGCGCAGGACGAGGCCGTCGCGGATCAGATGGCGTTCGATCGCCGCAACCGTCGATTTGACTCGCGGGTCCGAGGGCGGCAGGAAACCAACCAGAGGAATGGTCAGGGCGCTGGCGTCAAGCTCTGTCGCGCCGTAACTCTGCACGAACGCCCCCACATCAGAATCGAAGCCATCCTCGCAAACCTGGGCGTGGATCTCGGCGCGAATCTTGCGCCAGCGCTCGAGGGGTCCGTCGAGCTTGAAGCGCTCAACGCTTTTGATGGCGCGGTCGAACGCCACCCAGGCCATCACCTTGGAGTGCGTGAAGTGGCGGCGGGGCCCGCGCACCTCCCAGATGCCCTCGTCCGGCTCGCGCCACAGCGTCTCCAGCCGTTCGAGCAGCTTCAATTGCAGGTCCCAGGCCGACTGGTTCTCGCTCAGCGCACCGAGCCTGCCGAAGTAGAGCGCATCCATGACCTCGCCATAGATGTCGAGCTGGAGCTGCGTGGCCGCGGCGTTGCCGATGCGCACCGGCCTGGAGCCCTCGTAGCCCGCCAGCCACGACACCTCCCATTCGGTCAGGCGGCGCTCGCCGGCCAGGCCATACATGATCTGCACCTGCGCCGGGTCGCCGGCGACGGCACGTTGCAGCCAGGATCGCCACTTCGCCGCCTCGCCGTAATACCCGGAATTCATCAGCGACAGCAGCGTAAAGGTGGCGTCGCGCAGCCAGCAGAATCGGTAGTCCCAGTTGCGCGCGCCGCCGACGGCTTCGGGCAACGAGGTGGTGACGGCGGCGACGATGCCGCCGGTTTGTTGGTAGGTGAGCGCCTTCAATGTGATGAGCGAGCGGAGCACCGCATCTTTGTAGGGTCCGCCCTGGTCGTATTTGCTGCTCCAGCCGGTCCAGAATTCGTCGACCGAATTCAACTCCTCGATCGCATCGATCGGCTTGGGCGGGTCGCGGTAGGACAGCCCGTAGCTGAGCGTGAAGGGGATCGTCTGGCCGGCCGCAACGGTGAAGCGGGCGCAGTGCTTCAAATGGTCGGGTTTCAGGCGAACGGGTGAGCGCAGCACGACCATGTCCGGTCCGGCGACGGCGACCAGGGTGGTCTCCTCATGCCGCGTGAGCCACGGCACGATCGAGCCGTAGTCGAAGCGGATGACGAGCTCGGTCTCCATCGCGACCGTGCCCTGTTTGCCGCAGACGAGCCGCACGACATGGCTCACGCCCCGCGAGCGCACGGGCATGAAATCGATCACTACCGCGGCGCCGTCGGCGGTCTCGATCTCGGTCTCGAGGATCAGCGTGTTGCCGCGATAGCGGCGGGTGCGGCGCGCTTTGGCGTCGGCGGCGGTTAGGCTCCAGCGGCCGTTGTCGGGCGTGCCGAGCAGGGCAGCGAACATCGCGCCGGAGTCGAAGCGCGGCCAGCACAGCCAATCGATCGATCCGTCGCGCGAGACGAGGGCGCCGGTCTCGCAGTCGCCGATCAGCGCGTAGTCTTCGATGCGCCGCGTCATTTGTCGGCCGCCCGCACGGCCGCCCGCCGCGTCCCGCCTCCTGCAGCCTTGCCATTTTCCAGCCCGGCTTCGGCGTGCTCCAGCGCTTCGCTGGCCTTGAGCCATTCGTCCTCGGCCAGCTCCCGCGCCCGCACCAGCGCGCCGCGCTCGCGCGCCAGCGCCTGCGCGCGCGGCGGGTCGCGCGTGTACAGGTCGCGATCCAGCAGGGCCGCATCAACGGCGGCGATTTCCTTGGAAAAGCGATCGATCTTGAGCTGGGCCTGGGTCACCTCTTTTCTCAACGGTGCCAGGGCCTCGCGCTGTTGTGCGGCATCCCGCCGCACATCCTGCGGGGTGCGCTTCATCCGCCTGCCGTCCCGCGCGGCCTTGCCTGGTGCGCTGTCCTGGTCGCCGCGTTCCGCCAGGCATTCGGCCCGATAGGCGTCGATATCGCGGTCGTAGTTGCGCACCGTGCCGTCGCGCACCAGCCAGAGGCGATCGACGCACGCCTCGATCAGGTGGCGGTCATGGCTGATCAGAATCACGGCGCCTTCGTACTCGTTGAGTGCGCGCACCAGCGCCTCGCGGGCATCGACGTCGAGGTGGTTGGTCGGCTCGTCCAGCACCAGCAGGTGAGGACCGTGAAACGCGGCGAGCGCGAACAGCAGTCGCGCCTTCTCGCCACCGGAGAGGTTCTCGGCGCGCGTGTCGGCAAGGTGCGCGGCAAAGCCGAGCGTGCCGAGCCGTGTGCGCCGCTGCGCCTCGGTTGCGTCGGGCATCAGGTCGAGCATGTGCTCGTAGGGCGTCTTGCGCGGCGGCAGGTCTTCCATCTGATGCTGGGCAAAGTAGCCGACCACGATCTTGTCGGAGCCGTAGCGGCGGCCGGCGAGCGGCGCCAGCCGGCCGCACACCAGCTTGGCGAACGTGCTTTTGCCGTTGCCGTTGGCGCCGAGCAGGCCGATGCGGTCGTCGGCGTCGATGCGCAGATCGAGGTCCTGTAGTACCGGGGCGTCGGGCTCGTAGCCCGCAGCGGCGCCCTCCAGCCGGATCAGGGGGCTGGCAAACGCTTTCGCCGGATTGGGGAACAGGAACGGGGCGACGCGCTCCTCGATCTGCTCGGCGATTGGCTGCATGCGTGCCAGCGCCTTGATGCGGCTTTGCGCCTGCGTGGCCTTGGAGGCCTTGGCGCGGAAGCGCGTGATGAATGCCTCGATGCGGCGGCGCTCGTCGTCCTGCTTCTTCTTGAGCTTGAGGTCGAGCCGCTGCTTCTCGCGACGGGCTTCCTCGAACCGGTCATAGCCGCCCGTGTAGAGGGTGAGCTTGCCGTTGGCGAGGTGCAGGATGGAGGTCACGGACCGGTTGAGCAGCTCGCGGTCGTGGCTGACGATCACGACGGTGTGCGGATAGCTGCGCAGATAGTCCTCCAGCCACAGCGCGCCTTCCAGGTCCAGATAGTTGCTGGGCTCATCGAGCAGCAGCAGGTCGGGCTCGGCGAACAGCATGGCGGCGAGGGCGACGCGCATGCGCCAGCCGCCGGAGAATTCCGCGCATGGCCGCTGCTGGGCCGCCTCGTCGAAGCCGAGCCCGGCCAGGATGCGCGCGGCCCGCGCCGGGGCGGCATGGGCGCCGATATCGGCGAGCCGCTGGTGAATATCAGCGATACGGCCGGGGTCGTGCGCCGTTTCCGCCTCCGCCAGCAGGCGCGTGCGCTCCCGGTCGGCGGCCAGCACCACCTCGAGCAGGCTGTCCGGCCCGCCCGGTGCTTCCTGCGCGACCCAGCCGATGCGCGCGGCGCGTGGAATGTTGATGGCGCCATCGTCGGGCGACAGTTCGCCCGCGATCAGGCGCAGCAGGGTCGTCTTGCCGGAGCCGTTGCGGCCGACAAGGCCCACTTTGTGGCCGGCCGGGATGCCGGCGGTGGCCTTGTCGAAGATCGGGCGGCCTTCGATGCGGTAGGTGAGATCGTTGATGTGCAGCATGGGGCTAGGGCCATAGCGCAAGACGCGCGGCCTGTCATGGCGTGCCGGCCAAACAGCCCAAATGGCCGCCTATAGGCGGTAGGTACGGCCGACGGCGGAGGGCACCACGACCTGCTCGCCACAGGCGTTGAGGAGCGCGTGCAGGGCGCGCCAGCCGGTGCAGTGACCCGGAATAATGCGCTGCAGCCCGAATTGCGTGAGGTCGCGGATGGTGTCGGGGATGATCGCTTCGCAGGCCGCGCCCGAAAGGTGAAATCCGCCAATCACCGCATAAAGCGGATGCGGCGCGAACAGCGTGCGGGCATGGGCGAGGACGTTGACGAGGCCGGCATGCGAGCAGGCAGTGAAAACGACGATGCCTTTGTCCTTCAGGCGCACGGCGAGGAATCGCTCGTCGAGCAGCAGCGGGTCAGGCCGCCAGGCGCCATCCTCGCGCTTGACGTGTCCGGGCAGGCCCTTCTCGTAGGCAGTGACTCGCGGAATCTCACCGCTCAGATACATGCTGCCCTCGAGCAGCAAGCGTTCGCCGGGGTCGTTGACGACGCGGCCACCCGCACTGGCGAGCTCCCGCGCTGAGGGAATATCGCGGAAGGGGACCACGTCGCCTTTTGGCGTCTGCATCCCGCGCGTCACGAACATGCCGGGGTTGACATGCGTGGGTACCGGCCCGCCGCCGGCCTGGCGTACCAGCTGCAGCGCCGCGAGCAGGCCGCCCGCGTGGTCCCAATGGCCGTGGGAGAGAACGACTTCGCCGACGGTGCGGAAATCGACGCCAAGGCGCTGGCTGTTGCGCTCGACAGCGTAGGCTTCGGGGCCGGCGTCGAACAGGACGGTACGCCGCGTCTTGCCGCTGTGCACGGTGATGACGAGGGATAGGCCCCAGTGCGCGCAGCACAACGCCTCACCGGCAAGATCCTGCATGCCGGCGCGCAGGAGATTGGGAATCTCGCTCGTCACCCCGCGCGGTACCGTGGAGAGGATGTCGCTGACGTTGTCGACGAGAACCGTCACTTCAACGGCGTCGACAGCAGTAAGGCCGGTCGCGCTCACGATTGGGTCTGCCCCAGTTCGCGCAGCTTGCGCACCAGGACCTTGCCGCTCGGGTTGCGCGGAATCTCGGCGATTTCGTGCCAGCGCCGCGGGCGCTTGTGCGGCGCGAGGGATTGCTTCGCCAGCCGCTCGATTTCCCTGCGATCATAGCCCTGCTTTTCGGGCACTATGTAGGCGGTGACGATCTGGCCCCAGACGGGATCTGGCAGCCCGACCACCACACAATCGCTGACGCCCGGTGACGCGACCAGGAATTCCTCGATTTCGGCGGGGTAGACGTTCTCGCCGCCGGTGATGATCATGTCGTCGACGCGGCCTATGTAATAATAATAGCCGTCTTCATCCACCTTCACGAGATCGCCGGTGCGCAGCCAGTCATCCTCGATGGTCTGCTGCGTTTTCTCCGGCAACTGGTAGTAGCCGTTCATCAGCTTGGGGCCGCGCGCGATCAGCTCGCCCTGGGCCGGCCGGGCGGCGGCCAGGCCCTCGCGCACCGGCGCGCGTTCCGGAATCAGGGCAACGTCCATGCCGATCAGCGGCCGGCCGATGCAGTTGACGGCTGACATGCGATGCACCTGATCGGGAGGCACGATGGTAATCAGACTGCAGGCCTCAGTCTGCCCGTACACATCCCACAGCAGCGGCGACACCTGCTCGGTGATCCAGGTGATGGTGTCATAGCGCGCCGGGGCGCCCGTGATCATGACATGCCGCAGCAGGCCACGCAGCGCGGGCGGAACGTGCTGCCCCGTGGCGGCCCACAGCTCGAAGTGCGTAGGGGCGCCGAGCGCGGTGGTGGCCGCGTGCGTCTCTATCTCGGCGGCGATGCGTTCGGGATCGTATTTCTCGATGACGACGTTGCTGGCGCCCACGAACAGCACGGGCAGCGCGACCACGTGGAACGCAGCGACATGAAACAGCGGCGCAAACTGTAAGGCGCGATCGGTCGGCAGGAAGCCGAGCTCGGCAATCATGAGGACAGTATTGATCCATTGCGCCGCGTGGCTGAGCACTACGCCCTTGGGCCGCCCGGTGGTGCCTGAAGTGTACATGATGAGGCTTGGAGCGCTCGGATCGATGGCGGGAGGCGGCGGCTCGGTGTCGACGCCGCGGGCGATGACTGCATCGTAGGCAAGCGCGCCGGGTGGGCGCTCGCCCGGTCCGCAATGGATGACGTGCTTGACGCCATCGACGGCGGGAAGCGCGCCGGCAACCGCCGCGGCCGTGCGCGCGTCGCACAGCCAGATGGTGGGCGCGCAGTTGTTGCCGATGAACGTCAACTCGGCCGGCGTCAGGGAGTAATTGAGTAGAACGGCAATCGCGCCGAGCTTCTGTGCCGCGAAGTAGGCGGTGAAGAGCTCGGGCCGGTTGCTGAGCGAGAGAGCCACCCGGTCGCCGCGGCCGATGCCGAGCCCAGCAAAAGCGTGCGCGGCTCGATTGACCTCGGCGTTGAGCTGCTGAAAAGACCAGCGGCGGCTTTCGAAAAGAAGCGCCTCACGCTGCGGACAACGCTCCGTCAAGCGCCGCAATTCGTCGCCAAGCAGCATCGCGCGTGTCTCCGGCCGTATCGCTGTTGGTTCGCGATCTACTTGGGGTACAACGGTTCTTTCGAGATGAGCAGCAGAGCCGTGCCGTCGGCGACAACCTTGCCGTGCTGGTTGGTGGTCGTCATGCGTTGGCGCACCAGTCCGCCCTGCGCGTAGGTGGCGCTGGGCTTTTTCTCCAGAATCTCGATTTCGACTTCCAGCGTGTCGTTGATCTTGACCGAGTTTGGCAGTTTGAAATTGAGCTCGAGGAGCGCCATCCCCGTGCCGTACACCAACATCGCGAAAGTGTTGAAGGTGAGGGCGGTCGTCAGCGTTCCGGGTGCGATGCGCTCGCCGTGGATGGTTTTTTTCGCCAGTTCGATATCGACGTGCAGCGGATTGAAGTCGGCGGTGAGGCAGCAGAAATTGTTGATGTAGGCTTCCGTGATGGTCGGGAGACGGAAGCGATGGCGTTCGCCAACTTGAAGCTCGTCGTAGGTTCTGCCGCGTCCATAGTTGATGCCCACGGGCATAAAGCGCTCTCCTTGGTTATCCTCGCTCGGCGGACTATTGAGAAGTGTCACTTAGGTGTCAACGCGCCGTCATTGGCGCGAGAGCATTTGCCGCGTCGCGCACATGAGGCCTTATTCTCTTGCAGCTGAGCGATGCTCGTAGAGGAACGCTCTTTTTTAGACGCTCAGGGACACCAACGCGCGGCTGCGCACGTGCGCTGAGACTTCAATATGTGCTTGCAGGTGCTCGGACACCGGCGCGTCGCGTCATCGAGGGGGTCTCCGTCCCGATCCTTGCCGACGCTGTAGGTCTTGTTTCTTTCCCGCGGGCGATCTTCCCCCGCAACCGGGCCCGCCCACGCCAACGCGAGTCCGGCGGCCAATCCCGCCATATACAATTTGCGCACCCGGATCCTCCCGTTGGTCTCTTGGCGGATGAGGCCAAGACTAACAGGCTCGGGCCGGCAGACAAACCGCTGTCGCTCGGAACGCTGCCGCCGAACGGGAACCGCCCCGTCGCCTGTTGCGTTGACGCCAGGAAACCCGCTTCAATTGAGGATCTGCACGATGGTACAGCCTGGCCCTTCCGACTACCGCAGCAGCGGATCCAGCGCCGCGGGCGCCTCGGAGCGCGGGGAGCACAGCAGTCCTCAGGCGCTCGACCGCGTTCGCGAGAAGGCCCAGGAGATGGGCGATGCCGCGCGCACCGCGGCGGATGATCTCGCCCACACCATCCGCCAGCACCCTTATGCCAGCATGCTCATCGCGGCCGGCCTCGCATTCAGTCTTGGCGCGCTTTGGAAGATGGGCCGCAGTCGCCCGATTTCGCGGCTCGAGGCGTTGCGAGCCCAGTTGCCCGACCTGTCGCGCGCGGAAGAATTTCTGCGGCGGCTGAGATAGTGAGACTGCGGCCTTATCTCGACCCCGGCCGATGAGCGCGCAGGAAGGATCGGATCTGGCGCACGGCGAGCGGGATCCGCTCCTTGGGCTTTTTCCACGGAAACAGGCTCACCTCGGCCTTCGGCGCCAGCATCGCGGCCTCCATGGCCACGGCATACGGATGCGCCGGGATGTCATCGGGCAGGATCAGCACTGGCGTCTGACAGGCGCGCACGAAATCGCGGCTCACCGTGAAAACGAAGTCGGGGTTCGTGCGGTACATGCGGGTGAGGAACCTGTCGACCAGTTCCATCGTGACGTCGGGCCGCTTGGCGATCAGCGCCGGCCCCCAGCCCTTCATATTGTTGTCGTAGAAAAGATCGCGCATTTCCGGCCGGGACCCACTGGGTTGCGCGAGAACCGCCGCGACGACGCGCTCGGGTGCTCGCTTCAGCAGGTTCCAGATGAAGGGGCCGCCGATGCAGAAACCCAGCACCATGAACTTGTCGATGCCGAGATGATCCATTACGCCGAGCTGGTCGTCGGTATGGGAGTCCCACGGCCGGTCCACCTCGAGCGGGCCGCTCGACTGGCCATCGGGGGCATTGCGCAGGTCCGCGGCGATGCAGCGGTATTCCGCCTTGAACTCGTCGATGGGATTGAAGGGTGAGCTGTTCTTGAGGTTCGCGATCGTCGAGTTCAAGCCCCCGCCGGCGATCAGCAACAAGGGAAACCCCGAGCCGGCCTCCTCGTAGTGGATGCGGACGGCGCCTTTTTCGTAGAAGGACACAACGACCTCCTCCCAGAGCAGAAATAGTGGACGGCTTGGCCAGAGCCGCGCAGGCAGGCTCGCTTCCGGAAGCTATTTCTTAGCATAGGCGCCGACCTCGGACATCCGGTGCTGGCGGGTGCCTGGGTGAGTCGGGGCCAACTCGGCGCGCGTGCCGGCCTCAGTAGGACTTTTCCTCGACGATCGCCGAGTCGAACATCATGTTGATCTGGCGCTTCAGGGCCGCGCGCCGGTCGTTGGTCTGATACACGGCGCGTGCCAGCGTCACGAACTCCGCACCGAAATCGGCACGCTGCTCGCACATGCGGATGTCGTGCTCGATGTTCCAGAGCGCGAGATTGACTGCCTTGAGATCCTGCGTCAGCGCGTCCAGTTCGGCACTCACGAGATTGCGCTCGGTGCGCAGGCGGTGCAGCAGATCGCGTTCGGCGACGACGTTGCGCAACTTGACGGGATCGGCGATGCGCTCCGCCTTGATGTCGAGAATGGTGATCTTGTCGATCAGTTCGCCAACCGAACCGGGGATCAGCAGCGGCACTGCGCCCGCCGCGCGCTTGCGGGCGGCGAACGCCGCGAGGTCCGCCGCGATGCGGTCGAACACGTCTCCCCATTCGCCACGCACGGTCTGACGGAAGACGCGCATGGTCGGATACCAGGGGGTATCGTCGCGGTCGAGCAGCCAGCGCCAGTCCGGGATTCTTTTCAGAGCCACCCATACGGGCCTGCCGAGCGCGCCGGCGAGATGCGCAACCGAGGTATCGCAGGTCACGACCAGGTCGAGGCTCGACAGCACGGCGGCGGTGTCGATAAACGCATCGGGGCCGCTGTCGAACTCGTCGCCGAGAGACTCGATCTTCAGCGAGCTGCCGCTGGCCGCGAGCTGCTCGGCGCCGGCATGCTTTTGCAGGCTGATCAGGCGCACGCCCTCGATCTCGGCAAGCGGCGCAAAAAACGAAAGCGGCACGGCACGCGCGCCATCCGCTCGCGGATTGGGGTTCCCCTGCCAGCAGATGCCGACCCGCAGACCCTGACCGCCGACACGCTCGGCCCACTTGGCCGCGAGGTCCGGCTCGGGGGCGAGATAGGAAACGGCGGCGGGGATCGAGGCGAGATCGGTGCCGAATGCCTTGGGCAGGCTCGCCAGAGGAATTTCAAAATCGAAGGTTTCACCCTCCGCGAGGCCGGCGTCGGTGCCGACAAGCCGCACGCCGGCCGGTAGGCTGGTCCGCAGCAGGCGCAGCAGCGACCCACGGCACAGGAAGGTCACATCACCGCCCCGCTGCGCCAGCAGCGGCAGGTAACGCGAGAACTGGATGACATCGCCGAGCCCCTGCTCATCCAGCACCAGGATGCGCTTGCCCGCCAGCGGGGTGCCGGTCCATTGCGGCCACCGCCGCGGCAAGGCATTGGCCGGCAGGTTTTCCTTCAGCCAGCGGCTCTCATAGCCCTCCCAGCCGCGCGCGAAATCTCCAAGGAGAAGGAGAAGGGCGCCGCGGTTGTTCAGCGCGTGGGGATGGCCAGGGTCGAGCGCCAACGCCCGATCGAACGCCGCCAGAGCCTCATCGAACCGGCCGAGGTTTTTCAGCACGACGGCGCGGCCGCTGAGTGCGTCGGCGTCGTCGGGCGCGAGGCGAAGCGCCTCCTCGTACGAGGCGAGCGCATCCTCGAACCGCTGCAGCTTCTGCAGGATGTTACTGCGGTTGCACCAGGCCTCCGCGAAGTCAGGCTTGAGAGCCAGCGCAGCCTCGCAGGAGGCCAGGGCTTCCTCCAGCCGCCCCGTCTCCATTAGGGCCGCGCTGCGGTTGCTCAGCACCCCAGGGTCATTCGGGGCAAACCGGAGCGCGGCGTCGAAGGCGGTGCAAGCTTCGGCGTAGTGCCGTGTGGCATGGAGGATGTTGGCCTGATGGAGCGTGGCACCGAAGTGCCCTGGCGCGTGGCGCAGGGCTTCCGCGCAACAGGCCAGCGCCTCGTCGAACCGTTCGCGCTCATGCAGGATGAGTGCGCTGGCGTAGAGCGCCTCGACATAGCCGGGATGTCTCAGGACCGCCTCGCGGAAGGAGGCCAGAGCCTCGTCCGCGCGGCCGAGTGCGGCGAGCGTATTGCCGCGGTTATAGAGGGAAACCGCATCGTCGGGGTTGAGCGCGACGGCAGCCTCGTAGGCGGCGAGCGCCTCCGGCAGACGGCCGATTTCCTGCAGGACGACACCGCGGCCCGCCAGCGCCTCGGGATAGTCGGCCTTGAGGGCGAGCGCGCGGCCGTAGCCCTCCAGCGCTTCCATCGGCCGGTCCGCCACGTGCAGGGCAGCAGCGCGCATATAGTGCAGCTTCGCCTCGCCCGGACGGGCCTTGAGTACGGCGTCGTAGGCGGCAATGGCCGCTTCCATACGGCCCAGCCGCTGCAGTGTCAGCGCGCGGTTGAGGTGAACGTCGGGCGCGCCGGGCGCCAGGCGCAGTGCGCGATTGAAGGCGTCGAGGGCCTGCTCGAGACGGCCATCGCCAGCGTGGACCATGCCCAGCAGGTTGCAGCCGAAGGCATCGGCGAGCGCGATACCGCCTCGCGCCGTGAGGCAGCGGGCTGCCTCGCGCGTGCGGCCGGCGCGCACGTGGTCGAGCGCTTGCTGGATCAGTGCGCGCGCCTCGGCGGCTGGCTGCGCCACGATACGCTGGCCCACCGGTGGTTGGAAGGAGTGTCTGGCTTGGCTTCGGCCCATGGAGTTGCCTGCTGGCAAAAGCGTTATCACCCGCGCGGGTTGGGCGCAGGGCCCCTGTCGCGGCGGTTCGTGCGGCGCAGTATGCCGCTGGACGCATAGCAGCACCGGAAGCTTGCCCCGGCCTGTCGTCGCCGGGGGACGCCTCAGGCGGCCGCAAACCGCTCGATGGCCTCGATGGTAGCGCTGTTGCTGGTGACAACCTCGACGCCGAAGGTTTCCGCCAGGGCGGCCTTAGCCTCATACGCGCGGAAGTTCGTGCAGGAGACGAATAGGCCGTCGAAGCTCTTGCCCTGCAGCTTCTGTTTCGCAAACGCCACGATCTCCGCCGGCGTCGGGTCGGCGAGCGCCACATTGTCGGTGATGCCCATGCCATAGGAGGCGATGACCTCCCGCTCGCCGGAGGCGGCCGCATCGGCCACGGCCTTGGTCAGGTCCTCGTTGTAGGGGGTGATGACCGCGAGGCGCTTCGCCCCCATCCGGTCGAGGGCGGCGTTGACCGCCGAGATTACGCCCAGCGTCGGGCAGCCGGCGCGCTTGCCGAGCGTCGCGCACACCTCGCGATCGTACGCCAAGCCGAACAGCGAACCCGCGGACGTGCAACCGAACACCAGAACGTCGGGCTTGACCGTGCCAAGATCGTCGGCGGCCTTCGGCGCGTAGTTCTCGATCATGGCGATTTCGGCTTCGCGCGTCGTCTCCACCAGGTACATGCGGCCGGTGTGCACGTTGAACTTCTGCTTGGGCAGCGCCGCATGCAGATCGTTCTCCATGACCGTGTTCGAGGACGGGACCAGCAATGCGATCCGCGTCTTGCGGCCTGCATATTCGGTCATTGCTGTCCTCCTTGAAACGGCTGCGCGCCGATCCGCTTCGGGGCACTCGCCGGGCCGCGAGCGGCATCATTGCCAGCGGCCGAGGGAAAAGGTACATATGTTCCGAACGACCGTCAATCTGGACCATTTGATACGTCATGGCCGAGCCGCACAGCCAGATAGCAAGAGCCAACGGGGGCTATGGCAAGGCATCACCCGGCAGCGTCATCGCCGGGCTGCAGGCTGCGCATGCTGCGCTGTCGCCGCGCATGAGGGTTGCCGCGCGCTATCTGCTCGACCATCCCAATGAGATCGCCGTCAGCTCGATGCGACAGCTCGCGCAGGCCGCCGGCGTTCCGCCCAACACCATGGTTCGCCTCGCGCAAACGCTCGGCTTCCATGGATACGAAGAGTTTCGCCATCCATTCCGCGAGGCGATGCGGCGGGGCGCCGGCTCCATTCCAGAGCGCGCGCGATCGCTTCAGCACGCCTCCCGCGCCGGCCGGCACGGCGAGCTTTTCCGCGAGCTGGCCGAGAGTGCGATGTCTAATGTTGCGGCCATCTTTTCTTCGACCTCGCCGGCTGATCTAAAGCGCGCGGCCCGCATGATCATCAAGGCGCGCACCGCCTATGTTCTCGGTATGGGAAGTTGCTATTCGTCGATGCTGGGCTTCACCTACGTCGGCCGCATGGCCCTTTCCAACCTGGTCTTCGCCCCGCAAGCCCCCAACCAGCCGCTCGACGACCTGATGCGCATCGGCCGCAGCGATGTCCTGTTTGCGGCAACCTATCAGCCCTATCGCCGCGAGACGGTCGAGGCGGCCCGGCACGCCAAGGCCGAGGGTGCGAAACTCATCTCGCTCACCGATAGTCGCGCCTCGCCGATCGCCCTGGATGCCGATCTGCTGTTGCTGGCCCCGACGGCAACGCCGCAGTTCTTCCCGTCGATCCTTGCCATGACCGCCGTGCTGGAGAGCCTGCTGGCGTTCATCGTATCGGAGACCGACAAGGACGCGGTCGCCAGCATCGAAGCCATTCACAGCAGCCGCACCGCCGCGGGCGTCTACTGGCCAGAGGATTAGGTGTTGTTCTCCGGAAATTCTCTCCATCGGCATGGCGCGGGCTTGAGATGATGGCACCCGCCGACCGCACGGGCGTCGCTCTCGGGATCGATGTCGGTGGCACCTTCACGGACATTCTGGCGCTCGATCTTGCGAGCGGCGCGGTGTTGGCGGCGTTCAAGCTTCCCTCGACACCGGCTGACCCGTCGGCCGCCGCCATTGCGGGCGTCGATCGTTTCGCGGCCCGCACCAGCCGGACGGCCACACGCGTCTTTCATGGGACCACGGTTGGCACCAACACCCTGATCGAGCGCAGAGGCGCCCGCACGGCACTGGTCACCACCCGGGGGTTTCGCGACGTGCTCGCCTTGCGCCGCCAGGCCCGCCCGCGTCTCTATGATCTTCATCCCGTGGTCTCGGAGCCGCTCGCCCCGCGCGAGCTGCGCCTGGAGGCGGACGAGAGGACCCTATTCGACGGTTCGATCCACACGCCGCTAGCCCCAGGCGAGATCGATCGGATTGTCACCCTGCTGCGGGCAAGCGGCGCCCAGGCCGTCGCCATCAGCTTTCTCCATGGCTACGCAAACGACGATCACGAGCGCCGGGTCGAGGACGCCATAGCGCGCGCGCTGCCGGATGTGTTCGTCACGCGCTCCAGCGACGTGTGCCCTGAGTTCCGCGAGTTCGAGCGCACCAGCACCGCGACGGTCAACGCCTACATCGGCCCTGCCGTCTCCCGCTATGTGCGCAGCCTGGAGGCGCAACTTGGCGCGCGCGGCATCGGCGAGCTGGCCATCACCAAGTCCAACGGTGGCCTCACCTCGCCGGCCAACGCCAGCCGTTTTCCCGTGCACCTGATCGAGTCGGGCCCCGCCGCGGGGGTGGTCGCGACAGCGGCGCTGGGGCGCGCGGAGCGGCTGACGAACCTGATTGCCTTCGACATGGGCGGCACCACCGCCAAAGTCGGCGTCGTGGTCGGCGGTGAACCGCGCCTGAGCACCGAATTCTACGCAGATCGCTTCGTCGATGGGCGCGACGTCGGTGGATATCCCATCCTGAGCCCGGTGATCGACATCATCGAGATCGGAGCCGGCGGGGGGTCCATTGCGCGCATCGACAGCGCGGGCGTCGTCAAGGTCGGACCGGAGAGCGCCGGGGCTTCTCCCGGCCCCGCGGCCTACGGCAAAGGCGGTACGCAGCCCACCGTGACGGATGCTCACATCGTGCTGGGCCATATCGGCGCGGAAGGATTCGACACAGAAGATATCCGTTTGCGCCCCGACCTTGCCGCCGAGGCCATCGAAGCGCACATCGCCGGGCCGCTCGGCTGGAGCGTGCAAAAGGCCGCGCACGGCATCCTGCGGCTCGCCACCGCCAACATGGCCGAGATGGTGCGGCTTGCAACCCTGCGCCGGGGCCTTGATCCGCGCGACTTCGCGCTCGTGGCGTTCGGCGGCGCCGGGCCTCTGCATGCCGGCGACATCGCGCGAGAAGTCGGCATCCCTAAAGTGCTCATTCCGCTCTATCCCGGCCTCTTCAGCGCGATGGGCACGCTGATGGGCGAGCGCCGGCATGATCTCGTCCAGACCTGTGTGCAGCGGATTGCCGAAGCGAACGTGCGGGAGCTCGAGGCGGGCTTTGCGGCGCTGCTGGAGAGAGCGAAAGGCCTGATCGCGCGCGAGCCGGCGGGGACTTCGGACTGGTCGATGGAGCGCAGCGTCGATCTGCGGTTCGAACGCCAGCTTTTCGAGCTGCAGGTGGCCGTCGAGGATGCTACCGCGCTTTCGCCGTCCACGCTCGAAACCCGGTTTCGCCAGAAGCATGTGGATGTGTATGGCTACGACCTCCCAGGCCACGGCGTGGAGATCGTCAACCTCCGCCTGGTTGCGCACGCGCCGGTGTGGGAGGGCGCGAGGCTGGTGCCATCCACCGGCTCGCCACAACCCGACCGCAAGCGGCGATGCGTGTGGGACGCTGGCGGCGAGCGCCTGGATCTGCCCGTTGTGCC
>DASZQG010000049.1:0-72137 GCA_035550075.1 Hyphomicrobiaceae bacterium | reverse complement strand
AAGGTCGCGCTGCGGCGCGCCGCGCGTGCGGGCGATTGCGGCGGCTGCCGCAAATTCATAAGGTCGGCGCGCGACCGCATGTGAGCGGAGGGGGGATATGATCACACAATCACCGGCTGAGCTCGAGATCGCCGCTGCCGTGGTCGGCCTGATCCTCTATGCGTTCATCTGGTTCGCCTCGCGCAATCTCTCCCGCTTCGCCAAGGTTCTTGCCCGGCTCGCTCCGATCGGCCTGATCCTGATGGCGATCGTTGCGATCATCGGCGGCCTGGAAGTGCGCGCGCCGGCACCCAAGACCGCCGCGCCGCCGATGGCGGTCGAGCCCTCGCCGGATCGCGTCGGTGCGGCCAGACCCGAGCCGCCTTCCGCGCCCAAGCGCGAGATCCGGGTGCCGACGGAGGATCGCCCTGCCGCCGCGGACCGGCCCGTACCGCCCGCCCCGTCCTCGCCGTCGCAACCGACGACCGCCGAGGCCCCGCCGCCGGATGCCAAGACCCTGGCGCCGACAGGCGGCAGCGCGCCACCGCCCGTGGCTCAGCCTGCCCCCGATACGGCGCCCTCCCCGCCGCGCGCGCGGCGCGGACCACCGGCGCCGAAGGCGACGGAGACGATGAAGGATGCCGCCAACGGCTCGGGCCCGCCGCCCGGCGTTGCGGCAACCGAAAAGACCGACTGGGACGTGGTGCCGGTGTTCTACGGCACCGACCGCAACCGCAAGGACGAGCCGAAGCGGATCAGCTACACCTCGGAGCGGGCGCACCGGCTGGAATTGGGTCGCGCGCTGGTGACCGTGCCCAAGACGCACCAGGTGCCCAACATCGAGCGCCCGTTCGCGATCCGGGTGCCCTACCTCAACGTCACCATCTACGAGCAGGCGGAGGACCCCAAGCAGCACTTCACCATGCAGGAGCTGAAGGTGCTCACGCGCGAGCAGTTCCTGAGCCTCGTGCGCGAGCGGATCGCCGGCAGCCAGTCCTTCAAGGACCAGGCCGTGGTGTTCGTGCACGGCTACAACACCTCCTTCGACTACGCCGTCTACCGCACCGCGCAGATGGCCTACGATCTGAAGTTCGACGGCGCTTCCTTCCTCTATAGCTGGCCGTCGGCCGGCGACCTCACCGGCTATTATTTCGACCGCGAGAGCGCCACCCAGGCCGAACCCTACCTGCGCGATTTCCTGGAGCTGGTGACAAAGGAAACCGGGGCCAAGAGCGTCAGCGTCATCGCCCACAGCATGGGCAACCTGCCGCTGCTCAGCGTGCTGCCGGCGCTGGCGCAGGCGCTGCCACCGGACGTGCGGCTCAACCAGATCATTCTCGCCGCGCCGGATGTCGACCGCGACGTGTTCGCCAACCTCGCCCGCAATATCAAGCAGTATGGCCGCGGCATCACGCTCTACTGCTCGTCCAACGACGTGGCGATGGAGGCGGCCCGCCGCATCGCGGGCGGAATTCCGCGGGCCGGCGACGTGCCCCCGGACGGTCCGCTGGTGATCGCCGGCATCGACACCATCGACGTGAGCCGGACCAGCACCGACTACCTGGCGCTGAACCATTCCACCTATGCGGAGAAGAGCGCGCTTCTCAACGACATCGGCCTGCTGCTGCAGACCGGCGAGCGGCCGCCGGACCGCCGCATCCCGATCCTGCAGCGCATCGCCACGCCGAACGGCGATTTCTGGCGCTATCCGGCGCAGTAGGCGCGCGCGCCGCTGCCGCTGATCGACGGGCGCACACCCACGGCCCCTGGCTCCCGGATATGGCGCTTCGCGCCTTTCCGGGATGACAGATGGGGCGGTTGGAAAGGACCCTAGATCTCGCCGGCGCTTTCAAACAGGCAGCCGGAAAGGGTCTTGCCGCGTCCCGAGGCGAGCTCGAGCGCCAGCTCGGCCATCTCGGCTTCGGCAAGCGCACCGCGATCGAGCGCGGACGGCCAAGTCGGCGGCGCAATCGCATTGAAACGAATGGCCTTGTCGGCCCACTCGCTGGCGAGCGACCGCGTCATCGCGGCCAGCGTCGATTTCACCACGGCGGCAAACGCCTGGTTGGCGCCGTGCGGCGCGCCGGGCAGCGTGGCGATGTTCAGGATCAGCCCTTCCGTCCAGGCGAGGCTCATGCGGTTGGCCGCGATCTTGGAGAGCAGGCATGGCACCGCCAGCCGCTCGGCAATGGTGCGCTCGATGGCATCCACGCTGGCGAGCTGATTGGCATTTTGCGCGGAGAGCTGGACGAAATTGATGACGAGGTCCACCCCGCCGAACGCTTTCACCGCATCACGGGCGAAGCGCACCACCTCGTCGGTCTGCGGACCGACGCGGCCGAAGGCACTGACCTCGAGCGCGTCCTGGGCCACGATCTCGGCAACGGTGTGCATCTCCTGGCCGGTCTCGGCAAACTGCAGCACAAGCCGGGTCTTGTGCTCGGCGAAGACGCGCGCGACATCGACGCCGCATCTGCTGGTGAGGCCGGTGATCAGCACACGCTTGCCGGCAATCCGGGGGTACGCCGGGGCCAACCGGGCCCCGTCCAGCACACTCATCAACATATCTGGTTTCCTCCTGCCGCGGCGTGGGTGGGAATCCGCCGCTGCAACGCATCTCGTTCCGATTCGCCTACCAAAAGCTAAATGAGCCCTCCGATTCGGGTTCAGGTGAGCCGGAGTCTGAGCGAGAACCCGGCGGTGCTGTGTCCGTTTGGCGGCACCTTAGCGTTTCCACAGCTATTGCACGGGGTGCCGGGCTTCTGGCGCATACCGCACCGCCACTGTGCCGCGCTTCCGCCGCCCCTCCCGCACTGTTAGATTGCCGATGGAACATTCCTCTCCGCCCCCTCCGATACCGAGAAGATAACGGGAGATTAAGCCATGGCGCCGCTCGACATGAAGCCCAATGAGCTCGAGCCGTACTGGGTGCCGTTCACGCCCAACCGCGCCTTCAAGAAGCGCCCCCGGCTGTTCTCGGGTGCCAAGGACCGGCACTACTTCAAGCCGGACGGGACCAAGGTTCTCGACGCCACGTCCGGCCTGTTCTGCGTCAACGCCGGCCACTGCCGCGAGCCGATCGTCAAGGCGATCCAGGACATGGCGGCCAAGCTCGACTACGCGCCGGCCTTTCAGTACGGGCACCCCAAGGTGTTCGAGCTCGCCTCGCGCCTGTCGCTGCTGGCCCCCGGCGACCTCGACTACGCGTTCTTCTCCAATTCGGGCTCCGAGGCGGTCGATACGGCGCTCAAAATCGCGCTCGCCTACCATAAGGCGCGCGGCGAGGGCGGCCGCACGCGGCTGATCGGGCGCGAGCGCGGCTACCACGGCATCGGCTTCGGCGGCATCTCGGTCGGCGGCATGGTCGCCAACCGCAAGCAGTTCGGCAACATGCTGACGGGCGTCGACCATCTGCCGACGACCTACGACCGCTCCAAGCAGGCCTTCACCAAGGGCGAGCCGGAGTGGGGCGCGCATCTCGCCGACGAGATGATGCGGCTGATCAACCTGCACGATGCCTCCACCATCGCCGCCGTGATCGTCGAGCCGGTGGCAGGCTCCACCGGCTGCCTGCCGCCGCCCAAGGGCTATCTCAAGCGCCTGCGCGAGATCACCGAGCAGCACGGCATCCTTCTGATCTTCGACGAGGTGATTACCGGCTTCGGCCGTCTCGGCCACGCCTTCGCCGCCGAGCGCTACGGCGTGCAGCCCGACATGATCACCTTCGCCAAGGGCATCACCAACGCGGCGGTGCCGATGGCCGGCGTGATGGCGTCCAAGAAGATCTACGATGCCTTCATGAACGGGCCCGAGCACGTGATCGAGCTGTTCCACGGCTACACCTACTCGGGCCATCCGCTGGCCGCCGCGGCCGGGCTCGCCACGCTCGACCTCTACAAGGACGAGGGCCTGTTCGAGCGCGCCCGCAAGCTCGAGCCGATGTTCGCGGAGGCCATGATGAGCCTCAAGGGCGAGCCCAACGTCGTCGATATCCGCACCGTCGGGCTGATGGCGGGCATCGACCTGGAGCCGATTCCGGGCAAGCCGGGCCTGCGCGGTCACGACGCGATCGAGCGCATGTACCACGACCTCAACATCTACGTGCGCGTTGCCACCGACACGCTGGTGACTTCGCCGCCGCTCATCTCCACCGAGAGCGACATCAACGAGATCCGCGATGGCCTGGTCAAAGTGATCAGAGCAGTGGCCTAGGCCATGACCCAGGACGCGCACGGCCTCGCCGATCCGGTATTGGCCGGCCTGTCGGCGCCGGCACTTGCGCGTCTCACCGATGTCCTGAAGGCGGAAATCGCGCGCAAGCGCCTGCCCGGCGTGGTGGCCGCCATCGCCCGCAAGGGCCGGCTTGCCTATTTCGAGGTGCTCGGCCGGCAGGGCCCGGACAGCGACGCCCCGATGCAGGCGGACTCGATCTTCCGCATCTTCTCGATGACCAAGCCGATCGTCTCGCTGGCGGTGATGATGCTGGTGGAGGAGGGGCGGCTGTTCCTCGGCGAGCCGATCGCCAAGTACCTGCCCGAGTTCGCCGAGATGAAGGTGGGCGTGGAGCGCGGCGGCCGTCTCGAGCTGGAGCCGGCGGCGGCGCCGATCACCATCCAGGACCTGCTGCGCCACACCTCCGGCCTGACCTACGATTTCGTCGCCACCGGCCGGCTGAAGGACATCTACACGCAAGCCCTTCTGCACCGGCGCAGCCAGACCAACGCCGAGTTCTGCAAGGCGCTGGCGTCGCTGCCGCTGCTGCACCAGCCGGGCACCCACTGGTCCTACAGCCATTCCACGGACGTACTGGGGCGGCTGGTCGAGGTGGTTTCGGAGACCTCGCTGGAAGAATTCCTCCAGGCGCGCATTCTCGGGCCCCTCGGCATGGCAGATACGGCATTCTCGGTGCCGGCGGGCAAGGCGTCGCGCCTCGCCCAGCCGTTCGCCAAGGATCCCGACACCGGCAACGACGTGAAGCTCTATGATCCGCGCGAGGTGCCGAAGCTGCAATCGGGCGGCGGCGGGCTGGTGTCGACGGCCCACGACTACCTGCGCTTCCTGCAGATGCTGTCCGCCGGCGGCACGTTCGAGGGGACACGCCTGATCGGCCGCAAGACGCTGGCCTACATGACATCCAACCACCTGGGCGGCGGCGTGAGTGTCGATTCCGCGCTCAACCTGCTGGCGCCGGGCCACGGCTTCGGCCTGGGCTTTGCGGTGCGCCTGGCCGAAGGTGTCGCGCCGTTCCCGGCCTCCGTCGGCACCTACAATTGGGGCGGCATCGCGGGCACGGTGTTCTGGGTCGACCCGGTCGAGCACCTGCACGCGCTGCTGATGATCCAGGCGCCCGGCCAGCGCGATTTCTACCGCACGCTGTTCCGCAATCTCGTGTACGCGGCGCTGGACTAGGCGGCGCGCGCCCTCAGCAGGGGCCGTCCGCCCGCTTGGGCACGCGGTGGGAGCGCCGCTCGCAATCGTTGCCGTAGGTCTTGCCGTCGCAGCCGCACACCGGCCGCCAGATCTTGATGCACATGGGGGACGCCTTCACACAGGTGCCCCTGGCGTGCCGCCTGCCGCAACGGCCGGGCGCGGGCTCGCACCACAATCCGCTGCTGCAGGCGATGCGATGCGGTCCGCCGCACGCCTCGCCGAGCCCGGCCGCCGCCGTGGGCAAGGTCTGCCCCGACAGCGCCAAGGCCGCCAGCAGAGAAAACAAACCCAAGCGGAAACGGCGCATCGCTCACACCATGCGGCTGGTGACGTCGATCGGCGGCGCCGCGCGCAGCGTCTGGTACACCACGCAGTAGCGCTCGGTGAGCTTCATCAGGGTTGCGCGCTGCTCCTCCGTCAGGTCGCCGTCGATCTCGAAAGACAGGCGGATGGCGCGGAAGCCCACCGGCGCATCCTTGGCCACCCCCAGCGTCCCGCGGAAATCCAGATCACCCTCCGCCTTGACCCTGGCATCGCGGACGGCAAGGCCGAGCGCGGTCGCCACCGCGTTCAAGGTCACGCCGGCACACGCGACCAGCGCCTCCAGCAGCATGTCGCCGGAGCACGCGCTCTGGCCGCTGCCGCCGGTGGCGGGGTGGAGGCCCGCTTCCACCAGCGCCTTGCCGGTCTGCAGCGAGCAGGTCACGCCCTCGCCAAGCCGTCCCTCCGCCTTGAGCGTGACAACGGCGGCCTCCGGCGCCTCGCGATACCTGTCCTTGAGGGGGGCCTGCAGGGCCTTGAGCGCGGCGGCATCCATAGGTGCGATCCCTTTTTTCAGGCCGGATGGTCCCGGCCCGGCACTGTCTCTCAATTGCGCCTGCCAGCCAAGCCGAAGCCGGCAGGGAGGCCCCCCAAAAGTCCCTGCCGCAAATCCGGATTTTTTTGCCGCACGCGCAACCCCGTCCCGCCCCGGCCGTTGCTTCTGCGAGACCGAGTCGATGGCCAGCCGGCGGCGCAGCGCAGGCGGCGTCCCGGCCGGGTTCATGCTCCCACCGGTTCGATCTGACGAGGCGCTTTCCGGTTACGACCGCAGCGCTTGAGGATCAGCAATGAACATGAGGAGGCTGGAATGACCAACACACGCGGCAGAGATCTCGCGAACAACCAATGGCAGGACTGGGGCAACCTGGTGCTTGCGGTCTGGCTGTTCATCTCTCCCTGGGTGCTGCGCTTCGCTCCGGGCACCAGCAGCGAGCACATCGTGGCGGCTGCGGCCTGGGATGCCTGGATCGTCGGCGTCATCATCGGCGCGCTGTCGATAGCGGCGCTGGCACGCGCGCAACCATGGGAGGAATGGGTCAACCTGGTGGCAGGCGCCTGGCTGTTCATATCGCCATGGGTGCTGAAGTTCAGCGGCGACAAGACGACGTTGTGGAACGCCCTGATCGTGGGCGCCCTGGTCGTCATCCTGTCGATCTGGGACCTGAATTCCATGCAGCAGGCGGCCGGACGCCGGGCCTAGACCGGCGGTCACGGCGGCAAAGGCGGCGGCTCCGCCGGGGCCGCCGCCTTTATGCCTGAGCGGTCAGGAGATTGGCGTCGCGCGCGAGCAGCCAGCGGCCGTCGGGCTGCTTGCGCAGCAGCGTGAGCGTGTGGCCGGTTCGCCGCTGCGCGGCCCCGCCAGGCGGCGTCATCTCCACCTCCAGATAGGCGCGCACAAAGGCCCAGTCCCCGAGAACCTTGAGCTCGCGTATGTCGCTTCGCCCCTCGATGCGCGCGCCCTGCATTGCCTGCGCCGCGGCGGCGAACTCCGCCTTTCCGAACGGCGCGTGGCCGGGCACCATGAACACCACGTCCTCGGTCATGAGGCCCAGCACCTTGGCCGTGTCGCCGGCCTTGATCGCGGCCATCCAACCGGCGATCAGCGCGCGAATGGCGCGTTCGTCCTCATCCATGGGGGGAGCTCCTTGCTCGGTTGCTTGCCCGGTGAGCGGTATCTCTTAAACTATGGGCCGAAATGCGGGGCCGCCGCAGGTTCCCTTTTTGTGAGCGAGGTCTTGGCATGTGCCGCAATATCCGCACTCTTTTCAACTTCGAGCCGCCAGCGACCGATGACGAAATCCGCGCCGCATCGCTCCAGTTCGTGCGCAAGCTGAGCGGTTTCAACGCACCCTCGCAGGTGAATGCCGTCGCCTTCATGCGGGCGGTTGATGAGGTGTCGGCGGCGGCTTCGCGCCTGCTGGCGTCGCTGGAGACCGGAAGCCCGCCGCGCAACCGCGAGATGGAGGCGGCCAAGGCGCGGGCGCGCGCCCGGGTGCGGTTCGGCCAGAGCGCATAACGCGTGGCGAGGCGCAAGGCCTGGCGACGGCGCCAGCGGCACCCGCGGAATGACCTGCCTCCCGCAAGGGCTCGTGGTTATACTCCCGGCGCCGGCTCGCTGGGGCGCGGCGACGCGTAACCTGAGAGCCGCCGCCGCTCATGCCCGCATCGACCTCCGCCCGCCCTGCCTCGCACCGGCTTGCCGCGCGCCTCAAGGCGGCGCTGGAGGGCGAGGTTCTCTTCGATGCTTTTTCCCGGGGGCGCTATTCCACCGACGCCTCACACTACCAGATCGAGCCGCTGGGCGTGGTGGTGCCGAAAACGGCGGCCGACGTGCACGCCGCGATGGCCATCGCCCGCGAGGAGGGCGTGCCCATCCTGCCGCGCGGCGGCGCCACCTCCCAATCCGGGCAGACGGTGGGGCGCGCGCTGGTGCTCGATTTCTCGAAGTACCTGAACCGGATCGTGAGCACGGACGCCGAGGCGCGCACCTGCCTCGTCGAACCGGGCATCGTGCTGGACGAGCTGAACCGAAAGCTCAAGCCGACGGGCCTGTGGTTTCCGGTCGACGTCTCGACGTCCAGCCGCGCCACCATCGGCGGCATGACCGGCAACAACTCGTGCGGCACGCGCTCGATCCGCTACGGGATCATGCGCGACAACGTGATCGCCATCGACGCCATCCTGCCCGACGGCAGCGAGGCGCGGGTCGGCGAGGTGGGGCATAACCTGGGGCTGCCTCTCCCCGCGCAAGGCTCACCCTCCCCCGCATCGCCCCTCACCCTGGCCCTCTCCCCGCAAGCGGGGCGAGGGGATGCGCGCGGCGCCAGTGGTGAGGATACCGCGCTTGCCCTGTTCCGCGACCTGCTCGCGCTCGGCCGGCGCGAGGCGGACCACATCGCGCACGCCTTCCCCGAGGTGTCGCGCCGCGTCGGCGGCTATCTGATCGACGCGCTGGTTCCGGGCAGCGCGCCGGTGAACCTCGCCACGCTGCTGTGCGGCTCGGAGGGCACGCTCGCCGTCTCGCGGCAGATCGCGCTCAAGCTGTCGCCCCTGCCGAAGAACAAGGCGCTCGGCATCTGCCACTTCGCCACCTTCCGCAAGGCGATGGAGGCCGCGCAGCACATCGTCAAGCTCGGGCCGGTGGCGGTGGAGGTGGTGGATCGCACGCTGATCGAGCTCGCCCGCGACATCGCCATGTTCCGCCCGGTGATGGACGCCTACGTGCGCGGGCAACCGGACGCGCTGCTGCTGGTCGAATTCGCGCAGGACGACCAGGCCGAAAATCTGACCCGCCTCGGCCGCCTCGAAGAGCTGATGGGCGATCTCGGCTCTCCGGGCAGCGTGGTGAAAGTGCCGGACGCCGCGGGCCAGGCCGCCGTGTGGAGCGTGCGCGCCTCCGGCCTCAACATCATGATGTCGATGAAAAGCGAGGGCAAACCGGTCTCCTTCATCGAGGACTGCGCGGTGCCGCTGGAACACCTCGCCGACTACACCGAGCGGCTGACGGAGGTGTTCGCCAGGCACGGCACGCGCGGCACCTGGTACGCGCACGCCAGCGTCGGTTGCCTGCACGTGCGCCCCGTCCTCAACCTGAAGCTGGAAAAGGATGCCCGCACCATGCGCGCCATCGCCGAGGAGGCGTTCGCCATGGTGCGCCAATACAAGGGCTCGCACTCCGGCGAGCACGGCGACGGGCTGGTCCGCTCCGAATTCCACGAAAAGATGTATGGGCGCAGGACCGTCGAGATTTTCGAGGAGGTGAAGGACCGGTTCGATCCAACCGGCCTCATGAATCCGGGAAAAATCGTGCGCCCCTCGCGCATGGACGACCGCACGCTGTTTCGCTTCAAACCGGACTACCGCGTGCGCGAAATGACGATGGCGCTCGACTGGTCGGCCTACCCGGGACAGGGCGGCGGGTTCCAGGGCGCGGTGGAGATGTGCAACAACAACGGCGAGTGCCGCAAGCACGCCGCCGGCGTCATGTGCCCCTCGTTTCGCATGACGGGCAACGAGCGCGACGTCACCCGCGGGCGCGCGAACGCGTTGCGCCTCGCCATCTCGGGGCAGCTCGGACCCGACGCCTTCGCCTCCGACGACATGCTCGAGACGATGAAGCTGTGCGTCTCCTGCAAGGGGTGCCGGCGCGAGTGCCCGACCGGCGTCGACATGGCGAAAATGAAAATCGAGGTGCTGGCCGCGGCCAACGCGCGGCGCGGCCTGTCGCTGCGCGACCGGCTGGTCGCCTACCTGCCGCGCTATGCGCCGTTCGCGTCGAAGGTGGCGCCGCTGATGAACGCGCGCAACGCCATCCCCGGCGTCGCCGCCCTCACGCAAGGGATGACCGGCCTGTCCGCGCGCCGCCGGCTGCCGCGCTGGCGGCGGGATGTGTTCGAGGCGGCGGCCGTCGCCGGATTTCCCTCCCCCTGGCCGGGAGGGGCCAGGGATCGGAGAACTCCGGACGGAAACGATCGCGGCGCGATCGACGCCTCTGCACCCTCGAGGGGGGAGAACTCGGGTGCCCCCGGCTCGCTGCGCGAGGTCGCGCTGTTCGCCGACACCTTCAACGCCCATTTCGAGCCGGAGAACCTGCGCGCCGCGGTGGATGTCCTCGGCCGGCTCGGCTACCGCGTCAGCGTGCTGCGCGCGGCCACCGGCAATGGCTACGCCCGGCCGCCGCGTCCGCTCTGCTGCGGCCGCACCTTCCTGTCGGCGGGTCTGGTCGAGGAGGCGCGCACCGAAGCCCGCCGGGTGCTGGATGCCGCGGCGCCGTTCCTTGCCCGCGGCGTGCCTGTGGTCGGCCTGGAGCCGTCGTGCCTGCTCACGCTGCGCGATGAATTCCTGGCCATGCTGCCGGGCCCCGAGACCGACCGGCTGGCCAAACACGCCGTCCTGTTCGAGGAGTTTCTCGCCGGCGAAGCCGCCGCCGGCCGCATCGAAGGCCCGATCGCCCGCCAGACGCGCAAGATCCTGCTGCACGGCCACTGCCACCAGAAGGCGTTCGCGGCGATGGACGCGGTCACCCGGACGCTGGGGCTGGTCGAGGGATTCGAGGTCGCGACCGTAGATTCAAGCTGCTGCGGCATGGCCGGCGCCTTCGGCTACGGCGCCGACACCTACGATGTCTCCCTGGCCATGGGCGAACTGGCGCTGCTGCCCGCCGTCCGCAAGGCGCCCGCCGCCACCGCCATCGCCGCCGACGGCTTCTCCTGCCGCCACCAGATCGCCGACGGGGCGGGCCGCGCGGCGCAGCACGTCGCCCGGCTGCTGAGCGAGGCGATGGCTGAGACGCAACCGCGCAGCGAAAATTCCATCAAGCCTTCGTGAGCCGCCGCGTTAGCCAGTCCGCGCGCCGGCGTAGACGCTGCCGGGCGCCGCGGGTAGGCTCCCGCAGCCGTGCAGCCGAGGAGCGGAGAGACCGCTCGCCGGGGCCCGAGCAAAAAAACGACGGGGAGGGAAGATGACTTTGCAAGCGCCGGGGGACGGCACGCCGCCCGCAGAGCGGGGCCTCGTCAGGTCGCCCCACGATCTCGCCGGCGGCCTGTTCCTGATTGCCGTCGCCATCCTCGGCTTCGCCGGCGGGTTCGACCTGTCGATGGGCAGCCTGTCGGAGGTCGGACCGGGCATGCTCCCGAAAGGGGTGGCCGCGCTCGTCGGCCTGTTCGGCATCGTGCTGGTGGCGCGGAGCATGCTCTTCTTCGGTCCGGGGCTCGAGAGGTGGGCATGGCGCGGCCCCGTGTTCGTGCTGGGCTCATTTGTCCTGTTCGGACTCACCATCGATCCGCTGGGGCTCGCCTGCGCCGGCACGCTTGCCGTCATCTTTGCATCGCTCGCGGATCCCGATACGCGCCCGCTCGAGATCATCGTGTTCGCCATCGTGATCACCGCCGTGTCCATCGTGTTGTTCAAATACCTGCTGGGCTTGCCGATCCCCGTGTTTCCATTCGGCTATGACCCGTTCTGAGGCAGTGCGCTGATGATCGTTGCCGCCACCCTCGGCGTGTCCGACCTTGTCGGCTTCCTGGGCGCACACGTGGCCGACCTGACGCACAACCTTGCTTTTGGCATGGACGTTGCGCTGTCGTTCAAGAACCTGGGCCTGTGCTTCCTCGGTTGCCTGATCGGCACACTGATCGGCGTGCTGCCCGGCATCGGTCCGGTGGCCACGCTCACCATGCTGCTGCCCATCACGTTCGGCCTCGATCCGGTCGGCGCGCTCATCATGCTGGCGGGCATCTACTACGGCGCCCAGTACGGCGGCTCGACCACGGCCATTCTCGTCAACATTCCGGGCGAGGTGACCTCGGTGGTCACCACGCTCGACGGCTACCAGATGGCACGCCAGGGCCGCGCCGGCGCCGCGCTCGGCATCGCCGCCATCGGCTCGTTCTTCGCCGGCTGCGTCTCGACCGTCATCATTGCCGCGCTGGCGCTGCCGCTCACCAACATGGCGCTGAAATTCGGGCCCGCTGAATATTTCTCGCTGATCGTGCTCGGCCTCTTGTTCGCGGTGGTGCTGGCGCGCGGCTCGGTGATGAAGGCGGTGGCGATCATCCTGGTCGGCGTTCTGCTGTCCACGGTCGGCACCGACCTGGAAAGCACCCAGCTCCGCCTCACCTTCGGCTGGCTGCAGATCGCCGACGGCTTCGACGTCGCGGTGCTGGCGATGGGCACCTTCGGCGTCACCGAAATCCTCCGCAACCTGGAGAGCGTGCAGTCGCGCGGGGTCGTCGAGGGCGCCATCGGCCGGCTGCTCCCGAACCGCGGCGAGATACGGCAGTCGACCGGCCCGATCGTGCGCGGCACCCTGCTCGGCTCGGTGCTCGGCCTGCTGCCGGGCAACGGCGCGGTGCTCGGGCCGTTTGCGTCCTACACGCTGGAAAAGAAGCTCGCCAAGGATCCCTCGCGCTTCGGCAACGGCGCCATCGAAGGCGTGGCCGGTCCGGAATCGGCGAACAACGCCGGCGCGCAGACCGCGTTCATCCCCCTGCTGACGCTCGGCATCCCGCCCAACGCGGTGATGGCGCTGATGGTCGGCGCCATGACCCTGCACGGCATCCAGCCAGGTCCGGACATCATCAACAAGCAGCCGGACCTGTTCTGGGGCATGATCGCCTCGATGTGGATCGGCAACGTCATGCTGCTGATCATCAACCTGCCGCTGATCGGCCTGTGGGTGCGCTTTCTCAAGGTGCCTTACCGCCTGATGTTCCCGCTGATCGTGCTGCTGTGCTGCATCGGCATCTACTCGATCAAGAATTCCGGCGTCGAGGTCTACATGACGGCCGGCTTCGGCCTGTTCGGCTATGCGCTCATCAAGTTCGGCTTCGAGCCGGCGCCGCTGCTGCTGGGGTTCGTGCTGGGCGAGCTGATGGAGGAGAAGCTGCGCCAGGCGCTGGTGCTCTCGCGCGGCAGCTTCCTGACCTTCCTGGAGCGGCCCCTGAGCGCCACCTTCGTCGTGCTGGCGCTGGTGCTGGTGATCGCCGCCACGCTGCCCGCCATGCGCAAGAGCCGCGATGAAGTGTTTCAGGAACCCGATTGATCGGCTATGCCTCGCCAAGCCGATCCCGATGGAGCCGCCGCAATGCCCCACCCCTGCGACCTGACCGCCACCGCCGCCGCCGCCGCCATCGCGGCCGGAGACATCACCTCCGAGGAGCTGGTGCAGGCCTGCCTGCAGCGGATCGACGAGCTGGAGCCGCGGCTGCAGGCCTGGGCCTACATCGATCGCGAGAACGCGCTGGCGCAGGCGCGCCGGGCCGACGCCGACCGCAAATCCGGCATGGGCATCGGACGGCTGCACGGCGTACCGATCGGCATCAAGGACATCATCGACACTGCCGACATGCCGACCGAGAACGGCTGCAAGGCGTTCAAGGGCCGCCAGCCGGAAAAAGACGCGGTGTGCATTTCCGCCCTGCGCGCGGCCGGCGCCGTCATCATGGGCAAGACGGTAACCACCGAGCTCGCCACGCGCACGCCGGGGCCGACCCGCAACCCGCACAATCCCGAGCACACGCCCGGCGGCTCCTCCTCCGGATCGGCGGCGGCGGTGGCGGCCGGCATGGTGCCGGCGGCGCTCGGCACGCAGACCATCGGCTCCGTCATCCGCCCCTCGGCCTACTGCGGGCTCTACGGCTACAAGCCGACGTTCGGCATGATCCCGCGCCCCGGCGTGCTCGATCAGTCGCACTCGCTGGATACGGTCGGCGTGCTCGGCCGTTCGATTGAGGATGTCGCGCTTGTCGCCGACGTCATGCAAGGCTACGACGACCGCGACCCCTACAGCATCCGTGCGAGCCGCCCGCGCCTGGTCGAGATGGCGACGGAGGAGTTTTCGCTGCCGCCGATGTTCGCCTTCGTCAAGACCCACGCCTGGAACGATGCCGACCCGGCCACCCGCGAGGCGTTCGGCGAACTGGTCGAGCATCTGGGCGAGCTGGTGGAGGAGGTCTCCATCGATCATGCGTTCGAGCGCGGCAGCGCGGCGGGCCGCCTGATCCAGAAGGTCGAGCTGGCGACCAACTTCGGTCCCCTGCTCGACCGCTCGCCGGACCTGATCAGCAAGACGCTGGCCGACCAGATCGAAGAGGGGCGCCGCACGCGCGCTGTCGACTACATGGCGGCGCTGAATGCCCGCAAGGAGCTGCACCGCGTCGTCAACGAGCTGTTCCTGACCCGCGGCACCATCCTCACCCCCGCCGCCCTGGGCCCGGCGCCGAAAGGCCTCTCGAGCACCGGCGATCCGGTCTTCTGCGGCTTCTGGACCTACCTCGGCACGCCCGCGGTGACGTTGCCGCTGCTGGAAGCCGACGGCCTGCCGATGGGCGTGCAGCTTGTCGGCCCGCCCCGCGACGACGGCCGCCTTCTGCGTCGTGCCAGATGGCTGGCCAGGCATGTCGAAAGCGCGGAGGCCTAGCGCCACCCCGGCCCTTGCAGCGCCGCCCGGATCAGCTATTGCTGGCGCCAGTCAGGCCCTGCACCAGAGGACATCCATGTCCGCACAAAGCCCCGTCCCGCAGAAACGCATCACGGCGCCCGAGATCGCCGCCCGCAAGGGGCGCGAACCGATCGTCGCCCTCACCTCCTATCACGCACACACCGCCGCCATCGCCGACCCTTTCGTCGACCTGCTGCTGGTGGGCGACAGCCTCGGCATGGTGATGCACGGCTATGAATCCACAGTGCCGGTGCCGCTGGAACTGATGATCATGCACGGCCGCGCCGTCGTGCGCGGCGCCAAGCGCGCGCTGATCGTGGTCGACATGCCGTTCGGCTCCTACGAGGAGAGCCCGTCGGTTGCCTTTCGCAACGCCGCCCACGTCATGAAGGAGACCGGCTGCGGCGCCATCAAGCTGGAGGGCGGCCGCCGCATGGCCGAAACCATCCGCTTCCTGGTCGAGCGCGGCATCCCGGTGATGGCGCACATCGGTCTCACCCCGCAGTCGATCAACGTGCTCGGCGGCTTCAAGACGCAGGGCCGCGTGCGCGACGAATGGGCGGCCATCGAGGAGGATGCGCGCGCGGTCGCGGAGGCCGGCGCCTTCTCCATCGTGCTCGAGGCGATGGCCGAGGAATTGGCGCGCAAGATCACCGGGAGCATTCCCATCCCCACCATCGGCATCGGCGCCTCGGCCGGATGCGACGGCCAGATCCTGGTGATGGAGGACATGCTGGGCCTCTCCCCGCGCGTGCCGAAATTCGTCAAGGAGTTCGGCAAGGTCGGCGAGGCGATCCGCAGCGCCATCTCCGGCTACGCCACCGAGGTGCGCAACCGCACCTTCCCCGCGCCGGAGCACACGTATGGGATGAAGGACGATGCGAAGGCCGGCACGAAAGCGAAAGCCAAGACGAAGGCGGGAGCGTAATATCCTCTCTCCCCACCATGCCGGGCATGTCCTCGACATGACGGGGAGAAGGTTAGGGTGAGGGGCAGCCAGGGCGCTCACCGTGCTTGAAGCCGCCCCTGACCCCAGCCCTCTGCCCACTCATCCCTCGCCGTCGGTGTAGAGTCGCACCGGATGCACCTGGATGAGTGCGGAGAGGAGACCGATAACACCGGGGGAAATACCAATGCTGCAACTCGTGCCGAACCTGCAACGGCTGGGAACGGAAACCGCCTTCGAGGTCCTCGCGCGCGCCGCCGAGTTGCAGCGCCAGGGCAAGGACATCATCAACCTCGGCATCGGCCAGCCTGACTTCAAGACGCCGGCCCACATCGTCGAGGCCGCCATCAAGGCGCTGCGCGACGGGCACCACGGCTACACGCCCGCGCAGGGCATCCTGCCGCTGCGCGAGGCGGTGGCGAAAGACCTCAACCGCCGTCACGGCGTCGAGGTGCACCCGGACACCATCATCATCTGGCCGGGCGGCAAGCCGACCATGTTCTTCTCGATCCTGATGTTCGGCCAGCCGGGTGCCGAGATCATGTATCCAGACCCCGGCTTCCCGATTTATCGATCCATGATCCAGTACACCGGCGCCACGCCGGTGCCGATCGTGCAGAACGAGGCCAACCAGTTCAGCTTCACCGCGGATCAGGTGCTCGGCCAGATCACGCCCAAGACCAGCCTCATCATCCTCAACAGCCCGGGCAACCCGTGCGGCGGCGCCGCGCCCAAGGAGGAGGTGGCGAAGCTCGCCGCAGGTCTTGAGCGCTTTCCCAACGTCGCGATCATGTCGGACGAGATCTACAGCCAGATGCTTTACGGCGGGCGCAAGCACGAGAGCTTTCTGCGCTACCCCTCGCTCCGCGACCGGCTGATCGTGCTCGACGGCTGGTCCAAGACCTACGCCATGACCGGCTGGCGGCTCGGCTTCTCGGTGTGGCCCAAGGCGCTGGTGGAGCCGGCCGTGCGCCTTGCCGTCAACTGCCACTCCTGTGTCAACGCGCCGACGCAATACGCCGGCATCGCCGCGCTCGAAGGCCCGCAGGATGAGGTGCACAAGATGGTCGCCGCGTTCGACGAGCGCCGGCGCACGATCGTGCCGATGCTGAACCAGCTTCCCGGCTTCACCTGCCTCGACCCCGGCGGCGCCTTCTACGTGTTCCCGAACATCACCGGCACCGGCATGGATGCGCGCAAGCTGCAGAACCGGATGCTGGAGGAAGCCGGCGTCGCCACGGTGGCCGGCACCAGCTTCGGCATCCACGGCGAGGGCTACATCCGCTTCTCGTATGCCAACTCGGTGGAAAACATCCGCGCCGCCATCGGCCGCATCGCCGCGCTGCTGCGCGACTAGCCCCGCGAGCGCTGGCCCTGGATCCCGGATATTTCGCTTCGCGAAGTTCCGGGATGACAGCAGCAGGCATGTAACGCCGGTGGCCGGGGTTCTCTTCGTGTCATCCCGGCCGAAGCGCAGCGGAGAGCCGGGACCCAGGAGCCAGACACCGCGTGCGCAGCCGAAAATTCGCTTCCCGAATCCCAGGTGCCGGTGGCTCAGCTCTCGATGGCGTTGCCTTCCAGGTCGTACGGCCACCCCGCGATCCCGCCCGTGAGTGACAGCGCCTCCAGCCCCGCCTGCCGCATGAGGAACGTTGCCGCGCGCGAGCGGCGGCCGGTACGGCAGTACACGATGTAGGTGCGGTCCTTGGCGAGCCCGCGCGCCCGCTCGCGAATCTGCTCGAGCGGGATCAGGCGCGCATTCTTCAGCCGCCACAGGTCCCATTCCTCCTCGAAGCGGCAATCGATCAGCGCGGCGGCGTTCTTCTCGAGCCGGGCGCGCGCCTCATCGGCGGCAATCTCATGCACCAGCCGGCTCTTGAGCAGGCGGTCGAAATCGGCCTTGCCCAGCTTCAGCACACGGCCCTGCGTCCCCATGCGCACGGTGGCGTTACGCGGCTCGCCCTTGATCAGGGCTTCCTCGCCGAAGCTGTCGCCTGGCCCCAGGGTGGCGAGCTTGACCGGCGGGCGGCCGGCATCGGTGCGCAGCACCTCGGCGTTGCCCTGCTCGATCACGTAGAAGAAATCGCCCTTGCCGCCCTGGACGACCACGTCCTGGCCGGCTGCGACCTCCTGCGGCTTCATGGCCTCGGCGCAGCGGCACAGGTTCTCAAACGACATCTGCTTGAACGGCGCCGCCTTGAGAAGTGCAGCCACGCGCTCGCGCACGCCGTCGTCGAGGGAAGCGAGGCTCTTCGTCTCCTGGCGCCCACTCAGCGCCTCATCGAAACGCGCGCCATCGATCACAAGGTACACGGAGGGGCGCGTGAGCTGCAGGCGGGCCTGCGCGGGAATGGTGTAGAGAACGGCGGGGTCGGGTGCCTCCTCATCGACGCTGAACGCGGCGATGTGCTGGCCATGCTGGCTGCTTCCCATCGCCAGCCCGCCTTCCAGCAGCACGACCAGGTCGCCGCGGCGGGCAGCCACAGCGTCGCCCGGCTGCCCGGTCATGACACCGGGCTTGCTGATCAGGTCGGCAATCGCCTCGTCGGAAAGCGGCGCAAACAGCCGC
Organism: Hyphomicrobiaceae bacterium; assembly: GCA_035550075.1. Classification (GTDB taxonomy): domain Bacteria; phylum Pseudomonadota; class Alphaproteobacteria; order Rhizobiales; family Hyphomicrobiaceae; genus AWTP1-13. The sequence continues at coordinate 53,951 of DASZQG010000049.1, read as the reverse complement.
GAGCGCTTCAGCTTCGATGTAACGGGTTCCATGGTCTCTATCAGATACCAGAAGTCCCTTGCCGCCCAAATAGGCACGGAAAAGTGATAACCGGAGGGCCCGGCTTGACCCGTCCGCGTCCGGGTGGTCTACCGGGCCGCCTGTGCCCCTGCGATTCCGCGTTGCTGGCGCCCGCACCCCATGACCGACACCGTCCTGATCATCGATTTCGGCAGCCAGGTGACCCAGTTGATCGCCCGGCGCGTGCGCGAGCAGGGCGTCTACTCCGAAATCGTGCCCTTCAACCGGGCGGATGACGCCCTGCAGCGGCTGCAGCCGCGCGCGGTGATTCTCTCGGGTGGCCCCGCCAGCGTCACCGAGTTCGGCACCCCGCGCGCGCCGGACTGGGTGTTCACCTCGGGCCTGCCCGTGCTCGGCATCTGCTACGGCGAGCAGACCATGGTGGCGCAGCTCGGCGGCGGGGTGGAAGGCGGCCACCATCGTGAATTCGGCCGCGCCGACCTCGAGATCACCAGCGATTCCCCGCTGTTCGAGGGTTTCTGGAAGAAAGGCGGCCTCGACACCGTGTGGATGAGCCACGGCGACCGCGTCACGCGGCTACCGCCCGGGTTCAAGGTGGTCGGCGTGTCGCGCGGTGCGCCGTTCGCCGCCATCGCCGATGAGGCGCGCAAACTCTATGCCGTGCAATTCCATCCCGAGGTCGCGCACACCCCGCGCGGCTCGCTGCTGATCCGCAACTTCGTGCGCAAGATCGCCGGCTTGCCGGGCGACTGGAGCATGGCCCACTTCCGCTCGGCCGAGATCGCCAAGATCCGCGCGCAGGTCGGCAAGGGCCGCGTGATCTGCGGGCTCTCCGGCGGCGTCGACAGCGCGGTCGCCGCCGTGCTGATCCACGAGGCAATCGGAGACCAGCTCACCTGCATCTTCGTCGACCACGGCCTGCTGCGGCAGGACGAGGCGCAAGAGGTCGTGTCGCTGTTCCGGGGTCACTACAATATCCCGCTGGTGCATGTCGATGCGAGCGAGCGCTTCCTCAAGGCCTTGGCCGGCGTCTCTGATCCGGAGGCCAAGCGCAAGACCATCGGCGCCCTGTTCATCGACGTGTTCGAGGCGGAGGCCAAGAAGGCCGGCGGGGCCGAGTTCCTGGCGCAGGGCACGCTCTATCCCGACGTGATCGAAAGCGTCTCGTTCGCCGGCGGCCCGTCCGTCACCATCAAGTCGCACCACAACGTCGGCGGCCTGCCCGAGCGCATGAACCTGAAGCTGGTCGAACCGCTGCGCGAACTGTTCAAGGACGAGGTGCGCGCGCTCGGCCGCGAGCTGGGCCTGCCCGAGCACTTCATCGGCCGCCATCCCTTCCCTGGACCGGGGCTCGCCATCCGCATCCCCGGCGACATCACGGCGGAGAAGCTCGCCATCCTGCGCAAGGCCGATGCGATCTACCTCGACGAAATTCGCAAGGCCGGCCTCTACGACCAGATCTGGCAGGCGTTCGCGGTGCTGCTGCCCGTGCGCACCGTCGGCGTGATGGGCGATGCGCGCACCTACGACCATGTGTGCGCGCTGCGGGCCGTCACCTCCACCGACGGCATGACCGCCGACTACTTCCAGTTCCCGCACGAGGTGCTGGGCCGCACCGCCACCCGCATCATCAACGAGGTCAAGGGCATCAACCGCGTCGTCTACGACGTCACCTCAAAGCCGCCAGGCACCATCGAGTGGGAGTGAGGGTGCCGCCGTCTATCGCGAACATTCGCGGACGATCGCCAAGAGTGGCCTATAACCCTCGCTAACTATCGCCAACGCTCGGTTTGCTGATCAAGACCCAGCTGTCGCCATCTATCGCCGGTGTTTTTGTTGATCCTTCGCCTTCATTCGGGTTGAGCGGAGGCGGTGAAGCACACAGGATGTGCAATAAAGGGTATAGCCATAGAGCTTGTCGCAAACTGACAGGGTATAACCAGCGCCCGCAATCTCGGCGCCGATCACTGGACCATCGACGTCGCGCTAACTCTCAGGCGAGTGTAATCTCGGCCATGAGGTTGGCCAGATCTTGGTTTCCCTCCGATCGCATCCCCGCGATCGCGCCCTGCCGATCAATCGGCGCTTTTCTTTGGTCGAGCTTCCACGATCCTTCCAACGAAGTGACGTCGATCCGGATGCCGACGATGGCGGTGGCGAGATTGTTGATGAAGTCGGGTGGCGCATCGTCCGCCGACCATGGCGCTTCGCGATGACGTTCCATCATCGTCGTCGGCATATCCATGTAGTGACGCAGCCGACCAGGCGAGGTCTCGATCGAAAGTCTGCCGCGAACTTCGACGCGCACATAATTCCAGGTCGGAACGACCTTTCCGTGCGTCTGCTTCGAAGGATAGTTGGACGGAGAGATGTAGCCGTCAGGCCCCGAAAAGAGCGCAACGACTTCCGCGCCGTCGGCGCCGAGCCAAAATGGGTTCGCCTTCGCGAGATGACCGAAGAGGACGGCGCCGCCTGAGGCGCCTTCGCTGCGCGCGAGCGGGAGATAAGCGGCGACCGGCCCGCTCGTGTCATTCCTGACAAGGGTTGCGAATGGGAATGCATCCATGAGCGCACAAATGCGATTCACATCGTCAACACGATAGGGTGAAGGAGCATACATCGCGTTCTCCAAATCGAAATAGTCCTAAGCCCTTCCGCAGCCATGCAGGAAAATCTGCACGGCGGCGGCTGTTAGATCATTGGTTTCCTTGCGGCTGAGCGGCGCGCCCAGCAGAGCGCGTAGACGTGGCATAGACGCCGCCATCTCGATGAAAATGACCGCCGCCAGCTTGCTATTGGGCAGGCGCGGCAGACTGCCTTCGTCGCGGAGCTCTTCCAGATTGGCGCGTACATCGTCGGCGGCGCGGGCGTGCAGATCCAGAAACAGGCGCGCAAGATCAGGCGCCTGAAGCGCCTCGGCGAACACCAGCCGATTTATGCCAGCGACGTGAGGGGTTTCTGAAAGGCCCGCCAGTTCACGAGCGATCTGTAAGAGGAGCGCGGCAGGGTCGCGTCCAACAGCGGGCGAGCGAACGCCCTTTTTGTGCGGTGTGATCGCCGAATCAAGAAGACGATTGACCACCGCGGTCAGAACGTCGGCCTTATTGGCGTAGCGGGCGTAGAAGGTCTTGCGCGAGGCGCCCGCTTCCTTGGCGATCGCGTCCATGGTGGCGCGAGCATATCCCTGGGCTACGAACACGCGCTCCGCGGCGTCGAGCAGGCGATCTTCAAGCTGTGCCGTCTCCGCCGCTGAAAGTCTACCGGGTCCGCGCTGCATCTCTTTCGTCTTGCGTTTCGCTGCCATGATCTCCTGCCTTCGAACCTGAAATAGGCGCTTCCAAAGAAAGATACAAGAGCGTCTCTTTGAGCTTGACAAAGAGACAATGGCGGCTCTTTATGGCGCCACCAAAGAGACGTTAATGGCGCTTTAACAAAGGAGGCAGCCATGTTCGGCTTGAGGGCGCAGAAAACTGAATGGAATCCGACGATTTCCACCGCGCCGTCTACGTGGCCGGTGATCGAGAACGCCAAAATCAAGGGGATATGCCCGGACCGGTTCGAGCCTGTGCGCCAGGCGTTGCAATATAATCTCGATAGCGGCGACGACATCGGCGCATCCGTCGCCGTGTTCATCGACGGCGAGCCAGTGGTAGATCTCTGGGGCGGCTACTTCGACGCCAAATACGAGCGGCCATGGGAGCGCGACACCATCATCACGACGCACTCGATCACCAAAACCATGACTGGGATGGCCGCGCTCGTTCTGGCCGATTCCGGCGAACTCGATTTCGACGCGCCGGTCGCGAAATATTGGCCGGAATTCGCACGCAACGGCAAGTCAGGCGTGCTCGTCAAACACATCCTCAGCCACACGTCAGGCCTTGCGGGGTGGACCGAGGATGTGACGTGGGAAGACGTGTATGATCACGACAAGGCATGCGATCTGCTGGCGCGCCAGGCGCCGTGGTGGGAGCCGGGAACCGCGTCCGGCTATCACGGCATCTGTATCGGCCACCTGGCGAGCGGCGTGATCAAACGCATCACTGGTGTGACGTTGGGCCAGTACTTCGCCACGCATGTGGCGCGGCCGCTCGGCGCCGATTATCATATTGGCATCGGCCCAGAGCACGATCACCGCATCGCTAGCTTCGTGCAGGGTGGGCGCGATTGGCTGCCGAGCGACAACCCTATCGCTGAGCGGGTCGGCTTGAATCCGCGACTTACGCCATACACGTCGCACACAAAGGCGTGGCGGCGCGCGGAAGTCGGCGGCGCCAACGGGCACGGCAACGCCCGTTCTGTGGCGACGGTCCATCAGGTTCTGGCGTCAGGCGGTGTAGGCGGCGTGCGGCTGCTTTCCGACAAAGGGCGCTTCCGTGCCCTCGAACAGATGTCCGATGGCGTCGATCTGGTGCTTGGCGCGCCGATCAAGTTCGGCGCTGCGGCGTTCGCGCTCGACTCGCCGCTCTGGGCCTATCCGCGCGATCATCGCATCGCGTGGTGGGGTGGACAGGGCGGCTCGCTCGGGTTTGTCGACTTCGACGAACGCATGTCGATGAGCTTCGTGATGAACCGCTGGCTCAAGGGCCCCTACGAGTCCCTACGCCAAGGCCGCATCTTGGCAGCTGTCTATGAGAGCCTGGACCGCAAGTAACCCCAAGCTTCGGCTATGGGCCAGATCTGGCTATGTCGCCGCGCCGTGCGGTGGATGCGGTGATCGACCTATGAGGGCGTTGGCAAGAGGTGATCTGGCGCCGACGCTGCTCGGCTTTTTCGTCCTGTGGCTGTTGCTCGACCGCTCGGCGGCAGGGTTTGGCAGCATGCGCGGTGAATTCGGCCTGATCGTCTGTGCGCTCGTGCTCGTCGCGGCAGTCGCCTGCGAATGCATCTTGTCGCGACGGAGTGTAGCTGAAGCGGTTCCGGCGTTAGGATTGCGCTGGACGAACTGGCGGGCATTGCTGTGGGCGCTGGCGCTGTCGGCAGCTTTGCTCCCTTACTTTCCGATATTCGCGGCGACGACCGGCGCGCGGCTTGAACTGCTGCCGGGGGCAGCATGGCTCGCCCTGGGAATGTTTGCGCAGGGTGGAATCGCCGAGGAGGTGGTGTTTCGCGGGTTTGTGTTCCGCCGTCTTCGCGCTACGCGTCCATTCTGGCATGCCGCGTTGCTAGCTGCGGCACCCTTCGTTGTGGTGCATGCATTGCTGCTGCTGCAGTTGGATTTCGCCGTCGCGCTGGCTTCGCTCCTGCTTGCGGTGTCGATCTCGTTTCCTCTTGCCTGGTTGTTTGAACGCAGTGGCGGATCGGTCTTGGCGCCAGCCCTCGTGCATGGTGTCGTGCAAGCGGGGATTAAGGTGCTCGACGCCGGCGATAGGTTTCCCCTCTTGGCGCTTGGCTGGATTGCCCTTTGCGCAACCGTGCCGTGGCTCCTGTTTTTGCTGCCGGAGCGCAAATCGCCTTCAGAAAGCGTGGGAGGCCCTGTCTAGCCCTATGTTCGGCCCGCGCCGGAGGCCCACGGCTCGCCAGTTACAGATGACAAAGCCCTGCGTCCCGACATCTTCAGGACGCCATCGGAGGAAATGTCGGTGGTTTCTTTTGGAGGCATTTCAAACACTGCAGAAAATCAGAGACGTATGCTGTCGCGAAACAATCGAGTGGGAGTGAGGGAAGCGAAAGTTGGATACTGCAGGACAACTTAGTTAGTGTCTTGGCGAACCTTGGTTCGTCAATTGCTGCCAATGGCTGGCGCTACCACAACATGGCCCACGTCTCAGAGCGCTTTGGCTGAGGACGCAGGATTCGGAAACAAGACGAACGCCAGATAAGCCGCGGCGGCTGCCGCGAACCACACCCCCTGCCAGGCCAAAGCATCAAGGATGAAAGGTGTTGCAAGTGGTGTCAGGAAGTAGGTGCTAAAGGCAAAAGTGTTCCCGAGGCCGAGCGCCGTCCCGACATGCTCCAAGCCGGCGATGGCTGCCAATTCGGTGTAGGCGATCCCATGCCATGTCGAAGCGGCGGTGCCGCCAACAATGACAAGCGATACCGCAGCGGTCATCGCTATGCTCCCATAACCGGGCATCATCGAGGCCAGCACGACCAGGAGGCCGACCGATCCAAATATCGCCATTGTGAGCAGGGCACATGCCTTGAGGAAGGGTCTTCGGTTCTTGTGCCGGTCCGTGAAGTAGCCGCTCCAGACGCGCGTGAAGGCGGCGCCGATCTGAAAGGTGACGATGCTGGCGCTGATCGCGGCGGTGCTCAGATGTGCAACGTCATTCAGAAAGATTGCGGCAAAAGTTACGACGATGACTTGCGGAACACAGAGCGCCCCCAGACCGCACACCGTGCGCCAGATTTGGCCATTGGCCAGCGGGCTGGGGGCGGATGGCTGCATTGCAGCTTGAGTGGACGGGGCCGCCATCTGTATAGGCGGCTCGTGCAGCCATGCCCAGGTGAAAGATGCTGTGACAAAACAGAAAACAGCAAGAATACCGTACACCGCACCGAATCCGAGATGTTCTGCAGTCGTCGGAAGAATGAGCGCCCCGAGTGCGCCGCCGGCTGGCACCGACATCTGGCGCACGCTCATGGCAAGACCGCGTTCGCCCTCTTGAAACCAGGCCATCACTGCGCGACCACTCGAACCATTGACGCTTCCGCCGATGCCGCCCACGAACAGAAGGCCTAAAGCGAGAAGCGTCGCTGTTGGCACATGCGTCGGCGTCGGTGAGACAAACGAGACCATCAACGTGAGCACGACACCTGTCAGGCTAAGGCCAGTCAGCAGCACCTTGCGGTCGCCCAGCCAGTCCGTAGCAAAGCCCCAGGGCAATTCGCTGACTGCCAACCCGAGGCCCATCGCGCCAATGACCCAGCCGAAAGTGGCATTGTCGATCTGATAGCCGCAACGAACGAATACCGCCGCCGCCGGTATGCCCACAAAGGCGGCAGCGACTGCGCCGTTTGCCGCAACGCCGATGCTGAGGACTCGCCAACGATGCGAGGGAGCGAAGCGCAACTCTTTACCCATTGTCGGCTGTCCTTTCGCAGAGAACCTGATGTGCTGACACGTCACCTCACCGCCCCCCTCAAGAGGCTGTGTGCTCCAGTGGTCATCGAGACAGGAGCTGCGCTACTCACGCCATCAGGGTTGCCAGAACCACCACTGTCGCGCCGATACCCACCAAGTAGGCCAGCGTGCGAACGATGGGCACGCCGGCTCCGTAGACGACGTAGTGTGTGAGCCTTGCGAAGAAGTAGACTTGTGCAGCAGTCGCAAGGGTCGCCGCTTTTGGATTGTGAAGGTGCGCGGCGATCAAAGCAGGCGCGAAAAGAATCAGGTTCTCGACCGCATTGGCGTGCGCAAGCTTGGCGCGCTGCGCCCACGGAGCCATCTCGGCATTGTCACCGGCACCCGGGTTGCCCAGCGTGCGCGGCAGCCCGATCGTAAGGATCCGCTTAATAATGTAAGGAAAGGCGCTGAGCAGCGTCAGGAGAATTGTGGCGGCGAGCCATTGCAAGTCGTTCATGGGTTCTTCATCGTGATCGGATGGTACGCTGAGGCTTTGTGCAACGCAGTTTCGGTGCGGCGATTCAGGGCCAAGGCGAGGCGGTTCTGACCCACGCCACACAACCGGTGCCTCCAACGACACCCATCAGCGGCGTACCGGCTGGCAAGCGCAGCCAGCTCCAATATTCGAGGTCGCTGCCGCAGGCCGAAAGCTCCCCTTCAAGTATCAGCAGCTCCAGCCCACCGTGTGCTCCGAACTCGATCGTGGCGTGCGGCTCCCAGCGGATGATTGCGACATGCTCATCTAGGCCGTTGAACAGCTGTCGCGGCATGAAAAGTGAACGATCGCGGCGGTGCGGTGGCGGCAAGTCGACGACTTGACGCTTGTCGTCCATGCGGAACTGCCGAAGCCGTACGAAGATAATGCAGCCTGTGCTTGAGCGTGGCGCGTGCGCTGATCCCGGCGGGTTGCGAACATAGCTGTTAGCGGGATAGCGCCCGTGCTCGTCCTCGAAGACTCCGTCGAGCACGAGAAACTCCTCGCCACCGGGGTGGACGTGCGGCGGGAACGAAGAGCCGGCCGCGTAGCGCACGATCGAGGTTGCGATCGCTTCCTCGCCGCCCACGCGGTACAGCAAGCGCCGCTCGACGCCGGCAGCCGGGCTCTGCACCCAAGACTGGCGGCCGGCATGGACAAGCGCGGGAATCGATAGGTCTGCATGGAGGTTCATGGTCATAGCTCCGAAAATCCGCCGTCGACCACGATCTCGGCGCCGACAACGTACCGAGACAGATCGCTCGCTAGGTAAAGTGCCGCCTGGGCAATGTCTTCGGGCTCGCCCAGGCGCTTGAGCGGAATTCGCTCGGCCAGTTTTTCGTTCGCCGCGCGCACCTCCTCCGCAGTGGCTGCGCCGCGCATGCGGATCGGAGTGTCGATTGCTCCCGGGCTTACTGCGTTGACCCGTATTCCGCGCGGCAGGAGTTCCGCGGATAACGTGCGCGCGAAGGAGCGCACAGCAGCCTTGGAGGCCGAGAGAAGCGACAGTCCTGAGGTGCCGACCTGGTTCAGCCATGACGTGTTGAGGATGATGACCGCGCCCGGCCTCATCAGTGGCAATGCCGCCTGCACCGTGAAGAATACGCCTTTGATGTTCACGTCCATGAGCGCGTCGTAGCGCGCTTCATCTGTGTTCTCGATCGGCGTGCTAAAGGCGACGCCGGCGTTTGCGAAGAGGACATCGAGGTGACCGAACGTACGGTCCAGCGCATCACGCATCACGGCGAGATCAACGAGCGCGCGCACATCGGCGCGGAGCGCGAGCGCTTGAGGTCCTATTTGCGCCCGCGCCTTCTCAAGTTTTTCTTCGTCGAGGCCGGTGATTGCAACCCGAGCGCCATGCTCCCCGAACAGCTTGGCGGTGGCGAATCCTATCCCGCTCGACCCTCCCGTAACGAGCGCTGTACGGCCACTTAGATACATCCTTGACTCCCTTGAGCAGCGTCACAATCGACCTTTCACTTCGTTTGCGCGAGGTGTAAGAAAAGAGGCGACGACGAAGAAAAACTGCGTTGAGTTTGCTCTTTGGGGGGTGACGTGAGATCGCTATCGCGTCTGCGCTCGCTTCAGGCCTTTGAGGCTGCCGCCCGGCACGGATCGTTTACCGGCGCTGCTGCTGAGCTAGGGGTGACGGCTACCGCAGTTGGACAGTTAGTACGCTCGCTCGAGGACTGGGTCGGTCGTCCTGTTTTCCGCCGCTCACGCTCAGGCAAGGAAAGGCTGGCTGTAACCGAGGAAGTGCGCACTGCGCTCGAAGACATCACGCTCGGCTTGGACGCGCTGGAGGAGGGGCTAAAGCGATTGAGGGGTCCCAAGGGGAGGGCTGCGGTTCTCGTGACCGCCTCTCAGGTGCTCGTCGCAAATTGGCTCATCTTTCGCCTTGAGCGTTTCAACCGCCGCCATCGCGGTATCGATGTGCGCCTGGATGTGTCCGACCGATTGCTCGACCTGACAAAAGGCGAAGCCGACATCGGCGTGCGCTGCGGGCTTGGTGAATGGAAGGGCGTTCGCGCAACAAAGCTCATGGACGAGGACGTGATTGCGGTGGCGAGCCCCCTGATATTGCGGCCGCAGGGTATGGATATGGCGCAGTGGCTTTCCGGTCAGACATTGATCGAAGATGCAACGCCACATCGAGGTGGCGGTTTCCCAAGCTGGCAGGATTGGTTGCTACACGTTGGAGCGGGATCGCGCGGCGATAGCCCGATGCTCAAGATCAATGCAACGTCCGCGGTTGTGCAGGCGGCAGTCGCCGGCCAAGGCGTTGCACTCGTGCGCCGGGCACTCGTCGCCAACGAGATCGCAACCCGCCGCCTTTGCGAGCTGTTCCCGGAACGGCGGTGGCCGATCCGCTGGGCTTATTATGTGGTCGCGGCGCCCCAGTCGCTCCGACGGCGGGAGGTAGCAGCATTCTATGAGTGGCTCGTAGATGATGTGTCCACAACGCCTGCTCGAGCTGACCTCCTCAGGAGAGCGCCGTCCAGCCGGTCAGCACGATAAGGATCACGGTGACCAGCGCCCCCGAGACAAAGAGGATGGTCCTGACGCTGCCACCCTTGGCTGCATTGCCACCGCGCAGATAGATGGCCAGGTGAGCCAGCCGTATCGCGAGATGGAGCCATACCAGCACCGCCAGCGTTGCCGGTCCCACACCCACGATCATCGCAAGCACGGCGGGCACCACAAAAGGTGCTAACGCCTCCACCGAGTTCATGTGCGCCCGGTCGATCCGATAGAGCAGGTTGTCATCGTTGGCCGGAAATACCGGGCCCGAGAGCGCCTGGGCACGGCCCTTGGACGATCCGGAATAGACCGCCAAAAGGATCGACAGCAGGCAGAGTGCGAGCACCCCGACGATACTGAGCGTGTAGTCTTCCATGTCTTTGCTCTCCCTGGATCGGTGGCACTCCCTGATCGGGGTTGCCCAATCGGGAACGTGCCACTGGCAAAAAGCCGGCGCGCCAGCGTCAGGTCCTGCGCGCGAACAAGTCGGCGGCCCGCGTTGCGTCCACCTTTTTCTGCTCCGCAGCCCTCCGGGTGCCGGTTTCCCGACCGACGCTGCAGGGGGCGTTCACGCCGCCTCGTCCGGGCGCCGATTGGGACCAAGCCAGCGAAAGGACTGCGCGAGAACGGCATTGCCGTTGCCGCGCGGCCGCTCGCCGTGAGCCACGATGACGCGCTGGCAGTTCCAGCCCAATACCTTGTCGCGGGCCCGGCGCGCCGGTGCCCGGTTGATGAACGACAGCCGCCACTCCAGCGGCGCGCAGGCCTGCTCCTCGGTGAGACCATCCAGCCGCGCCAGGAAGCGCCAAAAGCCCCAGTGCTCGCGGAGAAAGCGATCGCTGAAGGTCTGGATCAGATCGGCGACGATTGCAGTGGCCGACGGGCGGTGAAGGAACACGATCTCGTCCATGGCAAACGAGCCGCGGAACCAGGCCTGGTCGATGTCGTGGCCCCATTCGGGCGGCGGGCTATCCTTGAGCGCTTCGCGGAAACGCAGGTCGGGACGCTTTTTGATCGTTGATTGCGGCCCCCACAGCAACGCGTCGGGATAGGCCGCCTTCCAGTCCTGCAGATAGAGGTGATGGAGCTTGTTGGGGCTCACGAGGTGACGCACCGAGCCCAGGCGGTCGACTTCGCTGCGCAGCGCCGCGGTCAGCTTGACGGGCGACCAGACCCACAAGTCGCCGTTGGCAAAGCGAGCGATGACGGACCGCGTCGGATAGGGAATGCCAATGAAGCTGACATTTCCTCCTTCGGCGACCCAAAGCGACTCGTGCACGCGGTCGAGCATTGCGTCACCCTCTACCGCGAAGGGCCGGATGGCGCCAGCCTGGGAAGCTCAAGGAGCTGAAGGGACTCGGGCGCGGCCTCGCCGAGTACGTGCAGCGCTGTGATGCCGCGTGCGTCGGCGGCCCGCTCCCGATTGCGTGATCCTGAAGGAATGGCAGAGCCAAAGCCGGCGCGCGTGCGCACTGGCGGCAGAAAGCCACGGAGCGCGGGCCGCTCCGTCTGACCCACCCTTCGATGTACCCGCTTGCGGGTCGGCGTGCCCCGCGCTATGGCGGCCGAAATCGAGCCGCGAGCTGACCTGTCAGCGAGAGAGCGCGTGAACCCATGTCCGCACCGGAAATGAAACTGCCCGGCCCCGATCATCCCATCACCATCGCGCACAACCCTGCCCGCGTGGTCGTCACCGTCGCGGGCCGGGTGGTGGCCGACACGCGCGCGGCGCTGACGCTGCGCGAGGCCGGTTACAAGCCCGTGCAGTACATTCCACGCGAGGATGTGGACATGGGACTGCTGGAGCCCACCGCGCACAAAACCTATTGCCCCTACAAGGGCGATTGCAGCTACTACAGCATTCCCGCCGGCGGGCAGCGCTCAGTCAACGCGGTGTGGACCTACGAGGACCCCTATCCGGCCGTCGCGCAGATCAAGGGCCACGTGGCGTTCTATCCCTCCCGCGTCGACGCCATCGAGGAGCGGCCCGCATCCTGAGGGCCCCACCAATCCTGCAACGCGACGGTTCCCGCCGCGCGGATTTCTGCTAGGTGTCGGGCCCCGGCCGCAGCACTCCACCCCCTTTCGCACCGATGAGCAGCAGTCTTTCACTCCTGGCTTACCGGCTCTACGGCTCGCCCGCGCTGCTGCTGGCGCTCGCGGCGCTGTTCTGGGCCGGCAACACCATCTCCGGCCGGCTGGCCATCGGTGAGATCACCCCGCTGCTGCTGACGTCGCTGCGCTGGGTGCTGGTGGTGGCCGTGCTGTGGCCGATCCACGGAAGGGAAGTGCGCCGGCACTGGCCGGCCATCCGCCGGCGGCTCGGCACCATCGTGCTGATGGTAACGCTCGGCTTCACCGCCTTCAACGTGATGTTCTACATCGCCGCCTACTACACCAGCGCCGTCAACCTCGGCATCCTGCAGGGCGCGATTCCCGTGCTCGTTCTGGCCGGCGCGTTTCTCGTGCAGGGCACGCGGGTGTCGCCGATCCAGCTCGTCGGCGTGCTGGTGACGACCATTGGCGTCGTGGTGGTGGCCACGCAAGGCATGCCGCTCGCGGTGTTCGAGAACGAGCTAAACCGTGGCGACGTGATGATGATCATCTCGTGCATCTTTTACGCGTTCTATACGGTGGCGCTGCGCGATCGGCCGGAAATGCCGAGCGCGGTGTTCTTCACCCTGCTGGCGCTGATCGCCGCGCTGACCTCCATTCCGTTGGTGGCCTACGAGGCGGTGATGGGTACTCTGCGGGTGCCGTCGCTGCAGGGCTTCCTTGTGACGCTCTACGTCGCCATCTTTCCCTCGTGCGCCTCGCAGATCTTCTGGTTGCGCGGGGTGGACCTGATCGGCCCGGGCCGCGCCGGCGTCTATGTCAATCTCGTGCCGGTGTTCTCGGCCATCCTCGCGGTGGCACTGCTGGGGGAACAGTTCGCCACCTTTCACGCCGTCGCACTGGTGCTGGTGATCGGCGGCATATTGCTGGCACAGCGGACCCGCCCGCAGTCGCCCGTGAGCCAATCCTAGCTCGCCTGCGGCGCGCGCGGCGGCTGCCCGCCGAAATACAACGAAGAGCTTACCTCGAACCGCTTCAATGCCCTTTTTCTTTCAAATGCGGTATCTTACGCTTATCCCTTGAAGCAGCCCCGTTGCGGCCGGGCCGGTGTTGGCGTAGGCACTCGGGTGTCATTGCGGGCGACGGGGTTGGTCAATGCCGAGCCGCGAACGCGTGCGGGACTTCATCGCCACGGTCGAAAACGGTGCGTTCGTGCAGGCGATCGAGAGCTTCTATCACCCCGATGCCTCGATGCAGGAGAACAGCGCGCCGCCGCGCGTGGGACGCGACATACTCGTTGCGCACGAAAAGGCCCTCCTCGCCCGCTTTCCCAACACGCGCGCCCTGCCCGCCAAGGCCGTGCTGATCGACGGCGACCGGGTCGTCATCAATTGGGTGTTCGAAATGGCCGACGCCACCGGCGTCGTGCTGCGTCTCGACGAGCTGGCCCTGCAGGAGTGGGCCGGCGAGCGCATTGCGCGCGAACGGTTCTTCTACGACCCGGCGCAGATGCGGCCGGCCAGGCAAGCGTGAATTGCAGTCATAGGTGTTTGAAGGGAGTGAGGAGGTAGCATGGGACGCAGATATGCCAGCATTCTGGAGACCGTCGGACGCACCCCGGTCGTCAAGATCAACCGGCTGGCGCCCGCGGGCGTCAACCTGTTCGTCAAGATCGAGGCGTTCAACCCGCTCGGTTCCGTGAAGGACCGGCTTGCCCTCGGCGTCATCGAGGCGGCGGAGAAATCCGGCGAGCTGAAACCCGGCCAGACCGTGATCGAGGCCACCAGCGGCAACACCGGCATCGGCCTTGCCATGGTGTGCGCGGCCAAAGGCTACCCATTGGTGGTGACAATGGCCGAGACCTTCAGCGTCGAGCGCCGCCGGCTGATGCGCTTCCTCGGTGCCAAGGTCGTCATCACGCCCGCCGCAGGCCGCGGCATGGCGATGGTGACGAAGGCCGTCGAGCTCGCCAAGACGCACGGCTGGTTCCTCACCCGCCAGTTCGAGAACGAGGCGAACCCCGACTACCATTCGCGCACCACCGCCCGCGAGATCATCGACGACTTCGCCGACACCAAGCTCGACTACTGGGTGACAGGCTACGGCACCGGTGGCACGCTGAAGGGCGTGGCGCGCGTGCTCGCCAAGGAGAGCCCCAACACCAAGGTGATCGTGTGCGAGCCGGAAGATGCCCAGCTTCTGGGCAGCGGCACCGAGCAGGCACGCAACCCGGACGGCTCGCCCGCCGCCGCGCATCCCGCGTTCAAACCGCATCCGATGCAGGGCTGGACGCCGGACTTCATCCCGAAGATCACCGGCGACGCCGTCGCCATGAAGCTGATCCACAAGATCGTGCCGGTCCCGGGGCCGGAGGCGCTGCGCATGAGCAACGAGCTGGCTACTAAAGAGGGCATCTTCGTCGGCATCAGCGCCGGTGGCACTTTTGCCGGCGCGCTGAAGGTAGCGGCCGAGGCGCCCAAGGGCTCCACCATCCTGGCCATGCTGCCGGACACCGGCGAGCGTTATCTCTCGACGCCCCTGTTCGCCAGCATCCCGGCCGACATGACGGAGGAGGAGCAAAAGATCTCCCGCTCCACGCCCGCCGCTCAGATGGGCTGAAAGGCCTTGGCGAAGCCGCCGCGCGGTCTATGCTGCCGGCGGCTTCTTTTTGCCTGACATCATCAGGAGCGCATCCATGCTGCCCAAGACCTACCGCCGCGTCGTGCTCGCCCGCCGTCCGCCCGGCGAGGTGAGCGAAAGCGATTTCCGCATCGAGGAGGCGCCGCTGCCCGAGCCGGGGCCGCGCCAGGTGCTGGTGCGCGTGATTTATCTCTCGCTCGACCCCTACATGCGCGGCCGCATGCGGGACGCTGCCTCCTACGCCGCCCCGGTCCAGATCGGCGAGGTGATGACCGGTGGCACGGTCGGCGAGGTCGTCAAATCCAACCACCCCGACTACAAGGTGGGCGACATCATCGAGGACCGGCTCGGCTGGCAGGAATATGCCATCGGCCCCGGCCCGGCGATGCGCAAGATCGATCCATCGCTCGCACCCATCTCCACCGCCAACGGCGTGCTCGGCATGCCGGGCATGACCGCCTACTTCGGCCTGTTCGAGATGGGACAGCCCAAGCCCGGCGAGACAGTGGTGGTGTCGGCTGCCTCCGGCGCCGTGGGCCAGATAGTCGGCCAGCTCGCCAAGATCGCCGGCTGCCGCGCCGTCGGCATCGCCGGGGGTGCGAAGAAATGCGCCTTCGTCACCGATACGCTCGGCTTCGATGCCTGCATCGACTACAAGGCGGAGAAGAACCTCACCGCCGCCGTGAAGGCCGCTTGCCCGAACGGAGTCGACGTCTACTTCGACAATGTCGGCGGCCCGGTGAGCGACGCGGTATTCCTCAACCTCAACTTCTTCTCCCGCGTGGCACTGTGCGGTTCAATCTCGCAGTACAACGCCGCCGAGCCGCAGATGGGTCCCCGCCTTCTCGGCATGTTCGTCGGCCGCCGCGTCACCATGCGCGGTTTCATCGTTTGGGACTTCAACGGCAAGTATGATATGGCCCGCCGGCAGATGGGCGAGTGGGTGCGCTCGGGCCGCATCAAGTACAAGGAAGACATCGTCGAAGGCATTAACAAGGCGCCTGCGGCGTTCATCGGCCTGCTGCGCGGTGACAATTTCGGCAAGCTGCAGGTCAAGCTCGGCGACGATCCCACCGCACGGCGATAACGGATCGACAGGACCACCTTTTGAACATCATCCCGAAGAGCCAGCTTGTTTTCCCGGTCGAGCAGCCGCCCGCTGCGGGAGAACTGAAGGAGATCGCGCCCGGCATCCTGTGGGCGCGCATCCCGCTGCCGTTCCGGCTCAACCACATCAATGTTTACCTGATCGATGACGGCGACGGCTGGGCGATCCTCGACACCGGCATCGGCAACGACGCCACGCGCGCGGTGTGGGATGCGCTGGTGGCCGGACCACTGGCCGGCCGCCGCTTCACGCGCCTGATCGTCACCCACTACCACCCCGACCATATCGGGCTCGCCGGCTGGCTGTGCGAGCGCTTCAACCTGCCGCTGCTCACAAGCCAGACGAGCTATCTCGCCTGCCTCAACATCTCGCTGAGCCCCGGAGCGCTCGACGCCAAGCCGTATCGCGAGTTCTACCTGCGCCACGGGCTCGACGCCGTCACCACCCAGCGCGTCACCACGCAGGGCCACGGCTACCTCAAGATGGTGTCCGGCCTGCCCCTGACGTTCCACCGGCTCGTCGCCGGCGACACGCTCAAGATCGGCGGGCGCACGTTCGATGTGCTCTCGGGCAACGGCCACGCGCCGGAGCAGATCATGCTCTATTGCGCCGCCGACAAGGTGTTCCTGGCCGCCGACCAGGTGCTCGCCAAGATCACGCCCAACATCTCCGTGTGGGCCGTCGAGCCGGACGGCGACCCGCTCGGCCTCTACCTGCGCTCCCTCAATGAGCTGAAGACCAAGATCCCCGCCGACGTGCTGGTGCTGCCCGGCCATCAGCTTCCCTTCTTCGGCCTGCACACGCGCAGCGACGAGCTGATCGCGCATCACGAGGCGCGCTGCTCGGCAATCGCCGCGGCCTGCCGCACCACGCCGCAGTCGGCCGCCGAGCTGGTGCCCGTGCTGTTCTCGCGCGAACTCGATCCGCACCAGATGAGCTTCGCGTTCAGCGAGGTGCAGGCGCACGTGAACTTCATGCTGCGGCAGGGCCGGCTCGCCTGGGCCGAGGGCAGCGACGGCATCGAGCGCGTGCTGTCGAAGGATTAAGCTGCACCGGCCGTGCTAAGGTCGACGCCAGCGAACGCACCAAAGAGGAGTCACACACCATGGTCCGGCTGCTTGCGATGCTCGCCTATCTGGCCTCTACGGGCTTAGTCCTGGCGCAAAGCCACCAGCCCTACGCCGGGTTGCAGCAGCGCGACGTCAAGGCTCTCTCCGAAACGCAGATCGCCGACCTGAAAGCCGGCCGCGGCATGGGTTTCGCCCTGCCCGCCGAGCTGAACGGGTATCCGGGTCCGGCGCACGTTCTGGAGAATGCAGATACTCTCAGTCTGACAAGCGCGCAGCGGGCGCGAACCAAGGAACTGTTCGAGGCGATGAAGGCGGAAGCGATCCCGATGGGAGAGCGCCTGATCGCCCAGGAAACCAGGCTCGATCGCCTGTTCGCCCGGCATGAGGTCACCCCGGCCACCCTGGCAGCGGCGACGGCCGAAATCGGCGCGACGCAAGGCAAGCTGCGCGCCGCGCATCTCAAGTATCACCTGGCGATGATGGAGGTGTTGACACCGGAGCAGGTGGCCGCCTACCGCAAGCTGCGCGGCTACACTTCCTCGCAGCCGATGCCGCACCATCATCACTGAGCCTCGGACCGCACGATCGCACTTTCCGGCCCTTGCCGCTCGGCCCGATTCTACCCATGCTCGCGGCACCGAGGAGCCGCCTCTGACCATGCCTGCCGCGCTACCTGCCGCCCGCATCGACGACATCGCCGCCGGCGTGCTGGCCGGCGACCGCGCCACGCTTGGCCGCGCCATCACGCTGGTCGAAAGCGCCAGGCCCGAAGACGCCACCCGCGCCGAGCAACTCCTGCAGACCCTGCTGCCGAGCACCGGCAAGGCCCATCGCGTCGGCATCACAGGCGTGCCGGGGGTCGGCAAGTCCACCACCATCGACCAGCTGGGCATCAACCTGGTGGCGGCTGGCCGCCGGGTCGCCGTGCTGGCGGTCGATCCCACCTCGACCCGCTCGGGCGGCTCGATCCTGGGCGACAAGACACGCATGCCGCGCCTGGCGCAGAGCCCGGCGGCCTTCATCCGTCCTTCGCCGTCCTCCGGCACGCTCGGCGGCGTCGCGCGCAAGACGCGCGAGACGATGAGCCTGGTGGAAGCCGCCGGCTTCGACGTTGTTCTGGTGGAGACGGTCGGCGTCGGCCAGTCGGAGCTGGCGGTGGCGGGCATGGTCGATGTTTTCCTGCTGCTGATGCTGGCCGGCGGCGGCGACGACCTGCAGGGCATCAAGCGCGGCATCATGGAGATCGCCGACGTCATCGCCATCACCAAGGCCGATGGCGACAATGTCGCCCGCGCCACCAAGGCCGCCGCCGTCTACCAGGGCGCCCTGGACATCCTCAGTCCCGGCACGCCCGACTGGAAGCCGCCGGTGCTCACCATTTCGGCCAGGGACAACCGCGGCCTGGACACGCTGTGGGAGAAGATCGAGACCCACCGCGCGATCATGACCGCCTCGGGCGCCTTCGCCGCGCGCCGCGGCGAGCAGGCGGTGACCTGGATGCGCGACATTCTGCAGGAGCGGCTGCTGAGCGCCTTGCGCAGCAATGCCGCCGTCGCGAAACGGCAAAAGTCGCTGGAGGAGGACGTGCGCAAGGGCAAGCGCACCCCCGCCGTCGCCGCAAGCGAGCTGTTGGCCCTGGCCGGGCTTGACCGCGACCCGGCGCGCGCGAAACGATAGGGCCATGCCAGCTCCAGCCTCGCACCGCGCTGTCATCCTGCTGACGGGCTTCGGCCCTTTTCCCGGCGTACCGCTGAACGCGACCATGGCGCTGGTGCCGCAGATCGCCGAGCGCGCCGCTCGCGCGTTCCCCGATGTGCAGATCGCCACCGACGTCCTGCCTACCGACTGGTACGCCGGGCCGCTGCGTCTTGAGGAGCTGCTCGCATCGCTCAGGCCCAACCTTGCGCTGCATTTCGGCGTCTCGAGCCGCGCACGCGGCTTTGAGGTCGAGCAGCGCGCGCGCAACCTGCGCGGCGGCACGCCCGACATCGCCGGCGCCGCACCGGCGGACAGCATGGTGCTGGAAGGGGCGCCCGAAGAACTGCGCAGCACCATCCCCGTGCAGCATGTCGTCGGCCGCCTGCGCCGGTGCGGCATCCCCGCGTTCGTGTCCCGCGATGCCGGGTCCTACCTCTGCAATGCCGCGCTCTTTCATTCGCTGGCGCTCGCCCGCTGCGCGCCGGGCCGGCGCACCGGCTTCGTGCATGTGCCGACCAGCCTCGCGCTGGCACGCGGCGCCACGCCCGGCCTCGCCCGGAGCAGCCGGCTCACCTGGGAGCAGGCGGTTTCGGGCGGTACGGAGATCGTTGCCGCCTGCCTCGGCCGTCATGCGACCACGGCGGCGGGAACCATTTCCGCCTAGTCTCATCTTCTGATCGCACATTCTCCCCGGCGGAAAGCTGCGCTAGGCTCGCCCGGTTGTGCGTCCTGGACGCCGGAACGGCATGCAACCAACACCCCCCGAGAGCGGCCTCGACGCCGTTGAAATCTTCCAGGGCCTCGACTCTGCTGAGCGCGCGCGGCTGGCCTCCGGCCTGCACACCCGCACGCTCAAGCGCGGCGAGGTGCTGGTGCGCCAGGGCGACGTGGCGGACGCGCTGTTCATCGTGCTGACCGGCCGCTTCACCGTCACCATCGGCGGGCGCCGCGATCCGATTGCGGAGGTCGGGCCGGGCCAGCCGATCGGCGAGATCGCATTCCTGGCGGGCGGCGTGCGTACCGCCACCGTCACCGCCCTGCGCGACAGCGCAGTGCTTTGCCTCGGACGCGGCGAGTTCGAGCAGCTTTCCGCCACCAGCCCCGGCATCTGGCGCACGCTCACCGTCACGCTGGCCCGGCGTGTGGCGGAAGGCAACGTCGCCCGTCCGCCGCCGCCCGATCCGCGCCCGCGCACCATCGCCCTGATCCGCGCCGGCGCCTCGGCTCTGCCCGAGGCGTTCGTGCGCAAGCAGGACGCCGTGTTTCGGGCATCGAACAGCGTACTGCTGCTCACCTCGGACGAGGCGCGCAGCGTGCTTCCGCCCAACACGCCGCTCGAAAGCGCCGAGGCCACGCACGTCTTCAATGCGCTCGAAAGCCGCTACGACTACGTGCTGTTCGTCGCCGATCCCGAGCTCACTCCCTGGTCGGAGAAAGCGATCCGGCAGGCCGACCTCGTGCTCGCCGCCGGCCTGCATGCTGCCGATCCCGCGCCCAATCCACTGGAGCGCCGCTCTGCCGAGCTGCTGCCGGGCGAGGCACAGCGCCTGGTCCTGCTGCACGAGACCCGCGGCGTCATCTCCGGAACCGCGCGCTGGCTCGAGGGGCGCAGCGTGTCGATGCACCATCATGTCGCCCTCGGCGACACGAGCGATCTGCAGCGGCTCACCCGCTTCATCGGCGGCACCGCGCTCGGCCTGATCGCCTGTGGCGGCGGCGCCTACTGCACGGCCCACATCGGCATCTACAAGGCCCTCCAGCACGTCGGCCTCACCTTCGACATCGTGGGCGGTACATCCGGCGGCGGCGCCATGACGGCGGCCTTCGCCATGGGCAGCCATCCCGACGACGTTCAGCAGGCCACCCATGACATTTTCGTCACCAACCGTGCGATGCGCCGCTACACCTGGCCGCGCTACAGCCTCCTCGATCACACCCACTTCGACCGCCAGCTCGCCCGCCATTACGGCGGCATCGACATCGAGGATTTGTGGATCCCCTATTTCGCCGTCTCCACCGATCTCTCCACCTATGGCCTGCACCGCCACCGCCGCGGCGACCTGTGGGCAGCCGTGCGTGCCACCGGCTCGGTGCCGGTGCTGCTGCCGCCCTACTACACGCAGGACGGCCACATGCTGGTGGACGGCGCCATCATGGACAACGTGCCGGTGCGCATCATGCATGAGCTGAAAAGCGGGCCGAATGTGGTGATCAGCTTCCAGGCGCCGACGCTGGAACGGTTCGACGTGGACTACCGCGCGTTGCCCTCGCGCAGCCATCTGCTGCGCAGCGTGATCGACCCGTTCACGCGGCGCACGCTGCCAAAGGCGCCGGGCGTTGGCACCGTACTGATGCGCTCGCTGATGGCCAACCGCCAGGATTTCGAGCGCCACCTGCGGCCTGAGGACGTTCTGCTGGTGCCGCCGCTGCCGGCGGGCATGGGCGTCCTCGACTGGCACCGTCACGTCGAGCTGGTGGAGACGACCTACCGGTGGACCCTCCAGGAGATGGCGCAGCTCAAGGCCAACGGCCATCCTCTGCTGGCCGACGCCGTCGCCGGGGCGCCGTAGCCTCGCAGTCCCTGCCCCGGTTAAGCCGCTGCGGACGCTGCCTCCCGCTCCATCGCCAGCTCGGCCTGCAGGCTTTCCTGGTCGCGGAAGATCGAAGCCACCGCCAGCACGCGCCCATTGCGCCGGTAGCGCACCACGCAGTCCTTGGCCGCCACGTCGCCCTCGACCTCGATCTCCGCGCCGGCCTCGACATGGCCGACGTAATTGATCGGCACATCGTAGTGCTGGCTCCAGAAGAACGGCACGGCGGCAAACTTCTCGCGCCGCCCCAGCATGTTGCGCGCGGCGGTCTGGCCCTGCCGTTGCGCCACCACCCAATGCTCGACGCGGATGTTCTCGCCCGTGTGCGGATCGGGCCAGCGCGCCACGTCGCCCGCGGCGAACACGCCCGATGCCGTCGTCTCCAGGTACGGATTGACTGCGATTCCCCGATCCATGCCCAGCCCCGCCGCCTCCGCCAGCGCCAGCCGCGGGCGTACGCCGATGCCGGCGACGATCAGATCAGCCTCGAGGCTGGCACCGCTGCGCAAGCGCATGCGCATCCCGCTGATGCCGACGCCGCGCTCCTCCAGGTGAAAGATCACGCCGTGCTCCTCGTGCAGCCTGCGCACGAAGGTGCCGATCTGCGGGCCCAGCGCGCGCTCCATCGGCACCTTCTCCGGTGCCACCACATGCACCACGATGCCGCGCGCGCGCAGCGATGCGGCCACCTCCAGCCCGATGAAGCTCGCGCCCAGCACGATCGCGCTGCGCGCGGTCTTGGCCAGCTCGATGATGGCCCGGCAGTCGGCGAGGCTGCGCAGGGTGCGCACGTTCGGCTGGTCGGCCCCGGGGATCAAAAGCTTCACCGGCTCGGCCCCGGTCGCCAGCAGCAGGCGGTCGTACTCGAGCGTCGCGCCGCTGCCGAGCGTCACCTCGCGGGCGCGCGGGTTGATCGCCGCAACGTTCGCGCCAAGCCGCAGGTCGATGCCGTTCTCCGTGTAGTAGCTGGCAGGGCGCAGCGGCACCCAGTCTTCCGGCGCGGTGCCTGCGAGATAGTCCTTGGACAGGTTCGGGCGGTCCACCGGCGCGGCGGCATCCTCGCTCAGCATCACCAGGCTGCCCTGGTAACCTTCCTTGCGCAGCGTGTCGGCCGCCGCGAAGCCCGCCGCCCCACCGCCGACGATCACAATCCGCTCCGGCCCGCCTGCGGCCGGCACCGGCGCCCGCCTCTTCTGCGGCGCTTTCTCCCGCACGATAATCTTTCCGTCCCGCTGCTCGACGCGCCAGCACGGCAGCGGTGCGAAGGCCGGGGCATGCAGCGCTTCGCCGGTGCGCAGGCTGAAGCAGGCGTGGTGCCAGGGGCAGCGCACCGTGTCGCTCTCCAACAGCCCCTCGGCCAGCGGACCGCCGTAATGGGTGCAGGTGGCGCCCACGGCGAAGATTTCATCACCCCGCCGCGCGAGCAGCACCGCCTCCTCGCCGACATGTCCCGCCAGCATGCCGCCGTCAGGGATCACCTCGAGGGCAACGCCCGCCGTCAGGTCGGGCCCCGTGGCATTCGCTTGATCTGAACCCATGGCTGTTCTCCCCTTGCACGTCGCAAGTTCAGGCCGCACCGACCCAGCCATCAGACGTCAGAATCCGTAAAACGTTCCTGCACCTTGCGCAAATCCCCGTGCTCGCCCGGGAACCTTTTTGCGCGCCGGGTATCCAAGGGCTGGCCGCAACGCCTATGCCTCGCGAAATGCCTGAAAAAAGAAAGATTCAACAGTATGACGACGCACCTCCAGGTCAAGGATCGGATCGCGCCCACCCCCGCAATCTCCCGGCTCAATGCACATGATTCACGGCCCTCGCGAGCGGAAGCGGAGCGCGCGGTGAACACGCTCATTCGCTGGGCCGGCGACGACCCCACCCGCGAAGGCCTGCGCGACACGCCTGCGCGCGTGGTGCGCGCCTATGAGGATTGGTTCGCGGGCTACGGCCAGGATCCCGCCGCAGCGCTCGCGCGCACCTTCGAAGAGGTGGCGGGCTACGACGACATTGTCGTCCTGCGCGACATCTGTTTCGTTTCCCACTGCGAGCACCACATGGCGCCGATCGCGGGCCGCGTCCACATCGGCTACCTCCCGCGCGGCAGAGTGGTTGGCATTTCCAAGCTGGCGCGCCTGGTCGAAGCCTTCTCGCGGCGGCTGCAGGTCCAGGAGAAGATGACCGCCGAAATCGCCGACGCGCTCCAGCGCGCGCTGACCCCGCGCGGCGTGGGCGTCATCGTGGAAGGCCGGCACGGCTGCATGTCGACCCGCGGCGTGCGGCAGCACGCTTCCACCATGGTGACGACCCGTTTGCTGGGCGCGTTCCGCGACGAGCCGGCGACCCAGCAGAAATTCCTTGCTGCCATCAACTCAGCCGGGGCCGCGCCGGGCCTATCGGCAGCCTTTTGTGACACGTGATTGCCCCCAGCCTCGAACCGTGAAAGGGTTTCGCCCATGTCATCCCGAGAGGCAGTTCGCACCACAGACCTTAGCTCCCGCCCTGACGCCGAGCTGGTGCAGCGCGCGCGCGAGGGCGACGGCGGCGCATTCCGCGCCATCATGCAGCGCCACAACCGCCGCCTCTATCGCGTTGCCCGCGCTGTCGTGCGCAGCGACAGCGAGGCGGAGGACATCGTGCAGGAAGCTTACGTGCACGCCTTCGCGAACCTCGGCGGCTTCCGCGGCGACTCCAGCCTCGCCACCTGGCTCACGCGCATTACCCTCAACGAGGCGCTTGGCCGCCTGCGCAAGCAGCGGCCGACCGTCGAGCTGGCCGCGCTGGACCTCGAGGATGCGGGAGCCCAGCGCGTCATTCCTTTTCCGCACATGGCAGCGGCCGGCGCCGATCCGGAGAGCGCCGCGGCCCAGCGGGAAATCCGCCGCATGATCGAGCGCGCCATCGACGATCTGCCCGAGGCGTTCCGCGTGGTGTTCGTGCTGCGCGAGATCGAGGAGCTGAGCGTCGAGGAAACCGCCGCCTTCCTCGGTGTGCCGCCCGCAACGGTGAAAACCCGCCTGCACCGCGGCCGGCGGCTGCTGCGCCAGGCGCTCGACGAGCAGCTCGCTTCCGCCCTCACCGACGCATTCCCGTTCGACGGCGCGCGCTGCACCCGCATGGCCGACCGCATTCTGGACCGGCTCGGGCTCGCGGGTTAGGTCGCCGTCGACGGGCTCCCCTCCCCGGCATCTGTGTCTGTACGGCGCAAGACCGAATTGACAGGCGCCTACCGCAGCCGCCCGGTGATCATGCGCACGATGATGGTGCCCAGCCGCCCGGCGATCGAGCGGATCAGCGCCTTGACCGCGGTCTCGCCGATCCCCTGGCGCTGGGAGCCGCCGCGCTTCGGCGGCCGGCCGTAGTTCGGCGCACCGCCTGGCTGTCCTGCAAGCGGCATCATCGCCCCTTTGTCCTCTGGCTTCTCGGCCATCGTCGAACCTTCCGGTACTAGCGCCTGCGCCCGCCCAAGATCGCTCCCACGATAGCCCGGCCGACGCTGCTCGCAACCGACCGCATGATCGCCTTCGTGAACGTCTCCCCGTAACCTTGCCGCCGCCCGGTGCCGCCCCCCATCAGGATGCTGCCCCAGCCGCCACCCGAATCCGCCTCCGCCGCGCTGGCCGCCGTCCGCTTCTGCAGCAGCTCGTAGGCCGACTCGCGATCCACCGCCTCCTCGTACTTGCCGTAGACCGGGCTCGACTCGACGCGCGCCTTGCGCTCCTGCGGCGTCACGGGGCCGATTCGGCCCGATGGCGGCCGCACCAGCGTGCGCTGGACCATCGACGGCTCGCCGCCGCCATGCAGCATCGACACCAGCGCCTCGCCCACCTTCAGCTCCTGGATCACGCGCTCCAGGTCGAGCTTCGGGTTGGGGCGAAAGGTTTCCGCCGCGGCGCGAATGCCCTTCTGCTCTATCGGCGTGAAGGCGCGCAGGGCATGCTGCACGCGGTTGCCGAGCTGGGCGGAGACGGTGTTGGGCACGTCGCGCGGGTTCTGGGTCACGTAGTAGACGCCGACGCCCTTCGAGCGGATCAGGCGCGTCACCCGCTCCACCTGTTCCAGCAGTGCCTTCGGCGCCTCGGAGAACAGCAGGTGCGCCTCGTCGAAGAAGAACACCAGCTTCGGCTTCTCCGGGTCACCCACCTCGGGCAGCGTGTCGAACAGCCGTGCCAGCAGCCACAGCAGGAACGTGGCATAGAGGCGCGGCGTCTTCATCAGCTTGTCGGCGGCGAGAATGTTGATGAAGCCGCGGCCATCCGGCGCCGTTCGCGTGAAGTCCCGGATGTCGAGCGACGGCTCGCCGAAGAAGCCGTTGGCGCCCTGCTCCTCCAGCACCAGCAGGCGGCGCTGGATGGCGCCCACCGAAATGGCAGACGCATTGCCGTACTTCGTCATCAGGTCCTTGCCGCGCTGGCCGATGTCGTTGGCCATGGCGCGCAGGTCCTTCAGGTCGAGCAGCGGCAGGCTCTCGTCCGCCGCCACGCGAAACATGATGTTGAGCACACCCTCCTGCGTCTCGTTCAACTCCAGCAGACGCGACAGCAGCAGCGGCCCCATGTCCTGCACGGTGGCGCGGATGGGATGGCCCTGCTCGCCGAACAGGTCCCAGAAGATCGCCGGGAACGCGGTATTGGACCAGTCCTCGAGCCCGATCTCCTTGGCGCGCTTGACGAGACCCTCCTTCTGGGTGCCGCTCTCCGAGACGCCGGACAGGTCACCCTTGATGTCGGCCGCGAACACCGGCACGCCGGCGGCGGAAAATCCCTCCGCCAGCACCTGCAGGCTCACCGTCTTGCCGGTGCCGGTGGCGCCGGTGATCAGCCCGTGCCGGTTGGCGAGTTTGAGCTCCAGGCATTCCGGCTCGATACTCTGGCCGAGAAAGATCTTGCCTTGCTGCAGCAGGTTTGCGCTGCTCACCATGAATTGCTCCTCCGCCGCGCGGGGCGCGCGACTCGCCAATCATGCCGTTCCGCCCTGATTGCATGATGACCGCATCTTGGCAATGGATGGTTGCATGTCCATGCCTGGAGCTGGAACCCGCGCGGCGCGGCCAAAATCGGCGTTGGCAACAGCCATGGATGGTCTAGGAATGGGATGACGACCGCGGCGCATCGCGGTGCTGGACGCGAGTTGAACGATGTCTGATCCGAGTGAGCCGCTCGCCAGCGAGTTCCAGGCGCCGACCCGCGAGGCCTGGCTGGAGCTAGTCGCCAAGGTGCTCAAGCGCGCCCGCTTCGAGGACCGGCTGGTGTCGCATCTGCCGGGCGGGCTCGACGTGCAGCCGCTATACACCCGCGCCGATGAGATCGCGGGCACCGCCCCTGTTTTGCGTGCAGCCCCCGGCGGCTGGGACATCCGCCAACGCCACGCCGAGCCGGACGCCAGAAAGGTCAACGCCGCCATCCGCGAGGACATCGCCGGCGGCGTCACCTCCCTTCTCTTGCAAATCACCGCGCCCGGCCAGTTCGGGCTCGGCTACAGCGCCGAGGCGCTCGCAACCGCGCTTGCCGGCGTGCCGCTCGAGTCTGTCGCGGTGGCGCTCGACGCCCGCGAGAACACCCTCGACGCCGCTGGCAGCCTGATCGAGATCTGGCACGATGCCGGCATCAGCGAGGCCGCACGCCGCGGCGCCTTCAACCTCGATCCGCTCGGCACGCTGGCCGCCACCGGCACCCTCTACTACCCTGCCGAGCACGCGTGCCGGATCGCTGCCCGCTTCGTTCGCGACGGCATGTCCATGCCAAGCGTCCGCATCCTGCTCGCGGACGGACGGCCCTATCACGAAGCCGGCGCAAGCGAGGCGCAGGAGCTCGCCGCTCTGCTGGCGACGCTGGTGGCCTATCTCCGCGCCTGCGAGGCGGAAGGGGTCGCGCCGGACGCCGCCGCGCCCAAGATTGCGCTGGCCCTCGCCGCCGACGCCGACCTGTTCCTCACCATGGCCAAGCTGCGCGCCGCGCGCCGGCTTGCCGCGCACGTGCTGGAGGCGTGCGGTGCCGGCGGGGCCGCGCCACATATCCACATCACCGCCTCCACCTCCCGGCGCATGCTGGCGCGCCGCGATCCGTGGGTGAACATGCTGCGTGCCACCGCCGCCTGCGCGGGCGCCGCATTCGGTGGCGCCGACGCCATCACCGTGCTGCCTTTCACCGACGCAATCGGCCGGCCGGATGCGTTCGCGCGGCGGGTTGCGCGCAATACCCATCACGTCCTGCAAGCGGAAAGCACCCTCGGGCGCGTCGGCGATCCCGCCTATGGTTCCTGGTTCGTCGAGAAGCTCACGGCCGACCTTGCCGCACAGGCCTGGTCGGCGTTCCAGGAGATCGAATCTCGCGGCGGGCTGGCGCGCGCGCTCGAGACCGGCTTCGTACAGGCGCAGATCGCCGAAGTCGCGCGGGTCCGATCGCGCGCCATCGACACGCTGCAACTGGAAATGACCGGCGTGTCCGCGTTCCCGCTGCTGGCCGATGACGGCGTCAAGGTTTCTCCCCATCCTCCGAGCGAACCGATCGTCGTCGCCGGGGCGAAGGTCGAGCCACTGGTTGCGCGCCGCCTCGCCGAGCCGTTCGAGCGCCTGCGTGATGCCGCCGATGCGCACGCCGCAAAAGCCGGCCAGCGTCCGCGGGTATTCCTGGCGACGCTGGGAGAGCCGGCCGACCATTCGGCGCGCGCGCTGTGGGCGCGGAACTTCCTGGCCGCCGGCGGGATCGAGGCCACGGGCGGCGAGGCCCTGCACAGCTCGGTCGAGGTCGGAGCCGCCTTCGCCAAGGCCGGCACGCCGGTTGCCTGCCTCTGCTCCTCCGACAAGGTTTACGAGGAACTTGGTGAATCCACGGCCGGCGTCCTGAAGGCGGCCGGCGCTGCCCAGGTCCTGGTCGCAGGCCTCCCCAAGGCCCAGCAGAAGGCGCTGGAGGCCGCCGGCGTCGAGGGCTTCCTGCATGCGGGCTGCGATGCCGTCGCCGTCCTGGGGGCTCTGCAGGGCGCGCTCGGGGTGCACGCCTAGGTCGCGCGCGGCCTTAACCACCCGCACTGCGGCGGCACTTATCCCCGCCCCCCTGCGCACATGGGACAATTCGGCTGGCGATCACCACCGAAGGCCTGCCTGACCCATGGATACCACTGCAAACCTCGACCTCCCCTACATCATGGCCGCACAGGCCCAGAAGCATGTCACCCATAACGAAGCGCTGCGCGCGCTCGATGCCCTTGTGCAGCTCGCCGTGGTCGACAAGGACCTGAGCGCTCCGCCCGGCAGCCCGGCCGAGGGCGCCCGCTACATCGTCGCCACTGGCGCCACCGGCGCCTGGGCCGGACACGATGGCGAAATCGCCGCGTACCAGGACGGCGCCTGGATGTTCTACGCACCCAACGAGGGCTGGACGGCCTGGGTCGCGGATGAGGATGCGCTCTATGCCTGGGACGGCAGCGCCTGGGGCGAGGCTGCCGGCAGCCCCACCGGCGCCTCGATCTGGGGCGTCAGCACCACGGCCGACACCACCAACCGGCTGGCGGTTGCCAGCGACGCCTCGCTCTTCACCCACGCCGGCAGCGGGCATCAGCACAAGATCAACAAGAACGCCGCCGGCGACACCGCCAGCCTGCTGTTTCAGACCGGCTTCTCCGGACGCGCCGAAATGGGCACGGCGGGCGACGACAATTTCCACGTCAAGGTCAGCCCCGACGGCTCGGCGTGGAAGGACGCCATCACCATCGATCGCAGCACCGGCGTGGCAAGCTTTCCGTTCACGCCGCGGCGCGAGCTGCTCACCGCCGCACGCACCTACTACGTGCGCGCCGACGGCAGCGACAGCAACGACGGCCTCACCAACAGCGCCGGCGGCGCCTTCCTCACCATCCAGAAGGCCATCGACACTGTCGGCGGACTTGACCTCGGCATCTACGACGCCACCATCCAGATCGCCAACGGCACCTGGACCGAGAACCTCACGCTCAAGTCGCTCAGCGGCGCCGGCACGGTCATCCTGCGCGGGGATCCAACCACGCCCGCCAACGTGGTTCTCTCGATTTCCGCCGGCACCGCGATCCTCAGCGCCACCAAGACCGAGGGCTTGTGGCGGCTGGACGGCCTCAAGCTCACCACCTCGGGCGGCACCCGCCACGGCCTGCTGGTCACGGCGGCGCGGGTCGATTTCCAGAACATCGAGTTCGCGGCACACACCGGCGACCACGTCCGGGTGCAGGATGCCGGCGGCCTCGTCACGGCGATCGGCCCCTACAAGATCAGCGGCGGCGGCGTCTCGCACCAGTATGCCGCTGCGCACGGCATGATCCGCACTTTCGGCATCTCAGTCACCCTCACCGGCACGCCGGCATTCTCCACCGCTTTTGTACGCGCGGATTCACTCGGTCTCTTCCGCGCCAACGGCATGACGTTCACCGGCAGCGCCACCGGCACGCGCTACACCGTCGACAGCAATGGCGTGATCTACACCGCCGGCGGCGGGGCAACCTATTTCCCCGGCAGCGGAGCCGGCTCAACGGCTAATGGCGGGCAGTATGTGTGACCGCCGAGCGGCTGCGTGGTGCAGGCGGCTGCGCTCAGGGGCACTTTTCGTCGAGCGCCTCGAAGGCCGCCGCCAGCGCCTTGCCGTCCTCGGACTCAGGCTCCAGCTCGTCGTAGAGCGCCCATGCCGCGGCCACGTCCGGTCCCATCGACTGCATGAAGTCCGAGAGCTTGTTCTGCACCTCGTCCACCTTTGGCCCCTCTTCGCCGGCGGCATCGAGCTCGGTCAGCAGCGCGCAATAGCCCTGGAACTTCGCGGTGTCGGCGGGGATCTTGGAAACGGCCTGGATCGCAGCCTCGACCTTGGGACTGGCGGCGTGCACGGGCCCCACGGCCAGGAACGGCACGACGACAAGGGCAAGAAGGCGGTTCATGGTGGAGACCTCGAGAGGGTTGAAACTGTCAGCAGGCTTCGAATTGGCGCACCGGCATGAAGCCCGCAGTCAGAACGCGGCCTTCCGGCGAATCCGTCGCAATCGGCAGCATACGTTGCGATGTGCTCACACTCCGGACGCCCGATCCGATGGATCGCACGGGCCGGATCTCATACTGGGTAGGCGAAATTGTGCTGGCAAGCCTGCTCGGTTCACGGACGAAGAAACAAATCGTCGTGTGCGGCAGCACGGACACGTCCTTGCGCGTGCACGTGTGCATGCAGCACGCGATGGATTGTGGCGAAGGCACGGCCGCACAAGTCCTTACCCGTCGGGAAGGCGATGCTTTTCAAGCTGCTTGTCCGATCCGGTATGCCAGCCGTCCGCCGCTCCGCCTCCATGGTTCTTTGTCTGTCGTGCGACGATGCGTCCGCATGGGCCGCATTCGCCCGTACGCGAAAGCGGAACCGCCTCCGCAAGCGCAGGCTGTGCCGCTGCGTCGTGACGGGCCACGCGCCACCCAGCACACGATGTGTGCGCCCGGGGGGCCTCGCGGCACTTTCGGACCGGCCCCCATTCGGTCGCGCCGGCCATACCATGGCCCGCGCCGGCGGCTTCCCGAAACCGTGATCCCGCTTCCGCTTGCAAAACGGTTTCCTGGGCGTATATGACTGACGGGTCAGTCATAGCAGGAGCATTCCCATGCCGCGCAAGCCGGCAGCTACCGCCCGCACCCGGCACCCGGCAGCGCCGCGCGCGCCGAGGCAGCCGCGCACAGCCCCATCGAGGAGCCCGGCCAAGCCTCCGCGTGTTACCGCCAAGCCCGCGCGCGGGCGCAGGGTGGAGCCGCAGGCACGCCGGCAGGCGATCCTCGATGCGGCACTTGCGATCTTCGCCGAGCGCGGGTTCGATGCCGCGCGGCTCGATGACGTGGCCACGCGCGCCGGCGTCGCCAAGGGCACGCTCTATCTCTATTTCCAGGACAAGGAAGCGCTTTTCGAGGAGCTGATCCGCAGCGCCGTCCAGCCGGTGTTTGAAGGCATGAGTCAAGCAGCGCGCGCGGACAACGTGCCCGCAACGGAAACCCTCGGTGCCTTCTTCACCCTGTTCGAGAAGGAGGTGCTCGGTACGCACCGCCGCCTGCTGCTGCGCCTCATCATCAGCGAAGGACCGCGCTTTCCTGCCATCGCCGAGTTCTACTACCGCGAAGTCGTCTCCCGCGGCCTGCGCCTGCTGCGTGAGGTCGCCGCCCGCGGCGCCCGTGAAGGTGATCTTGCCGTCGATGCCACCGCGCGTTTCCCGCAGCTCATCGTCGCGCCCCTGCTGATGTCGGTGATCTGGGATGGCCTGTTCGCCAGGCTGGATCCGCTCGATGCGCGCGGGCTGCTGCGCGCTCACCTCGATGTATTGGCCGGCCGACCGGCAAGGAGCGCGCCGTGAACAGGACAAGACGCATTGCCATCGCGGCCGGCGCCATCGCGGTCGGGCTTGGCGCCGCCGCGTACATCTACCTGCGCGAGAGCACCGCACCGCTCGAATTCCAGGGCTGGGTGGAGGCCGAGCTGGTATTCATCAGCCCGGACGAGGCCGGCCGCGTGGAGACGCTGTCGGTGCGCGAAGGGAGCCGGGTGACCGCCGGGGCACCGCTGTTCACCCTGGATTCCGACCTGCAGAAGGCGGCCGTGGCCGAGAACGAGGCCGCCGTCGCCAACGCGCGTGTGACCTTCGATCGCGCCCAGGAGCTTCTGAAGCGCTCGGTAGGCTCGCAGAAGACCTTCGACGACGCGCAATCTGCCCTGCGCACCGCCGAAGCCAGGCTCAACTCGGCCAAGACGAGGCTCGAACGGCGAAGTCTCGCCAGCCCGGCAACGGGGACGATCCAGGAGGTCTACTACCGCGTCGGCGAGATGGTGCAACCCGGCCGGCCGATCGTGTCCCTGCTGCCGCCCGGCAACGTCAAGGTGCGCTTCTTCGTTCCACAGGCGATGCTGCCGAAGATCCACATCGGCGACCACGTGGTAGTCCACTGCGACGGCTGCAAAGCGGCCCTTGCAGCGCGCGTGAGCTTCATCTCGGCGCAGGCCGAGTTCACCCCGCCCATCATCTACAGCCAGGAAGAGCGGGCGCGCCTGGTGTTTCGCATCGAGGCTCTGCCCGAGCATCCGGAGGACCTGCGGGTCGGCCAGCCCGCTTCCATCGTCCTGCGGACAGACAGCAGCGGCGTATCGCATGCGCAACGGTGAGGCACATAGCGCCACGCCCGCGCCGGCTAGGAACGGCGACATCGCCGTCGAGGTCGAAGGCCTCACCAAGTCCTTCGACGGCAAGGTGGTGGTGCGCAACCTCACCATGCGCGTGCGCCGGGGGCAGATATACGGCTTCCTCGGCCCCAACGGCTCCGGCAAGACCACCACGCTGCGCATGCTGTGCGGGCTGCTGACGCCCGACAGCGGGCGCGGCACCGCGCTCGGCTACGACATCCGCACGCAAAGCGAGGAGATCAAGCGCCACGTCGGCTACATGACACAGCGCTTCAGCCTCTATCAGGACCTCTCCATCCAGGAGAACCTCGAGTTCGTGGCGCGCATGTATTCCCTGCCCGATCCCACCAAGGCCGCGCGGGAGGCCATCGCGCAGCTCGGGCTGCAGGGACGCGAGACGCAGCTTGCCGGCCTGCTCTCCGGCGGCTGGAAACAGCGCCTGGCGCTCGGCGCCTGCATCCTGCCCAAGCCCGACCTGCTGCTGCTCGACGAGCCCACCGCCGGCGTCGACCCGAAGGCGCGGCGCGAGTTCTGGGGCGAGATCCACAAGCTGGCGTCGGAGGGCATGACGGTGCTCGTCTCCACCCACTACATGGACGAGGCCGAGCGCTGCCACGAGATCGCCTACATCGCCTACGGCGAGCTGCTTGCCCAGGGCACCATCGAGGAGGTGATCGCTGCCTCGCACCTGAAGACTTATTCGGTGAGCGGCCCGGACCTGCAAACCCTGTCCGACAAGCTCACGGCCACGCCCGGCATCGACATGGTGGCGCCGTTCGGCAGCAGCCTGCACGTCTCCGGCCGAGACGCCGGCAAGCTGGAAACCGCCGTGGCCCGGTTCCGGGCCGATCCTCAGCTCTCCTGGACCGCGTCCGAGCCGACGCTGGAGGATGTGTTCATCGACCTGATGGGGCGCTCGCAGGACAATTTCCGATGATCAGCCTGGACCGTCTGCGCCGCTCGGGCGCCGTTTCGCGCACGCTCGCGATGTTCATCAAGGAGTTCGTCCAGCTCCGCCGCGACCGGCTGACTTTCGCCACCATGATCTTCATTCCCCTGGTGCAGCTCCTGCTGTTCGGCTTCGCCATCAACACCACGCCGCGCCATCTGCCCACAGCCGTACTGGTGCATGAGGAAAGCGACCTCGGCCGCTCGATCCTGGCCGCTCTCAGCAATACCTCCTATTTCAAGCTCACGCGCATCGCGCATTCGGAAGAGGAGATGGATCGCTGGATGCGCGCCGGCGACATTCTGTTCGGGGTGGAGATTCCTGCCGGGTTCGAGCGGGCCGTGCGGCGCGGAGACCGCCCGGCCCTGCTGGTTGTGGCCGACGCCAGCGATCCCGTCGCGGCCGGCACCGCGCTGGGCGCGCTCGAGGGCATCGTGTCGCGCGCGCTGGCGCGCGACCGCGGCCTGCCCGAGACCATCCAGTCGGTTCCTGCCTTCGAGATCCGCCAGCACCGGCGCTACAATCCCGCCGCTGTCACCAGCCTCAACATTGTGCCCGGCCTGCTCGGCACCATCCTCACCATGACCATGCTGATCTTCACCGCGCTGTCGGTCACGCGCGAGATCGAGCGCGGCACCATGGAGAGCCTGCTCGCCATGCCGATCCGTCCACTGGAGGTTATGATCGGCAAGATCACGCCCTACATTTTCATCGGGTTCATCCAGGCCGCGCTGATCCTCGGTTTCGGCTCCCTGATCTTCCAGGTGCCGGTCAACGGCAGCGTGACGCTGCTGGCAGCGCTCAGCACGCTGTTCATCGCCACCAACCTGTCCGTCGGCTACACCTTCTCCACCATCGCCCAGAACCAGCTTCAGGCGATCCAGATGTCGTTCATGTTCTTCCTGCCCAACATCCTGCTGTCAGGCTTCATGTTCCCGTACGCCGGCATGCCGCGCTGGGCACAGATCTTCGGCGAGTTTCTGCCTCTGACGCACTACATCCGCATCGTGCGGGGCATCATGCTCAAGGGCTCGGACCTCTATGACCTCCACGTGGAGGCCCTGGCGTTGGCCGGGCTGATGCTGTTGGCGATGACGATTGCCGTGCGTCGCTTCCGCCGCACGCTGGATTGATCCGTGACCCTCACGCCGCGGCGTTTTGCGCGATGCGGACGCGCTCATTGAGCGCGCCATCGGTCTGATCCGCCGCCAGGGGTGGGCTCAGCAGATAGCCCTGCACCTCGTTGCAGCCGCATGCGGCGAGCAGCTCGAGCTGCTCGAAGCTTTCCACGCCCTCGGCCCCTGTCGTCATGCCCAGGTTATGTCCCAGCCCGACGATGGATTGCACGATCGCCCGCGCGTCCGGCTTGTGCGGCATGGCGGCGATGAGCCCCTTGTCGATCCTGACCACGTCGAAGGGGAAGCTGCGCAGATAACTGAGCGCGCAATAGCCCCGGCCGAAATCCGCCAGCGCAATCGCCACGCCAAGCTGGCGCAACTGGTGTAGCACCGCCAGCATGCTCTTGCTCTCATGCACCAGCGTGGATTCGGCAATGTCCAGCTCCAGACGCTGAGGCGCCAGCCCCGACGCCGCCAGCGCCTGCAGCACGGCCTCGACCAGGTTGCGCTTCTGGAACTGGAGCGGCGAGACGCTCACCGCCACCCGCACGCTGTTGGGCCAGCGTACCGCCTGGGCGCACGCGCGCTGCAGCATCCATTCCCCGGCCTCGACGATCACGCCCGCGTCCTCGGCCAGGCTGACGAAATCGCCCGGGGACAGCGGCCCGTGGCCGGGATGGTGCCAGTCCGGCAGCGCCCTGAACGCGGCCACCTTGCGCGAATGGACATTCACGAACGGCTGATACACGAGCCTGACCTGCTCGGCGTGCAGCGCGCGCCGCAGATCCTCCTCCAGCCCGCGTCGTTCCTGCATCCTGTCGTTCATCTTTGCGCAGTAGAAGGCGTGCCCGCGGCGGCCGTCGGACTTGGCCCGGTAGAGCGCGAGATCTGCGTTCTTCATCAGCCGCTCGGCTTCGTCGCCGTCGCGCGGTGCCAGCGTGATGCCGACGCTGGTCGAAATGTCGACGCGCTGCCCGTCGATGACATACGGCGCGCTGACGGTTTCGACGATACGCGCAGCGAGGTTTTCGGTCTGGGTACTGTCGCGCACGCTGGCCTGGATGATCGCGAACTCGTCACCACCCATCCGCGCCACCAGGTCGCCCTCCCGCACGCAGGCGAGCAGGCGTTCGCCCGCCTGCACAAGCAGGGCGTCGCCCACCGGGTGGCCCAGCGTATCGTTGACCGTCTTGAAGTGGTCGAGGTCGAGGCACAGCACGGCAAAACCCTGGCCACGCGGCAGCCGTTGCAGCGCCCCCTCGAGCTGGTCGCGAAACAGGGCGCGGTTGGCGAGCCCGGTCAGGGCATCGTGGCGCGCTAGATGCGTGATTTTCTCCTCCTGCCGCCGCCGCTGGGTAATGTCCTCGTGCAGCGAGACCCAGCCGCCGCCCTGCAGCGGCTGGCGCGACACCGCGATGACGCGATCCGTGCCGAATTCGATGATCATCGAGGGCGGGCGCAGCGGACCGCCACCCATGCGGACCTCCGCCGTCACTTCCTGCTGTTCGGAGTGGCGGGCGCCGCGGCGCACCCGGTGCTCCCACAGCGCGCAGTGCACGGTGCCCGGCCGCGCCAGCTCGCGCGGCACATCGTACATTTCTGCGTAGGTCTTGTTGCAGACGAGCAGGCGCTCCTGCGCGTCGAACATGCTCAGGCCCAGCGGGATGTTGTTGATGGCTGCGTCGAGCTGCAGGTTGACGCGCTCCAGTTCCGCCTTCTTTTGCAGCAGCTCGATCGACTTGGCCTTGAACACGCTGACCGAGCGGGCGAGCTGGCCGATCTCATCGGACGCCAAGGCGCCGGGAATATCGACGGAGGTGTCGTTGCGGGCGAGCCTGATTAGTGCCCAGCCGATGGCCTGCAGCCGCGTCAGCATGCGATGCAGGAGCAGCAGGCCGAGCGGACCAAGCAGCAGCCCCGTGACGGCCGCGCCGGCGGCAACCCAGGTGATCAGGGTGCGCGACCGCTCCGCGAGGCGGGCCAGCGTGCTCTCCACCTCATCGAGATTGGATAGGCGCTGCGCGGCAAGGCTGCGCTCCAGTCCGCCCATGGCGTCAGTGTAGGCGGCGACGGAGGCGAGCGCCTGCGCATGTTGGCCGCGCGCCGCCGCTTCGATCGCCGCCTGCCCCGCGGCCGCGATCGCGGCAAAGCGCTCCGAGGACCGCACATCGCCCGCGCGCTGTGAGCGCTCAACGAGCGCGGCAATATCCGCCGTCAGCGCCCGGTAGGCCTGCTGATCCGCATCGAGCGCGCCGCGGTCGGCAGCAACAGGGGCGCTCGCCACCAGCCGCTTGTGGTGCGCGAGAAGGCTCTCCACGCGGGCGATGGCCTCCACGCGGGTCAGCCCGTCGGCGCGCAGCCGCGTGGCGGTCTCCTCGGTGCGGCTGGCAAAGTGAATGGCTGACGCCGCCAGCGCGTACACCATCACCAGGAACAGCGCGATGGCGCCGTAAAGCTTGGTGGCGATCTGCGGCCGCGGCAGTTTCAGGTGGGCAGGCATCGCAGCAGTCCCCAATCCGCTCGCGCCAGCATGCGTGAAGGCCGGGGGCGCGCCTGCGGGCAGGCGAGGCCGCGAAAAATCGGTCTGCAACGCACGTCGGTCGCCCCGCGGCGACGTTCTTTGCGCACCACGAGATCTGACGCCTCGCCGCGCGTGGCGGGGAGTTCTAAGTCGCGAGGTTTAACGGACCCATGGCGGCAGCATTCGCCTTTTAAGCAAATGCTCCGGGACCGGTGGGCGATGCCGCTTTCACCATTTGCCGGTGTTGGGCATCGACGCCCACGGCTCCTTCTTCGCCTGTGCGGCCCCCTTTTGCAGAAGCTCGATGGAGACGTTGTCGGGCGAGCGGATGAACGCCATGCGACCGTCGCGCGGGGGGCGGTTGATGGTGACGCCGCCCTTCATCAGCCGGTCGCAGGTGGCATAGATGTCATCGACCTCGAACGCGAGGTGGCCGAAATTGCGGCCTTCCCCATAGACTTCCGGATCCCAGTTGAAGGTCAGCTCGAGCAGGGGCGCGCGCGTGCTGGTAGCCTGCTGCTTGTCCTCGGGTGCCGCCAGGAAGATGAGGGTGTAGCGCCCGGCCTGATCTTCCCGGCGATGGACTTCCTGCATCCCAAGTTTGTCGCAGTAAAAGTCCAAGCTCTTTTCGATGTTGCTGATGCGCACCATCGTATGCAAATAGCGCAGTGACACTGCTCAACCTCCTCACGCCGCATTGCGGATATTGGCCCGGAAAAATCCGTGCGAACCTTGCGCCGCAACATGCCGACGCGCAAGAGAATCGCATTAGCGTCTTGACCGTATTGAGCACAACCTGCGGATGTTTCCCAGCGGCGGTCCGCAGCCGTCGATAGCAGTGGAAAAACGCAACGAGCATCGCGCCGTCGCTCCTGCGGCGATACACTGCTGTCACCTATTGTGAAACCGAATCAGAAATGCGTTTGGCTATACTTCTGCGAATACAGTTCCCATCTGTAATTGATGTCACCTGGCATTCTAAATAATAGTCCCCAGAGATGACGCCCCTCACAGAAGCCGGCAGAGCCTCCCGTCTTTCCAGGGCGTTACACGGGGGCGCTCAGGCAATTTCCAGACAATCTTGGATTTCGCGGCCGCGAGTACAAAAAAATCTCTGGCCTGTCCCGTCCCACGTGGTTAACGTCCGCGCCGCTGATCCAACGCAAGGTACCCGATGAGGGCAAACTTCGGGCCTGCGGTGCGTACAGCTTAGTAGGTTCAACAGTAGCGGGGATTACTCCAATGGGGGACGAGGAAAGACTTCCACCTGATGGTCTTCCTGAAGGCGAACAGCGAGCGACGGCGGGCGAACAGGGACTGGAGGTGTTCGAAATCGCCGGTGCCATTAAATGGTTCGATGTTTCAAAAGGTTATGGCTTCATTGTGCCAGATAACGGCCTGCCGGACGTGCTCTTGCACGTCACCTGCCTGAGAGCCGGGGGCTTCCAGACCGCTTACGAGGGTGCGCGGGTCCACTGCGAGGTGCTGAAGCGCCCGCGGGGGCTGCAGGCCTTTCGGGTCCTCAGCATGGATGACAGCACAGCCATTCATCCATCGCAGCTGCCGCAGCGCACACACGTCGTGGTAAAAGCCGAAAGCGACTGGGAACGCGCCAAGTGCAAGTGGTTCAACCGGGTGCGTGGGTTCGGATTCCTGACACGTGGCGAAGGCACCCCGG
The DNA here is from genome assembly GCA_035550075.1 of Hyphomicrobiaceae bacterium. Classification (GTDB taxonomy): domain Bacteria; phylum Pseudomonadota; class Alphaproteobacteria; order Rhizobiales; family Hyphomicrobiaceae; genus AWTP1-13. The sequence continues at coordinate 15,285 of DASZQG010000049.1, read as the reverse complement.
ACATCTTCTGCCACATGGAGACGCTGCGCCGGTTCGGCTTCACAGAGCTTCGGCCGGAGCAATACGTTCAGGTTCGCTGGGGCATGGGCGAGAAGGGGTGCATGGCGGCCGAGCTGCGGCCGGACGGCGTCCCGCCCGGGCTGCCGCCCAAGCACTGATATTTACACGCAAGCACTGATGATGGCTCACTTCAGGGTCGCCCGCCGGGCGGCCCTGTTTTTGCTGGTGCTTCCCCTGCTGGCGGTGAGCATCGCAAAGCCCGCCGAGGCCATGCTGCACGAGACCATGAAGCTGATCACCGCGCAGGGGGAGCGCACGATCCAGGTCGAGATCACCGAAAGCGATTCCGAGCGGGCCCGCGGGCTCATGTTCCGCACGCACTTGGCCGATACGGCCGGGATGCTGTTCTTCTACGACCGGCCGCAGGAAATCACGATGTGGATGAAAAACACCTACATCCCCCTCGACATGGTGTTCATCCGCGCCGACGGAACCGTGCACCGTATCGAGGCGTATACCGAACCGTTTTCCCTGGCGATTATCGGCTCCCGGGGCGACGTCGTCGCCTGCCTGGAGCTTGCCGGCGGAGCGGCGGAGCGGCTTGGCCTGAAGCCCGGCGACCGTGTCGTGCATCGCCTTTTCAAGCCGGGCAAATAGTCATTGCCGCGGCATCAGGCCGATCACCAATCATCGCGCAAAAAAAGGGCGGCCCTCATGGCCGCCCAGCATCGGTCAGACGGGCTCTGATCGAGCCCGGCTGAAGATGACTTAGCGGTACCAGCGCCAGACGCAGTGCCGGCGCGAATGGCGGCCGTGCCAGCAAACGCGGTGGCGACGGTGATGGTGGTAGCGGCGGTGATGATAACGACGAATGTGATGACGGCGGCGATCCACTTTCGTCACGAGTTCACCCGTCGCAAGCGTCGCGGCTCCGGCTTTCGGAGCAGGCGCGGCCGTGGCGCCAGAGGCGGCAAAGCCGAGAAGCAAGCAGGCGAACGCCATCGCCCAAAGACTGCGGATCATCAGTGTAGTCCTCCTTCGCGTTTCGTGTCTGTGACGTCTCTCTACCGGGAAACACACTGGTTTTCCCCGTAGCTTAACTTTTGAGCCAGGGCGGATGAATGAAAGCTGAATGCCAGGCAAAAAGAATCCTCTCTTAACCAAACGCAACGTGATTGCACCTTCATTCAGCATGCGGACTTATTGCCTCACAGGGGGCAAGCCTCCGTCTGAGGCGACTTTCCGCAGTGCGCAGCCTCGCGCATGACCGCGTCGCACAATCCACGTCATGGATGTGGCACGTGTGGAAACGGCTCTAAGTTGCCAGCTCAATCGGTGGTGTGCTGGCGCACGCCGCGTTGGCGTGCGCCAAAGCCCACCCCAAGTCCCGCCGCACATTTGAACGGCATCATTCGCGCGCGCTTCTGATTTTGCCCCCATCGCCGGCTCGCGCAACGGGCATTTGCGCGGATCGCTCATGCGAGAGCGATGCACATCAACCGGATGCAGCGCCGTTTGATCGGCATCAAAGGCGAGGAAGCGCCCGCGTGCTCTCCTGCAAACTTGATGTTTGTGACCTCAAGGAGGACAGCATGAACGCTTGGCTCAAAATGGCGGGTCCGGCTGCGATTGCGATGAGTATTGCTGGATTCGCCGTAGCGCAGGGCGGGCCGCCCGCGGATCGCGGCAGCGACAATCGAGGCTGGGGCATGGGATGGCACATGGGTCCCGGCTCGGGCATGGGTCCCGGCTGGGGCATGGGTCCCGGCGGCGGAATGTGGGGCTGGGGTCGCGGCGGCAACTCCGCATGGATGCTGGAGCGCATCGAGGGGCAGCTTGCTTATGTCAAAGCTGAGCTGAAGATCACGGGAGCTCAGAACGCGGCCTGGAACGAACTGGCTGATGCGGTCCGTACCGCTGCCAAGCACCACAACGAGCGCATGCAGAGCATTTTCGGTGGCGGCGAACGCGGCAAGACCCTGCCAGAGCGCGTCGAAGCGCAGGAGCAGTTCATGACGGTCCGGCTCGACGAGATCAAGTCGGTCAAGTCGGCGGTGAACAAGCTCTACGCCGTGCTATCCGACGAGCAGAAAAAGGATGCGGATGATGTCGGCATCCCGATGGTCGGCATGATGCGAGGCCCGTGGGGCTGAGTGCCGCGAAAATCGGGGCAGTGATGCCGGATCTGTCCGGGCACCGCCCCGTCGGCCGTCGATGGCCGGCCAGCATCGAATTTAGCTCCGTCAGCGTCCCCGACCCAATCTAGGAGTTCATCCCATGCGTAGCGTCACTTTTCCTGCCTTCGTCGCCTTCATCGGCCTTAGCGGCTTTGCAACGGGCGCCTTTGCGCAAACCGGTCCCGTTGCAACCAGTTGTGCCAAGGACATCGCCAAATTCTGCTCGGGCAAGCGTCATGACGGCAGCATCCGGATCTGCCTTGAATCTAAATACGCGATCTTGTCTGGCGCCTGCAAAAAGGCACTCGATACGACCGGCGGCGGACGCGGCAAGCAACTCGGCGGGACGAAAAAGTAGTCCCGCTGCCGAGACGCGGGGCGGGAAAGAAAGCGGTCTGTGATCGCGTAAGGGCAAAGTCATGACGAACCATATGCGAGTTCGCTCGCTTGCCGTGCTGCTGACGACCGCACTTCTTGCTTTTCGTCCTGCCCCGCTCTTGGCCGGTCCCATCGCAGACTACGATTCTGCGTTCCGCACGGCCTATGCGGACTACCGCAACGCGCTGTTCGCCACCAATGCCAACAACCGCGATGGCAGTGAGAAGGCCCTTTCGGCGTTCGAGGCGAAGTGGTCGATGCTGACACGCAAATACCTCGCGACGCCACCTCCGCAGTATTCAGAAGATCCGAGGTGGAGCGAGAGCCTCGCGGCCGCAACCGCAATCGTTGAACGTGCCAAGGCCGAGGTCGGCAACGGCGCTCTCGCGCAAGCTCACGAAATCCTCGAATCCCTGCGCGCGGTCTTCTCGGACATGCGTGAGCGCAACGGCCTTATTGCCTATTCCGACCGCATCGATGCGTTCCATCACGCCATGGAACAGGTTCTGACGAAGAGCTATGGCGGCTTTGCCGGAGACGGACTGATCGACCTCACGGAAGATGTTTCCGTCCTCGCCTTCCTCGGCGCCGAGCTGCGCAAGGCTCCGCCGCCGGACGCTGCTGTTGCCTCCGACTTCGAGCCGCTGGTTGAAGCGCTCAACAAAACCGTCGCCGATCTGAGAGCCACGGTCCGAACCGGCGATGTGCCGCGCATCAAGGATATGCGCATGAAACTGAAACCGGCATTCGCCAAGCTCTTCGTCAAGTTCGGCTGAGGACGCGTGAATAATCGCCGCAGGGCGCTGAAGCGATCGCTGTTCGGAGATCAACGTCGCCCATCGATTGATCTGGATCAAAAGCAACAACGAAGGCGCGGTTTAACTCCTCGGCGGCGATTGATGCGCTGCACAGCGTCCAGAAGTCCAGGGGGCAGGCAAAGTGTCGACACGGCGAGTTGAAGAACGGGCGGCCTTAGCCGACGGATTGGCCTTGTCGGGCGCCTTTATCGGTGCCGCGGTCGGGGTTGGATTGCTGCTCACATCCAGCGATCCCGGCATGGCCTTTCACGGCCTGCTCCTGTTGGTTGCTTGCGTCATCGCTGCGGTCCTCGTGCTGGAATTCTCATTCGACACGAGGCGAGAGATTGCCACGGGCTACATGGACGGCCCCATCAAGGCCGCAACCATCGCAGCCGTTCTCTGGGGCATTGCCGGCTTTGTCGTGGGTGACGTGCTCGCCTGGCAGCTTGCCTTTCCCGCTCTCAATCTCGATCTGCCGTGGACGAGTTTTGGCCGCTTGCGCCCGCTGCACACTTCGGCGGTCATCTTTGCCTTCGGCGGCAACGTGCTGCTTGCGACGTCGTTCTATGTGGTGCAACGCACCTGCCATGCGCGCCTCGCCGGCCGCTGGGCGCCGTGGTTCGTGATCTGGGGATACCAGCTTTTCATCGCGGTGGCGGCCACCGGCTACCTGCTGGGGATCACGCAAGGCAAGGAGTATGCCGAACCCGAGTGGTACGCGGACTTATGGCTCACCATCGTGTGGGTGGTCTACCTGGCGGTGTTCCTCGGCACGCTGGCCAAGCGCAAGGAGCCGCACATCTATGTGGCGAACTGGTTCTACCTGGCCTTCATCGTCACCATCGCCATGCTGCACATCGTCAACAACGCGACCATTCCGGTCAGTCTGACGAGCCCGAAGAGCTACATTGTCTACTCGGGCGTGCAGGATGCCATGACGCAATGGTGGTACGGGCACAATGCGGTCGGCTTCTTCCTGACCGCCGGCTTTCTCGGCATCATGTACTACTTCATCCCCAAGCGCGTGGAGCGGCCGGTCTACTCTTATCGCCTCTCCATCGTACATTTTTGGACGCTGATTTTTCTTTATATCTGGGCCGGCCCCCACCATCTGCACTATACGGCCCTGCCCGACTGGGCGCAGACGCTGGGCATGACGTTCTCGATCATGCTGTGGATGCCGTCCTGGGGCGACATGATCAACGGGCTGATGACGCTGTCGGGCGCATGGGACAAGCTGCGCACGGATCCGGTCGTGCGCTTGCTGGTCGTCTCTGTCGCCTTCTACGGCATGTCGACCTTCGAAGGCCCGGTCATGAGTATCAAGTCAGTCAATTCGCTCTCACACTATACCGACTGGACCATTGGCCACGTGCATTCGGGCGCGCTCGGCTGGGTCGCTATGGTCTCATTCGGCGCGATCTATTGTCTGGTGCCGTGGCTGTGGGGCCGGCGTGGTCTCTATTCCATGCGCCTCGTCGAGTGGCACTTCTGGACCGCGACTATCGGCATCGTGCTCTACATCACGGCCATGTGGGTGTCGGGCATCACGCAAGGCCTGATGTGGCGCGCCTACGACAAGTTGGGCTTCCTGCAGTACTCGTTCATCGAAACCGTCGAAGCCATGAAGCCCTACTACGTCATCCGCGCCATCGGAGGGCTTCTGTTCGTGCTGGGCTCTCTGATCATGGCCTACAACGTTTGGCGCACGGTGCGTGGCGACGAACCCCTCGACATCGCGGATCAACCGCGCATTGCGGCTACTCCACAGCTCCGGCCTGCGGCGGCGGAATAGGTCCGAACCATGAATCATGAGCTGTTTGAGAAGAACTCGATCCTACTTCTGATCGGCATCCTGGTGGTCGTCTCGATCGGCGGCATTGTGCAGATTGCTCCCTTGTTCTGGGTGGAAAGCACGATCGAGAAAGTCGCGGGCATGCGTCCCTATACGCCGCTGGAACAAGCTGGCCGCGACATCTACGTGCGCGAAGGTTGCTACGGCTGCCATAGCCAGATGGTGCGCACGCTGCGTGACGAGGTCGAGCGCTACGGCCATTACAGCCTCGCCGCTGAGAGCATGTACGACCATCCCTTCCAATGGGGATCCAAGCGCACTGGACCCGATCTCGCGCGCGTCGGCGGCAAATACTCCGACCAGTGGCAGGCCGAGCACCTCATCAATCCGCGCTCCGTGGTCCCTGAAAGTATCATGCCGGGTTATCCATGGTTGGCTGAACGCAGGCTGGACACACGTGGCATCGCTGACCGTTTGAAAACGCTGCGCCTGGTCGGCGTGCCCTATACCGACGAGATGATCGACAAGGCGGCACAGGACTTGGCTGCTCAGGTCGTGCCCGACAGCCGCCCGGCGCGCGAGTTCCTGCGGCGCTATCCGAAAGCCAAGGTGGCCAAGTTCGACGGCAAACCGGACACGCAGCCAAGCGAGCTCGACGCGCTCATCGCATACCTGCAAGTGCTTGGCACACTCGTCGATTTCGCGACCTTCGACGCATCCGGCCCGAACCTACGCTGAAAAGAGCGAGATCCCATGACCTACGACACGATCGCCACGCTGAGCCAAGTGACCTCGCTCATCATGTTCATGGCCCTGTTCGCCGCAGTGCTGGTCTATGCATTGTGGCCGAAGAACGGGCCACGCTTCGAGAGGGCCCAACAACGCGCGCTCGATCTCGACCGCCAGCCGCCGACCGACGGGGGGCGACTATGAGCGCCAAGCAGCGTGACGTCGACGACGTGACGGGAGTCGAGACCACCGGGCACGAGTGGGACGGGGTCAAGGAGCTCAACAAGCCGCTGCCGAGGTGGTGGGTCCTGACCTTTTACGCCACCATTCTATGGGCTATCGGCTACTGGGTCGTCTATCCGGCCTGGCCGACGTTTACTGGCTATTCCAGGGGCGTTTTGGGTTACAGCCAGCGCGTCGTCGTGGCCGAAGACGTCAAGGCCGCCCGAGCCAGCCAGGCTCAGTTCGGGGACAAGCTCGCTGCTACACCCCTCGACAGGATCAAGAGCGATCCCGACCTGCTGCGCTTCGCCATGGCGGGCGGGGTTGCGGCATTCCAGGCCAACTGTGCGCCCTGCCACGGTCGTGGGGCGCAAGGTTATGCCGGCTACCCCAACCTCAACGATGACGACTGGCTGTGGGGCGGAACGATCGACGACATCCACAAAACCATCAGCGTTGGCATCCGTTCGGACCAAAAGGATGCGCGCGTCACACAGATGCCGCGCTATGGCCTCGACAAGATACTCGACGAGCGCCAGATCAACGACGCAGCAGAGTACGTGCTATCGCTGTCGGGCAAGTCGGACGATCAGGCGGCGGCGGCACGAGGCGAAAAGACCTTCGCTGACCAGTGCACCTCCTGCCATGGACCCGACGGCAAGGGCAGGCAGGACATGGGGGCGCCTAACCTGGCGGACAACATCTGGCTCTATGGCAGCAGCAAGCAAGCCATTCTCGACAGCATCAGAACCGGCCGTGGCGGCGTGATGCCGGCGTGGGCCGGTCGCCTCGACCCTGTGACTTTGAAGGCCCTCGCCGTCTACGTCCACAGTCTGGGCGGAGGGCAGTAGGACCGCGGGCGAGCGATGACGCACATGGACGCGCATATTGCACCCGCCGAGACGGCCCAGGCCGCGCCGGGCGTCGAGCGCCTCGACGTCAAGGCGATTAATCGCAAACAGGACCGCTCGCTCTACGCAGCCCGCCAGAAGGTCTATCCGAAGCTGGCGCACGGCCGCTTTCGCAAGCTCAAGTGGCTGACGATGGCCGTCACCCTCGGCATCTACTACGCGCTGCCCTGGTTGCGCTGGTATCGCGGGCCCGACCTGCCCGACCAGGCCGTGCTTTTGGATATGGCCAACAACCGGTTCTTCTTTTTCTTTCTCGAGATCTGGCCGCAGGAGTTCTACTTCATAACCGGCCTGCTGGTTCTTTCAGCTCTTGGATTGTTCCTGATTACATCGGTCGCCGGCCGGGTCTGGTGCGGCTACACCTGCCCGCAGACGGTGTGGACCGATCTGATGATCGTGGTGGAGCGCTTCTGGCAGGGCGACCGCAACGCCAGGATCGCGCTCGACAAGCGTCCCTGGGGACCGGTCAAGCTATTCCGCAAGGGCATGACGCACTTGACGTGGCTCGCCATAGGGGTGGCGACGGGCGGCGCCTTCGTGTTCTACTTCCGCGACGCACCAACACTGGCTTACGAGCTGGTCACCGGCACCGCTCCGGCAATCGCCTATCTGTTTCTCGGCATCTTCACGCTCACCACCTATCTGCTCGGCGGCATCGCCCGCGAGCAGGTATGCATCTACATGTGCCCATGGCCGCGCATCCAGGGCGCCATGGTCGACCATGACACCCTTCTGGTGAGCTATCATCCGCACCGCGGCGAGCCGCGCGGACCGCATAAGAAAGGTCAGTCCTGGGAAGGTCGCGGCGACTGCGTCGACTGCCGCGCATGCGTGGCCGTGTGCCCGACCGGCATCGACATCCGCGACGGCTCGCAGCTCGAGTGCATCCAATGCGCGCTGTGCATCGACGCCTGCAATGAGATCATGGACCGCGTGGGACGGCCGCGCAACCTCATCGCCTACGACACGATTGCCGGGCAGGAGGCCGCGGCCAAAGGCACCTCGGCGCGGTGGCGGCCGATCAGGCCGCGCACGATGCTCTACGCCGGGATGATCTGCCTCGTCGGCCTTATCATGCTGGCGGCGCTCGCCCGGCGGTCAACACTCGACATCAACGTGCTACATGATCGCAATCCGCCTTACGTGCTGTTGTCGGAGGGCGGGGTGCGCAACGGCTACACAGTCAAGATCCTCAACAAACTACACCAGGTGCGCGAATTCACGCTTGAAGTGCGTGGCCTGGAGGGCGCGCGCCTGAGCATTCTCGGTGTGGACGCGGGCGGCCCTATCCGTGTCACGACCGATGATCTGCGGGAACTTCGTGTTTTCGTGACGGTGCCCGCAGATTGGCTTGCACGTCACAAAGATCACAGCACTCCGTTTTCCCTGGTCGTGCGCGACCTGCAGTCGGGTCACGAAACGGCGCGCACGACACAATTTCAGAGGCCGGCGGGCACGGTCACGAGGGAACCATGAGCCCCACCACCTTGCCCGCTATGCCGCGAGCCAGGGGATTGCGCGGACACCACGTTCTCGGCGGCTTGCTGGCCTTCTTCGGCATCGTCCTCGCCGTCAATGGGGCCATGATGTATTCCGCCATCTCGACCCACACCGGTCTCGTTGCGAACGAGCCGTATCGCAAAGGCCTCCACTACAACGATCGCATCGCAGCGGACCAGCGCCAGATGCGCCTGGCCTGGAGGGAGACGCTGGAGGTGCGGCCCGACGGGCGCATACGGCTTGACCTCGCGGAGGCCGATGGGCGTCCCGTACCCGCCCTTCGCATCGATGCCGTTCTGGGCCGGCCCTCGACCAACCGCTACGACATCGCCCTCACGCTCGTCGAGACGCAACCGGGCCACTACGAGTCTGTCGCAGGGCCGCTCGCGGATGGCAACTGGATCTTCTCATTTGGTGCGCGTGTGGGCGCTCAGGCGGAACCGGTCTATCGAGCGCGGAGGCGGCTATGGCTCAAGCGTTGATGCAGTCCGGCGTCGGCGAAACCGGCGGCACTAAGACACCAGCGTATGTCACGACCCTGCTGGCGGTCGAGGGCATGCATTGTGGTGCTTGCATGCGCAAAGTCGAATCGGCGCTCACCTCGTTGTCGGGGGTCGCGAGCGCCAGGGCGGATCTTTCGGCTGGACGCGTCATCGCGGTGCATGCGGCAGCCGGCGTCGACAGCCAATGGCTGGTGGAGGCGCTGGCCCGATCCGGCTTCAAGGCAACCGAGCTGGCCGATGAGAAAAGCGAGGTGGAGAAGAAGACCGGCAAGGCGCTGTTGCAGCGCGCCGCCGTCGCTGGCTTCGCTGCCGCCAACATCATGCTGCTGTCGATCTCGGTCTGGTCCGGTACGGTCGGCGACATGACGCCGGCGGTGCAGAGCTTGTTTCACTGGCTGTCGGCACTAATCGCCTTCCCCGCGGTCGCTTATGCCGGCCAGCCATTCTACCGCTCGGCCGCGGAAGCCATCTCGAACGGCAGGCTCAACATGGACGTGCCGATCTCTCTCGGGGTGACGTTGGCCACGGGCATGAGCCTCTACCAGACGATGCGTGGCAGCGAGCAGGTGTATTTCGATGCGGCGGTGGCGCTGCTGTTCTTCCTTCTGATCGGACGTTTCCTTGATCAGAGTGTGCGCAGCCGAGCGGCCAGCGCAGCCGCCAATCTCCTCGCGCGGCGACCGTCTGCGGTCACAGTTGTCCAGGCCGACGGCTCCGTGCAGCAGCTTCCAGCGCGTAGCTTGAAGCCGGCGATGCGCGTTCTGACAGCCGCCGGCGAACGTTTCGCCGTTGACGGGCGCCTAGTCAGTGGGCATGGCCAGGTCGATGCCAGCCTGATCACGGGCGAAAGCCTGCCAGTGCCGGTGGGGCCGGGCGCGCTCATCTATGCCGGGACCATCAACTTGTCGGGTCCGCTGGTCACCGAGGCCACGGCCACCGAGGACAACACCCTGCTTGCGGAGATTTGCCGCCTGATGGCGGCCGCCGAGCAGGCGCGGGGGCGCTATGTACGACTGGCCGACCGGGCGGCACGGTTCTATTCGCCGACGGTGCATGTTCTGGGCCTCGTGACTTTCCTCGGTTGGCTCGCTGCAGGTCATGGCTGGGAAGCGGCGCTGACGACGGCCATCGCCGTTCTCATCATCACCTGCCCCTGCGCGCTGGCATTGGCCGTACCGGCGGTGCAAGTTGTCGCCACCAGCAGGCTCTTTGCGCGCGGTGTGCTGGTCAAAGCCGCAGACGGCCTGGAGCGGCTGGCCGAGATCGACATGGTCGCCTTCGACAAGACGGGAACGCTTACGCAAGGTGAGCTTTGCCTCGTGCGCGAGCCGCAGCTGAGCGACAGAGTGCTTTCCCGCGCCGCTTCTCTTGCTGCTTCCAGCCGGCATCCCTACGCGCGCAGCGTCGTGCGGGCCGCGCAAGAGGCGGGCTTGCCCATCCGGGCAAGCGACGGCGTGCGGGAGACGCCGGGCTTCGGCTTGGAGGTCCTTGGCCCGCGGGGGTGCGAGCGCCTCGGTTCGGCTGCCTGGTGCGGTGTTGCACCAGGCGACGGCGATACTGCCAGCGTCTGGTACCGTGCCGGCGACGACCCTGCGATTGCGCTCCGGTTCGAGGATCGAGTACGCAGCGACGCGGCGGCGGTCGTCTCCCAATTGCACCGCGCCGGCCTGCAGATCGAACTGGTATCCGGCGATCGCGCGGAGGCGGTCGCCGCGGTGGCGAACCAAGTCGGCGTCAAGCGATGGATGGCCGGTGCGACGCCGACCGCAAAAATCGCGCGCCTGGCCGAGCTTGCAGCCGAGGGACGCAAGGTTCTGATGGTGGGCGACGGGCTGAACGATGCACCTGCCTTGGCCACCGGCCATGCCTCGCTGTCACCCGCGAACGCGGCGGACATTACACAGACGGCGGCGGACGCCGTGTTCCTGGGCGAACGTCTCGACCCGGTCCTCGAAGCACTTGCAGTCGCGCGTGCGGCGCGGCGCCTCTCACTGCAGAACTTCGCAATCGCTATCGTTTACAATGCCGTGTTTGTGCCGCTCGCGATGTTGGGGTTGGTAACGCCGCTGCTTGCTGCCATCGCCATGTCGGCGTCGTCGATCGTAGTTACGGCAAACGCCGTGCGGCTACGCCAGATGAGTCTGGAGCCGCGGCCATGATTGCCCTCGCCTGGCTCATTCCTTGCGCCCTGCTGCTGGGACTTCTGGGACTGGCAGCATTCCTGTGGTCACTCAACAGCGGGCAGTTCGACGATCTCGAGGGCGCCAGTTGGCGCGCGCTGCACGATGACGACACCGAGCCGTCATAGATAGTCCTTTGATGGCTGCGGTATGAGATCGCGGTACGCATGCCATGTTGCATGCCCGATCAGAGGAAACGCGAACACCAAGCCGACATACATCGTGGCAATGCCAAGCGCCATGAAGCCGGCGATCAGGGCAGCCCAAAGCAGCATCGGCTTCGGGTTCAGCAGCAGGGCCGCAAAGCTTGCGGCAATGGCGCTGATGGCATCCATGCGCCGCGTCATCAGCAAGGGCGGCGATACCGCCGAGACGGCGAATATCAGGAAGGCAAGCACCGCACCTGCCAGCGTGCCCGACACCAGCAGGCCAAGTCCGCGCGCGGTGAACAGCAAGGTTGGCAGAAATTCGCTCATGGGTGGCAGCGGCTTGCCTCCCATGAACAGCATGAAGAGCAGAAAGGCGATCTGCAGCCAAAGGATGTACGTGAATGCGAGGATTGCGCCAAAAAATCCGAGCTGACCAGGGGCTCGCAAGCCCGTCGTGATCACCTCTCTCAGGCTTATGCTTTCGCCGGTCTCGAGGCGCCGGCTCGTCTCGTAGAGGCCGACGGCCGCGATTGGGCCCACCAGCAGAAACCCGCCGCCAAGGGCAAGGATTAGGGACTCGTAGCCGGCGAGCATCAACCCGTACGTCAAGCCCAGCGCCGCCAACGCGAACAGGCCGCCGTAGAGGAGGCTGACGCGCGGGGCGGCCCATAGATCGCGCCAACCCAAGGCCAGCCAGTTCCAGGGAGCGTCAAACGGAACGCGCTCGACGGTTACGCCGGCGGAAATGCCGGGCGTGACCTCGCCAGCGCCCGACTTCTCCGTCACCTGCATATCGCCCATCATTGCCTAGTGAACCAGCACGCTTGCGAGTATGTGACTCCTTTGCCAGCCGGTAAACCTTGACCCAGGTCAAAGCGGATGGGTCCTTGGTGCGCTGAAGGCCCACTGTTAGACAACTGTCCACCGAAACCCTCCGTGCGCTGCCAGGCTTTATCAGGCGAAGCTCCAGGGCTTCGTACCGCAAGAGGAGAAACGTGCGAGTAGGTCTCGGAGCCGGGTATTCGCGCGGGGCCTCAGTGGCCAGAATGTCGCCTTACGTAGTGCGAAGATGGTTCAAAGGGCGAGGCAACGATTGCTTCCTTCAGCAATAGGAGAGCAACCGGAAGCGAGACCTTCAGCTGCCGTGGCTTCCAAGCCGCCGGGCAGGTTGCTATTTGAAACCGCCGCCCGCGATGGTACATACCAGCGGCGCCGAACGTACGTTCATCCCGCCGTCGCCGCTCCATGCCGGACAATCGCGGCTCGCGGGGGATGTGCCGGCGCAGCGTCGGGGCATAGCTCAGCCTGGTAGAGCACCTGCTTTGGGAGCAGGGGGCCGGGGGTTCGAATCCCTCTGCCCCGACCAACGCCATCAATTAGTTCTCTTACCCGTTACGGGCTGGCCGCGCACGTGTGCGAGGGAATCGTGTGGTGAGGGACCGACAGATCGTGGAGCGCGGACTGACCGCCGACATTTTTTGCGAGCCGCGGCAACACCCAGGCGCTCTCGCCTCGGTCGCGGGGCGATTGGCGGAGGAGCAACCCGGCTCCCGTTCGCGCGAGGCCTGGGTCAACGATCCCTACGTATGAGCGGCCGCGCTGCCCTTTGCTCGACGGCTATTTCCCCACTCTCGCGCAATTGGCCCCAAATGGGGCCCCGCCGCAGGGCAACGTCACGCATCCCACCTGTCTTCCCACGCCGCAGCTGCATGCGGGCGGCGGCGATCAGGCATCATCGGTTTCCGCAGCACCGGACATTGCGGCGGAGGCTGCCGTGGACCTGATGGGTCTTCATTTCGAGATCCGATTGGTGCCCGCGGATGCCCAACGACAGCCTCAACAGTCCCTCGATTGACCAAGGTCCCGCACCACCGACGGCCAATACCAGGAACCCGCCGGCGATAGCCAAGTCCTTCTGAAAGTGAAGCATTTGGTTGGTGTCACCAGGCTGCCAATGGAACAGCGCTGCGGTCAGTAGGCAGAAGACAATAAAAACGGGCGCGACGAGACGAGTGAGAACACCCATCGCGATTAGCAGGCCGCCGCCGAGCTGAAGAGCAACGACGGCCGGCAGCAGCACGGGCGGCATGCCGAATTTCTGCATGTATGCTGCCGCCGCACCGTAGCTGCCGATAATGCTCCAGCCCTCATGCACAAAAACGAAGACCAGCAGCAGACGGCCCGCAAGCAGGCCGCCTGCCTCGAGAGTGCCCATCCCGGGACCGTGAGTTGGCATCAGTTGCGCTTCTGCGAGGCTGATGCCAGCGCCTTCTCAAGATCCTCGCGCTCCTCGCAACCCTGCGGGCAGAGCTTCGTGAGAACCGCCAGCTGCTCCCGGGCTTGCGGCAGCTCGCCGGTCTCGACATAAAGCTCGCCCAAGTACTCGCGCGCTCCTTTGTGATCGGCATCGAAGTCGAGCGCTTTTTTGTAGAAGGTGAGCGCGGTCGTGTAGTCGCCCGTCTTGCGCAGGCTGAAGCCCATCAGGCTGTAGACGTCTGGATGCTGATACGTGTCGGCTAGGGTTCTGAGCTCGGTCAGCGCCCCAATGTAGTCCTTGGCCTTGATCTTGGTCCGCACGGAAGTGAGGTCGGGCGCATCCGCCGACGTCATGGTATCGACGGCAAGAGAGGGCACCGCTATCGTCGGCAGGCTGCCCAGGCAGGTGGCCGCGAACAGGGCTGAGCGGACGATTTTTCTAATTGGACGCATGATTGGTTCCTTTCAAAGTGGGAGGGGCGCGGGGCTAGGTAGCGATGCTGCTAGGCGCTCACGGTGGAAAATGCGTAGCCGCTGCCGTCCTTGCTGAAGGTGCCGGTGCCGGGGAACGGGAAGTGCGCGCCGCAGATCGCGATTTTGTCGGCAATGACGCGATCAATCAGCTTGCGGCGGGTCTGCACCGCCAGCGGGCCGTCCTGATCGTAACTACCCTGCCATTCGGGGTGCGGGGCGAGCAGGGCCGGTACGTAGGCGGTGTCATTGGAAATCATCAGCTGCTTGTTGCCGGAGCTGACGAGGAAAGCCGAGTGGCCCGGCGTGTGCCCGGGGGCATTGACGAGGTGGATGCCGGGCACAACCTCTTTTTCACGGTCGACGAGCGTGAAATTCTTCCAAGCGGGGAACACCGCCTGAATGCGCGCGCCGAGCGGCCTGCGCGCTTCCGGCAGCTTCTCCACGCGGCCGGGTTCGGTCCACCATCGGTATTCGGCTGCGCTCACCACCAGCTCCGCATTGGGGTAGATCGGCGCGTTAGTGCCCTTCTCCATCAGCCCGAAGATGTGGTCGGGGTGGAAGTGCGAGATCAAGATGGTGCTGATGGAGGCGGGATCGATGCCGGCGGCTTTCATGTTGGCCGGTAGGCTGACGGCTGTTGGTTGCCACTGACCGACGCCGGAGCCAGCGTCGACCATGACCAGCCTGTTGCCGATATTCAGAATTACTACAGTGAGCGGGATCGGGACGTACTCGGTAGTGAAACCCGCCTTGGCCAGCGCCTCCTTGGTGTCGTCGATGCTAGCGTTCCTGATGAAGGCCGGTTCGTGAGGCTTCTTCCAAATGCCGTCATAGAGGGCGATCACCTCCACGGAGCCGACATTGTAGCGGTAGAACCCCTTGCCGGGCTCCGGCGCCGCCTGAGCGAATGCCGGCCCGATAATGGAAAGCGGCGCGTTGATTCCGAGCGCGGCTGCAAGTCCGGCTCCGATGACGACGTCTCGGCGTGATGTCCTGAGCATGGAAGGCTTTCCTCGCGTTGCTGGGTACAGTCGGCGTCGGAGCGGGGACCGCGCACTTCCGACGAGGCAGTTGATCCCAGCCGGAAGGCGTCTATTCCCGGCCTTGCACTCGGAGCGTGCCGCGGCCGATCACGCCTGCGTGTGTCGTGCTGGCGTGATCGGATGATCCGTGGCGATCAGCGGCGCCACGTGTCTCGCCCTCCAGAAATT
>DASZQG010000048.1:0-18920 GCA_035550075.1 Hyphomicrobiaceae bacterium | reverse complement strand
TCTGGCCGGTGGGCTTGCTGTTGCTGGCTGCGCCGCTGCAGGCGCAGCCAGTCCCGGTCACGCTACCCTGTGCCGGACTGGAGGCAGGCCCCGCCCGCACTGTGAGCCGGGTCATCGATGGGGAGACGGTCGAACTCGACGACGGTTCGCAGCTCCGCCTCATCGGCGTCCTGGCGCCGCGGGCGTTCGACGTCGGGGCGGAGCCGGGCACATGGCCAGCGGAGATGGAAGCCCGGGAAGAACTCAAGAGCCTGGTCCTGGGCCGCTCAGTCACCGTGGCATTCGGCGGCGCGCGCGTGGACCGCTATGGCCGGCTGCTAGGTCATGTGTTCTGGAGCAACGGAAGCCGCACGCGCTGGCTGCAGCGCGAGCTGTTGGAGCGCGGCATGGCCCGCGCCTTCACACGGGACGGCAACCGCGCGTGCGCGCGCGAGCTGCTCGCGGCCGAGGCGAGCGCGCGCATGGCGCCGCGCGGATTATGGGCGCAGCCGGCCTACCAGGTCCGCCGCGCCGAAAGCGTGCAGCTTCTGCGGCGTTACCGGGCGACCTTTCAGGTGGTCGAAGGCGTGGTCGTGCGCGTCGCCCAGGTCCGCCGCGTGATCTATCTGAATTTCGCACGCGACTGGCGCCGCGGATTTTCGGTTTCCCTGCGGCGCCGCGATCGAAACCTGCTTGGTGCCTATGCCGGCGATCCAAGGCAACTGGAGGGCAAGCCGGTGCGGGTGCGTGGCTGGATTCGCCAGGGCAGAAATCTTGATATCGAATTGTCTCAAGCGGGCGACATCGAGGTGATCGAAACCGCAGGGGAGGGGAGCTTGCGCCGCGCAGTCCCGCCAGCGGAGCGCTTTCCACCCACAAGGCTGCCGAGCCGGAAAGCAGACCGCCCGGCCTCATCGAGACCGGGCGGTGAATGTCAAATAGCGTCAGTGCGGGTTAGGCGGCCTTGATCTCGGTTACTTCCTCGCTCGCCGCACGACGACCCTTGGCGCTCTTGGAAAGCACCTCGGTGATGCGCTGCACGGCGCCCCGCTCGTCAAGCTTGGCGACCGCCGCGATCTCACGCGCCATGCGGTCAAGGGCGGCCTCGTAAAGCTGCCGCTCGGAGTAGGACTGCTCCGGCTGGCTTTCGGAGCGGTAGAGGTCGCGAACCACCTCGGCGATCGAGATCAGATCGCCGGAGTTGATCTTTGCCTCATACTCCTGAGCGCGCCGGCTCCACATGGTGCGCTTGATGCGCGCCTTGCCCTTCAGCGTGTCCATCGCTCGCTTGACGATATTCTCGTCGGCAAGCTTGCGCATGCCCACGCTTTGCGATTTTCCGGTCGGGACACGGAGCGTCATCTTGTCCTTCTCGAAGGTGATGACGAACAGCTCAAGCGAAAGCCCGGCGATCTCCTGCTCCTCGATGGTCACAATGCGGCCTACGCCGTGCGCGGGATAGACGATCCATTCGCCCGTCTTGAAGCCATGGCGCTGGTTGACCGGCTTCTTGTTGGCTGCCTCGCGAGCCGCCGCCGCCTTGTCCGCGCCCGGCTTCGCGGGCGGAACCGGGGCAGTGATCTTCTGGCTTGCGAACTTGGCCATGGCCGCAGGCATGGCGCGGTTGGCCACCGGGGCAGCCTGCCGGGGCGGAAACACCGCCTTCGCCTTGCCGGTGCCCGGGTGAGCTGTTTTGACCGCGGCCAGATCCGGCTTGGGAGCCGTGGCCTTCGGCACGCTCTGAGGCTTGACGGTCGCGCTCTTGGCGGGAACCGGCTTGCTCGGCACAACCTTCTTGGCGACGGCCTTGGCTTTCGCCGCGACCGGGCTCTTGCGAACCGCCGCCTTGCCCGCCGCGGCCTTGGCGGCCGCCTTGCGAATGTCGGAAGGGCGCTTGGCCGCCGCGCCCTTCTTTCCCGCATTCCTGCCGGTCGTCTTCTTCACTGCCATAGCAACCGTCTCACTCTACTCAAGATTGTTATTTTCGAGCATTACACGCATCAGTCCATCAGCAGTTCGTGCGCACACCATTGGGCCGGATCGCCTTTTTCGCGTCCGCCCCTCACCCTGTACGGCTGCGGTCTACCAGACCCGACCGCTCCGTTCCGCCCTTGCTATATGGCTTGGCCGCCGATCATTCAGCACTTGTAGGGGAATCCGGTTTCCTCGGCTTTGCTGTGAGCCCCTATGCGGAAATGATCCTATCGTGTGCAGTCTTTGTTCCGACTCTGTTCGCGTCACCACCATCAAAAAACAGTATAACACAAACTTCACGGATTTTGAAGCGGATGCAGGGGAGTCAGAGGAGCGCAGTTGAGCCTTATGGCTAAACGCTCGCCAAAATCAGCGTAAAAATTGAATGCAGCCGGGTGGATGGCCAACGGCGGCGTTCAGTCCCCGGTGCCGGGCTGATCGATGAAATATTTTTCGAATTTGTCCGGCTCGTCGCGAAAATTGTCTGCGTCCGCTGGGGGCTCCTTCTTCGATGTGATGTTGGGCCACTTCTCGGAGTAGGTGCGGTTCAGTTCCAACCACTTTTCGAGGCCCGGCTCGGTGTCGGGCTTGATTGCGTCAACCGGGCACTCGGGCTCGCACACACCGCAGTCGATGCACTCGTCAGGATGGATGACGAGCATGTTCTCGCCTTCGTAGAAACAGTCGACCGGACAGACCTCTACACAGTCGGTGAATTTGCATTTGATGCACTTTTCATTGACGATGTAGGTCATTGTCGCAGCTCGATCGGTCGAAGGGGTACCAAACCATTATCGGCACCCGTCTAGTTGCCACACGTTGGCAGTTTGTCGCAAGGATTTGCGCATAGCGGCCAATTAGTCGCGCCGCGCCGAGCCGGCGCGGGGCGGGTCTCCCGGGTCGCGGTTTGATGCCGCGTTTCCAGCGGCTCCAACGAGAACCGGCTCGTAGAGGGCTTGGGCTTCCGGCGCCGGTCCTCTGCGCACACCCGTGGAAACGACCCTTACCACCCGAACATTTCCCCGCAGGGCAATGGTCAGAACGTCGCCGGGACGGATGGTCTGGCTGGCCTTGACCGCGCGCAGCCGATTGACCCGCACCTTGCCGCTCTCCACCAGCAGTGCCGCCAGCGTCCTGGTTTTCGAGAGGCGCGCAAACCAAAGCCATTTGTCGAGGCGCTGCTCGTCGCTCGCCGCCGGGCTGCCGGTGTTCGCTGTCACCATGCGCTCAGTCCTGGCTCGACTTATCCATGGCAGCCTTAAGGGAATGCAAGGCAGCGAACGGCGAGTCCGGGTCGAACCCACCCTTGCTGGACGGCTCCGGCGATCTCGATTGGGCATAGATGCGGGGCGTCCGCTCCTCCCGCCGGCGCTGGGGCGGTCCATGCGGGCGCCGCTCGGGACGCTGGGCGTTGCGGTCCCTGCGACCCTTGCCGGGCCTTTGATCTCCGGCAGGCCTGCCTTGAGCGCCAGCAGGCAACTTGGTCTCTCCCGGCCGCCGGTCTCCGACATGGCGCCCGCGCCGGCGTGGGCGCCAGATTTCATCCCACTGCGGCGCTGGGGCTTCCGCGGGCTTTACGGATACAGCACCCGGTTCCTGAGCCTGAAGAAGTGCATCTGCTGCCCCCTTCGGCTCGGCCGCCTCGCTGGACGGCGGCTCGGCTGTCGGCGCGGTCTGGTCCGGTGCCGCGGTGGGCGTTGGTGTTTCACCGGGCGGGGCTGCGGCTGGGAGCGGTTTGCGGTCCGCCCAGAAGCCCAGCGTCTTGAGCACCTCGCCCAGCTCTTGCGCCGAACACCCCAGGATCGACATCATCTCCGGTATCAGCTTGAACCCGCCGTCACCGGTGGCTCCCTTCGGCGGGGGCGTCGGGTTCTCGGCGCTTGCGCGCCACGCCACCAGGGGCCGGATCAAGTCGGCCAGGCGCTCGAGCATATCGATGCGCACCGCGCGGGTGCCGCACACGTGAAAGCCCAGGACGCGATAGAACGCCGGCGGCAGCGCCTTGTCCGCGATCAGTGAGGTGAGGCCCGGCCGCGGCAGCTCCGGCATGGTGCTCAAACTGATCCCGTGCTCCGCCCCCTTTTTCAGCGTCCATAGGGTCAGGGCCAGCTCTGCAGATCCGGGCTTGAGAAGCGGCGGAAAGTAGATGTTGAAGGCGCCGAAGCGGAGGCCATACTTGCGAAGCTGGGCGCGCGCTGGCTGGTCGAGCGAGCGCATTTCCTCGGCGACATCCTCCCGCCGAAGCACGCCGAACTGCTCGACAAGGCGAAAGGCGATGCCCCGCGCCAGGCCGGAAATGTCCTGCGACGCGGCGATTTCGGTCAAAGCCTTGAGGCGCTCGGCAATGGTGTCCGTCATCCAGGTGTTCAGCCGCTCCTGCACCTTCTCCTTTTCGCTGGCAGCCAGATGTTCATCCGACAGCACGACAACCACGGGCTTGAGAGGCGCATCGCCGGCCTCCAGCCGCGCGATGTCATCGCCATTCCACTGAATGGTACCGGTGCGGGTCAGCTTGAAGGCGTCATTCTTGGCGGCGGCGACCCGGCGCACGCGCATTGCCAGTTCCCTGGCCAGAACATGGGCGGCGGCATTGCGATTGGCCTTGCCGTGAATGCCTTCGGCTTGGGTATCCGGGAAAAAGCGAAAGCCCTGCAGCCGTCCAACGTAGTGGCTTTCAACATGCACTGAGCCATCCGCTGCGATTTCGGCCTCCAGCGTGTCCTTCTCCTTCAGGCCGCGCATCAGCGCACTCGTGCGCCGGTCAATGAACCGCTGCGTCAGCCGCTCGTGAAGAGCATCCGAGAGACTGTCTTCGATCGCCCGTGTCCGCTCCTGCCAATGCGCCGGATCGTCGAGCCAGTCGGCGCGGTTGGAGACGAAGGTCCACGTGCGGATATGCGCGATGCGGTTGGCGAGCGTATCGATGTCGCCATCGGTACGGTCTGCCAGCGCCACCTGTTTTGCGAACCAATCGACCGGAATGCGCTCGTGCGGCCCCATCAGGAACTTGTAGAGCGTGGCGATCAGCTCCGCGTGGTTCTGCGCGGAGATCTTGCGGTAGTCGGGCACCTGGCACACGTCCCACAGGCGGGCGACGGCGGCCGGAGCCACGGCATATCTCCTCACCTCTTCGTCACCGCTGATGTTTTCCAGCGCGAGCGTATCGTCGGACATCCGAGCGCGGGTGAGACGAGCTTCGCGGGGCATGGCGCGCAGGCTATCCTGCAGACGCTCGAGCGTTCCGAAATCGAGATTGCGATTGCGCCACTGCAGGGATTTGACGGGATCGAACAGATGATTCTCGAGGCGCTCGACGAGATCGGACGTCAGCGGGGGAACGCCGCTGGTGACGCCGAACGTGCCGTCGTTCATATGACGGCCTGCGCGACCCGCGATCTGTCCCAGCTCACCGGGCGTCAGCTCGCGGTGCACCTGGCCGTCGAACTTGCGCACGCCGGCAAAAGCCACGTGGTCGACATCGAGGTTCAAACCCATGCCAATCGCGTCGGTAGCAACAAGAAAGTCGACATCACCGGATTGGTAGAGCGCCACCTGCGCGTTGCGCGTGCGCGGGCTGAGTGCGCCGAGCACGACGGCGGCACCGCCCCGCTGGCGCCGGATCAGCTCCGCCAGCGCATAGACCTCGGTGGCGGAAAACGCCACCACCGCCGATCGTGCGGGCAACCGCGTGAGCTTTTTCTCCCCGGCGTAGGTCAGCTTTGATAGCCTCGGCCGGGAGATGAAATTTGCGCCCGGAATGAGGTCGGCGATGGCTTCGCGCATCGTCTGCGCGCCCAGCATGAGCGTCTCTTGCCGGCCGCGCATATGCAGCAGACGATCGGTGAACACGTGACCGCGCTCCGGATCGGCTGCCAGCTGGACCTCATCGATGGCGAGGAAGTCCACCTCGATCTCTCGCGGCATGGCCTCCACGGTGCAGACATAGTACTGCGGCCGCTCCGGCTTGATCTTCTCCTCGCCGGTGATCAGGGCCACCCGGTCTGCACCAACCTTGGCGACGACCTTGTCATAGACTTCGCGCGCAAGCAGGCGCAGCGGCAGCCCGATGAGGCCGCTCTCATGGCCGGTCATGCGCTCGATCGCCAGATGCGTCTTGCCGGTGTTGGTCGGTCCTAGCACCGCGGTGACGTTGCGGATGCGCCGTTCGAGATCGAGGCTCATTCAGAACCACCCTCGCGAGAAAACCTGCGCGGAGGCATTGCAGAGCGGCGGTCCGATATCAAGGGGGCTGTTGCGAAAAAAGCCGACCAACCGTCACCGGCCCCGTCTTGTGAACGCGCGCCTAGTGTGTCAGCGCGATCTGCGGTTTGCCCGGAGAGACGATCTCGATTTTCTTCGAGACGACTGTCGCGTTGCCGACCAGAGTCGGAATGGTGACTTGATAGGGAACGAACACGTTGGCGCTCGGGATTGGCCGCAACGTGATTTCGATGGCATCCGTCGAGGCGATGAACTTCGACTTACTGTCGATCTTGTGGCCCGCTATCGGCACGTAGCGTACGCGACAGACGTAGGCAGTGCCGGGCTGCCCGCTCGGATGCCGTTCCTCGACCTTCGTTTGCCCCTTGTAGCTCAGCAGCAGATCAAAACGCTCCTTGCCATCGAAGATCGGCACGCGCCGGTCGCACGGGTTGGACATGGGGCCGCGCGTGACGCTCATGACCGCGCTGAGCGGATCGAGAACGTCCCTGAGGTGCTGCTCGCGCACCGGAATGATGTTGGGCTTGATCTTGGCCGGGGGGACATTGACGATGTTCGTCACGGCATCGCCGGTGAAGCCCATCTTGGTGTGCCCGGTTTTCTTGTTGGCCTTGAAGTCGTAGGAGAATGACTCGGGCTTCGGGGCCTGGTTGGCGATGAGGCCGAAGCTGTGGGTGTGCCCTGACCACTTGTAGGCGCCGAGCAGGATCGACAGGTGAGCGCTCGCCGCCAGCGTGTAGTTCTGCCGCTCCGCTTGGGATTCGAACTCGAAGGTGCCGATGTTGATGCCGTTGAAATTGACATCGTAGGTGGCGCGCACGTGCGTCGGCCAGGAGTCGGCGTGAGCAGGCGAAAGGCCGGCGAGCAGCCCGAGCAAACCGAAGATCAGGTGTCTGGCGTGGCTCAGCGCGAGCTTGCGCGGTCGCTGCGTCATGGCGCGCTCTCCAACGGCATGCGGCAAATGCGGGCTCTGCCCGCGCAGCCTAGCTGGTTTTGCGTCATTTGTGTGTCTCTTGCCGAGCTCCCGGGCACGGTTAAGAGGGCTAAAGGGAAAGGCTGTTCGCCCGTCCAGATCTTGACGTATCCCGCCCCCGGTGTAGAAGAACGCGCGTCCTGGGCCGGCATGGCCGACAGTAGGGCCGGACGAGAGGAGCCTTTTCAGATGACCCGCCGATGCGAGCTGACCGGCAAGCTGCCGATGTCCGGCCAATTGCGCAGCCACGCCGAGAACAAGACCAAGCGCACGTTCCGCCCGAACCTGTGCGATGTCACGCTCATCAGCGACGCGCTGCAGCGCAAGGTTCGTCTGAAAGTGTCGGCACATGCCTTGCGCACCGTGGAGCACCGCGGCGGACTCGACGCGTTCCTGATGCGCGCGAAAGAAGATGAGCTCTCCGAGCGCTGCCGCAAACTGCGGCGCGACGTCATCAAGGCGCGCAGCGAGGAGAAGGCCGCCTAGGCCTGCCGCAGGTCAGGTTGCCGGCGGCGAGAGCAGAAGCTCCATGCGCCACTCAATGCGCTGAGCGCCCCACAGCCAGTTCCGCATTTCCTCGGCGACCGTGAAGCCGGCTCTCTGGTAGAGCCGAATGGCATCTTTCAGGTCCGTGAACGTGTGCAGGAACACCCGCTGCATTTGGTGGGCACGGCAGTAGCCGAGGGCTTCGTTCAGCAGCCGTTTGCCGACGCCTTGCCCGCGTGCCTCGGGCACGAGCAGAAACCAGCGGAGCTGGGCAACGTTCTGGCCCGCATGCACGATGGCAATGGTTCCAAGGACACGGCCCTCGGCCTCGGCAATCCATAAGCACCCTGCGCCGTCGAGAACGAAGTCGGCGAGCGTCCGCGCGACATAGGGCTCAAACGTCGTGTCGAGGCCATACTCGCGGGCGAAGTGCACGCCGTGCAGATGGACAATCGTGCCAAAATCACCAGGCTGCAGCCCGGTGCGAATTTCTACCGCCATCGCCGCTCACCCAGCGCGACCGGCACGCGGGGCTCCTGTTTCCCGTGTGCCGTGGCCGCCGTCGTCTAGCAAAGCGAATTGCAGAAGGATGGTGCGCTGAAAGAAATGATTGAAATTGTCGTCCGAGATCAGGCTCACGATTGTCTCTCCCTGAGGCGTGCGATGCACGGCCAGGCCTTCCATGTTGTCGATCTCGTAGCTCAAATCGGCCTCCATGACCGTGCGTCCCGTGAGGCGCGCACGCGGCTCGATCTCCTCGGCCCGCAAACGCCGGATGCGAATTTTGAGGCCCGCGGTCCAGCGGAAGTAGCGCTCGAGGACCAGCAACCCGCCATCGGGCAAGCCCGCCGCGTCGGTGATGTTATAGCCGCCGATGTCGCGCAGGTAGATCGGTTGCGAGATGCCCCTCACCCACATCCAGCCGGAATGATAGCCGCTGCCGCGCGTGTACCGTTCGGCAAAGGCGACGATGCTTCCCTTGAATGGACCGGCCTTCAGCGTTGTCAGCGCCTCGATACCCTGATTGGCGCGCATGCCGCGCGCATCGGGAGGGAGCGCAAGCGTGCTGGTCTGGGCCAGGACCTGCCGGTCGCGGATAGCAAAGCGTCCGATGCGATGGTGCCGCTCGAAGCCGACGATCAGCGCGCCGTGCGACAGGTCGCCTTCCAGAAGGGCGACGGATTCCGCATCGCGCTCGCGCGGGCTTCGGGACGGTTGGCCGTCAGGGCCAAGCAGCGGCCCCAGACGCGTGTCGTCGAGCCCCACAGGCGTGCCGTCGCGATAGGCGATGTTCGCCGTGAGCCAGGAGCCGGTGTCAGAGATGGCCAGCAGACCGCTGCCTGTGCTCTCCATCGCCAGCGCGGACCAGCCGCCGAAGGAGGGGGAGGGCGAGGTCAGCACAAGGCCGCCGCGGAATTCGAGGTCGCCGACCCGCCTGATGCCTGGACGCCCTCGCGCGAAATGACTGATCGGCTGGGCGGCAACGGTTATGGGCCCGGCCGCGGTGGTCTCAGCCGTGGCCGGAGTGCGCAGCAGCAGGCTTGCGCCCGCGCCGGCAGCGAGGCCGGCCAGCATCGTTCGCCGGCTTGGCGCCTGAGTGTAGGACATCCCGTGGCTCGCTAGGCAGCGGGTCGAAGACGAATCGAGTCTAGTGGAGTTTGTGGCGCTTCAAGGCCGGGGGCCTGGTCGGCTGAGGTGCGCCCTCTTCGAACAGCTCCACCAGCTTGTCGGTCATGGCGCCGGCCAGCTCGGCGGGATCGGTAATGGTCACCGCGCGGCGGTAGTAGCGTGTCACGTCGTGGCCGATGCCGATCGCGATCAGCTCGACCGAGGATCGGGTTTCGATCTCCTCGATCACCTGGCGCAGATGCATCTCCAGGTAGTTGCCGGTGTTGACCGAAAGCGTTGAATCGTCGACCGGTGCGCCATCCGAGATCATCATGAGGATGCGGCGGCGCTCCGGCCGGGCGAGCAGGCGCCGATGCGCCCAGGCGAGCGCCTCTCCGTCGATATTCTCCTTCAGCAGCCCCTCGCGCATCATCAGAGCCAGGGATCGCTTGGCACGCCGCCAAGGCGCATCTGCCGGCTTGTAGATGATGTGGCGCAGATCATTGAGCCGCCCCGGGTTTGCAGGCTTGCCCGCCGCCAGCCAGGCCTCGCGGGCCTGTCCGCCCTTCCAGGCCCGCGTGGTGAAGCCCAGGATCTCGACTTTCACGCCGCACCGCTCCAGCGTGCGCGCGAGGATGTCCGCGCAGCAGGCCGCAACCATGATCGGACGCCCGCGCATACTGCCCGAGTTGTCGAGCAGCAGGGTGACGACCGTGTCGCGGAAGTCGGCGTCACGCTCGTTCTTGAAGGACAACGCGTGCAGCGGGTCGATGATGACGCGGGTGAGGCGGGCCGCGTCGAGCGTGCCCTCCTCGAGATCGAAATCCCAGGCGCGGTTCTGCTGCGCCATGAGCTTGCGCTGCAGACGGTTGGCGAGGCGCGCCACGGCGCCCTGCAGGTTGCGCAGCTCCTTGTCGAGGAACGTGCGAAGACGCTCGAGCTCGTCCGGCGTCGACAGGTTCTCGGCCGCAATCTCTTCGTCGTGCGCGCGGCTGAAGACCTTGTAGCCAAATGCCTCGGGGTTATCGAGCACGTTGTAATTCGGGCGCCAGGGTTCGCGCGAATCTGCCATCTCGTCGCTGTCGGCATCGGCGTCGAACTCGTCGGCCTCGCCCTCCTGGGCTTCCGCCGTCTCGCTCTCTTCGCCTTCGCCGCGCTGGTCTTCGCCCTGCTGGTCTTCAGCGTCCTGACCCTCGTTCTGCTCCTGGGACTGCTGCTCGCCGTCCTGAGACTGGTCCTGGTCGTCCTCACCCTCTTCGCGCTCGCCGTCGGAATGCTCCTCGGAGAGATCGAACGTCCTCAGGATGTCGCGCAGCTGGCGTCCGAACTGCTCCTGGTTTTCGGCGAGCTTGTCCAGGCGCGCCAGAGTGCGGCCGGCGCGATCCTCGATCCAGGGCCGCCACAAGTCGACCATCGCCCGGGCAGTTTGCGGCGGTGGCGCGCCCGTCAGGCGTTCCCGCACGATCAGCGAAAGGGCATCCTCCAGCGGCGCATCGGTACGCTCGGTGATCTCTGCGTACCTGCCATGGCCGTACTGGTCCTCGACGCGTGCCGCCAGATTGGCGGCCATGCCCGGCATTCGGTTGGCACCCAGGGCCTCGATGCGCGCGCGCTCAACCGCCTCAAACACGGCCTTGGCGGGACCGGCACGCGGGGCGAGCCGCGCGTGCAGCTTGGCATCGTGGCACGCCGCGGTCAGCGCCAGGCTATCGGCCCAGCCGCGGATGACGGATATTTCCCGCGCAGAGGGGACGCGAGAAGGCTCGGGCAGTTGAACGGTCTTGCCTTCGAGTTCGGGCTTGCCCGGAGCGTAGTTGACCTGGATCTCCCCGTCGCCGGCGATGGCGCGCACGGTCATGCCCAACACCCGCTTGAAGGGTTCGGCCGGGCCTTCCTTCCGGTTCGAGCCGCTCGCCATCGAACCTCGATCAGCTCAGGGCGACGTTGGCCGCGCTCTCGGGCAGTTCCTCGCCAAAGCATCGCTGGTAGAATTCGGCCACCAATGGCCGTTCCAGCTCATCGCACTTGTTGAGGAACGTGAGGCGGAAGGCGAAGCCGAGGTCGCCGAAGATCTCGGTGTTCTCGGCCCATGTGAGGACCGTGCGCGGGCTCATGACCGTCGACAGGTCGCCGTTCATGAACGCGGACCGTGTCAGGTCGGCCACCCGCACCATGTTCGAAACCACCTTGCGCTTGGCGTCGCTCTTGTTGAAGGACTTGGCCTTGGCCAACACGATGCGCGCCTCGACGTCGTGGGGCAGATAGTTGAGCGTCGAGACAATCGACCAGCGGTCCATCTGGCCCTGGTTGATCTGCTGCGTACCGTGATAGAGCCCGGACGTATCGCCGAGACCGATGGTGTTGGTGGTGGCGAACAGCCGGAACGCGGGATGCGGACGGATGACCTTCGACTGGTCGAGCAGCGTCAGCTTGCCCTGCTGCTCCAGCACGCGCTGGATCACGAACATCACGTCCGGACGGCCGGCGTCGTATTCATCGAAGCACAGCGCCGTATTGGACTGCAGGCAGTAGGGCAGGATTCCCTCGCGAAACTCCGTCACCTGCTTGCCGTCCTTGAGAACAATGGCGTCCTTGCCGACGAGGTCGATGCGGCTGACGTGGCTGTCGAGGTTGATGCGGATGAGCGGCCAATTGAGGCGAGCCGCGACCTGCTCCACGTGCGTGGACTTGCCGGTGCCGTGATAGCCCTGGATCATGACGCGGCGGTTGTGCTTGAAGCCGGCGAGGATCGCGAGCGTAACTTCCTTGCTGAACACGTAGTCGACGTCGATGTCGGGCACGTGGTCATCCGGCTTTGAATAGGCCGGGACTTCCAAATCGCTATCGATGCCGAAGAGCTGGCGGACGGACACTTTCATGTCCGGCAGGCCGGGGGCCCCGGCTTGGGCTTGGGCGGGCATATCGTTCGTTTCCGGATGGTTGCAGGCGCTGAAGGCCCGGTCGGCCATGGACAGCCGGCCTCAGACGAGCCCAGCCTGTTTTAGATAATTATAAGCTTGTATGATTTCACGCAACTTGTCCTCGGACCGTTTGTCGCCACCATTGGCGTCCGGATGGTGGCGTTTGACGAGTTCCTTGAACCGCGCCTTGATCTCCAGCCGCCCTGCCTCGGCGCCCAGATTAAGGGTCTCCAGCGCCTTGTGCTCCAATGGCTTCAGGCGGCGCCGGGCCTGCAAAGCGCTGTCCTCGCCTTCCCGCGCCGAGCGCCAGGCAAAGAAGGCATGCGGGTCGTTGGCGGACCGCCAGCCCTCCCCGTTGTGGATCACCCCGAAGCGGGTGCCGTGCGCCCAGGAATTGGCGCCCACCTTCCAGGTCGGCCGATGGCCCGTGGCGTTGTTTTTCTGGTACGCCTCGACCTCCGCGTTGCTCCAGCCGTCGAAATAATTGTACGAGGCGTTGAACTCGCGGATGTGGTCCAGGCACAGCAGGTGGAAGCGGCCCTCCTGCCCGCGGCCCCGGGGGGCGCGGTAGAGCCCGGGAGCCTGGCAGCCCCGCCAGGCGCACACGGGCGCCTGTTCATGCGCGGCGGCCTTTTCATGGTCGCGCGTCATGCGGACGGAGTCGAAATATTTAGAGTCGAGCTTCATTGCTTCCTAGTATGAGCGCAAGCATTGACGCGCACAAGGCGGGCTCCGGCGACGGCATTGCCGCGCCACGCGGATTCTGCCATACGAGTCTGACACAGGCCAGTGAGGGCTCTCTTAATGTCGGTCGAGCGTGCGATTCGAGAAAAGCTGATGCATGCGCTTCAGCCGACACACCTCGACGTCATCAATGAGTCGCATCTGCACGCGGGACACCGCAGCTCGCCCGGCACCGGCGAGAGCCATTTTCGCGTGGTCATCACGTCACCGGTTTTTGCAGGCAAGCCGCGCATCGAGCGGCACCGCCTGGTCAACGGCCTGCTCGATACAGAACTCAAAGGACGGGTGCACGCGCTAGCCCTCACCACCCTCGCCCCCGGCGAAAAGACTGGCTAGGCCCCCGATATGTGGCGCGCGCAGCGAGGCGTTGCAAGGCCGGCGGCGTCCGGCTAGCCCAATTCGAGGGCCGGCCCGTTCGGTGATGAGGCACGCGAGGGTCGCGTTTTGCGCAGATCGATCGGCCGGACGCGGATTGCGGTGATCCTGTTGCGGCTCTTGCGGAGGATCTCGAAGCGGTAGCCGTAGAATGTGAAGGCCTGGCCGGGCTCGGGAATGGTCTGCGCCTCGTGGATGACGAGGCCGGCGACCGTAGTGGCTTCCTCGTCCGGCAGATCCCAGTCCATGTGCCGGTTGAGATCGCGCACGGTGACGTTGCCGTCGACATTGACGGAGCCGTCAGCCTGCTGGCGAATGGCCGAGTCCTGCACATCATGCTCGTCAGTGATCTGCCCGACGATCTCCTCCAGGATGTCCTCGAGGGTGACCAGCCCCTGCACCTCGCCGTACTCGTCCACGACCAGGGCGAGCTGCGCCTTGCGCTTCAGGAAAGCATTGAGCTGATCGACGACGCTGGTGGTGTCGGGGACGAACCAGGGCTGCAGGGCCAGAGAATTGATATCGAGCCTGGACGTATCCCAGCCGACCTTCGACAGGGCGGCCAACAGGTCCTTCGCGTGAATGACACCGATGATGTTCTCCGGTTCGTCCTTCCATAGCGGAAGTCGCGTGTACTGGCTTTTCAGGACTTCCTCGATGATCTTCGTCGGCGGGTCATCGATGTTGACGGTGACCATCTTCGTGCGGTGAACCATGATGTCGAGAACCTGCAGATCGCGCAGGTCGAGCACGCCGCCGAGCATGGCCGCGTCGGTCTTGGCGACAGCCCCTTCGATGGTTTGCAGCTCAATGGTGCCGCGGATCTCCTCGTGGGCCTCCAGAATGTTGGCCGCGTCGTCCTGCTTGGTCGGCGTGAGCTTGAGAATCTGGCGGACGATGAACTGGATGGCGACGGTGAAGGGGTGCAGCACCGCGATGATTGCACGCATGACCGGCGCCACCAGCAGGGACATGCGATCGGCAAACGCGAAAGCATAGGTTTTCGGCAAAACGGCCGAGAAGATCACGATCAGAATGGTCATCACGCCCGTGGCGTAGGCGACGCCGGCTGGGCCGATGAGCAGCACCGCGAGGCCGGACGCCAACGATGCAGCCAAGATGTCCACAAGCGTGTTGCCGAGCAGAACGGCGCCGATCAGCCGCTCGGGACGGCGCAGGAGGTCGTTGACCAGCCGGGCCTTGCTGTTGCCTTCCTGCTCCAGCGCGTGCATGCGCGCGCGCGAGGCGGCTGTCAGGGCCGTCTCGCTGAGGTTGAAGAAAGCGGACAGGAACAACAGTGCGGCGATCGCAACAAGAGCTAGAATGATATCCATAGGCAAAGCTTTCTCGGTGGCCCGCCCGGGTTTCTACCGCTGCAGAGCGCGGCGGCGGGAACAAGCTACCCCGATAACATAGTGTCGTATCGGCCGGCTTAAGAGTCCTGCGCCAGGTCAACGGTTGGCGGGCCAAGTCGACGGCGGTTCCGCGAGGAAGGACCGGTCGATGTCGCGCAGCACCGGTACGCCAGCCAGGGCCTGCACGCGGTCGATCTCATCGGCAAAAATCTGCAGACAGCGGGCGACCCCTGCCTCGCCGCCGGCCGCCAGGCCAAACAGAAAGGCGCGTCCGATCAGGCAGGCCTTGGCTCCCAGGGCCAACGCTTTGACGACGTCGCTGCCACGCCGGATTCCGCCGTCGATCAGCACCTCCAGTCGCGTGCCTACCGCGTCGACGATGCGCGGCAGCGCGGTGACCGTCGAGGGAACGTCGTCGAGCTGCCGGCCGCCGTGGTTGGACACGATGACGGCGTCGGCGCCGTGGTCAGCGGCACGCCGCGCATCGTCGGGGCTGAGGATGCCCTTGATCACGAGCTTCCCCGGCCAGACCGATTTCAGCCATTCGACGTCCTTCCAGTTGAGCGACTGGTCGAACTGGCGCGCGGCGTGCTGGGCGACAGAGAGGAAGTTCAGTTGCGACTGACCGGGGGCGGTGAGGTTGGCGAAGGTGATCGGCGGCCCGAACGCCATGCGCGAGACCCAGCCGGGCCGGCGGGCGAAGTCGAGTGCGCGTCTCGCTGTCAGTTTCAGCGGCACGGTGAAGCCGTTGCGGGTATCGCGCTCGCGGTTGCCTTGCACCACCGTGTCCGTCGTGAGCACAAGCACCGGGCAGCCGGCCGTCCGCGCGCGCTCGACCAGGCTGCGCGTCACGCCACGGTCGCGCTGCACGTAAAGCTGGAACCAGAAGCCTTTTGTAGTTCTTGAAAGCTCTTCAATAGATGTCGTCGCCATGGTGCTGAGGCAGTAGCCGACTCCGGCCGCGCCGGCGGCCCGCGCCGCGGCGACCTCGCCGCCGGGGCCGAACATTCCGGTCAGGCCCGTCGGACCCAGGATGATGGGAAGCGCGAGATCCTGGCCAAGTACGCGCACACCGGCTTGCCGCGTGCTGACGTCGACAAGCTGGCGCGGCAGGAAGCGTAAGTGAGCGAAATCCGCGCAGTTGGCCGTCAGCGTGCGTTCGTCCTGCGCGCCGCCGTCGATGAAGTCGAACACCGGCTTGGGCAACCGCCGCTGCGCCATGCGCCGCAGGTCCTGGATGTTGACGGCGCGCTGGGCGTTCATGGGCGGCGCGTCCCGATATTGCGGGCGAGAAAGGACTGCACGTCCTGTTGCGCCACATCGCGCGTCACAAAGGCGTGCCCCAACCCACGCACCAGGATCAGCGTGAGCTGGCCGGCTTGCACCTTCTTGTCCTGCTGCATGATGGCCATCAAAGCGGCGGCCTCCGGCGCGGCACCGCCGGGAACGTCGGCAATGCGCGTGGGCAGCCCGGCGGCCGCGAAGTGCGCCTCCACGCGCTTGGTAGCGTCCGCACCGACGAGGCCCAGCTCCTGCGAAAGCCGAAACGCCAGGCAGATGCCGATGGCGATTGCTTCGCCATGCAGCAGCCGGTCCGAAAAGCCCGCCCATGCTTCGAGCGCATGCCCGAACGTGTGGCCGAGGTTGAGCAGCATGCGCTCGCCCGTTTCCGTCTCGTCGCGGGCGACGATGCCGGCCTTGCCGCGGACTGCGGTTTCGACGACAGAAGCGAGCAGATCTGGCTGCCTGGCCATGACGCCATTCAGATTGCGTTCCAGCCAGGCGAAGAAAGCGGCATCGCCGAGCAGCCCGAACTTTGCGGCCTCGACGTACCCGGCGCGAAACTGGCGGTCGGACAGGGTCGAGAGCGCAGCCACATCCGCCAACACGAGGCTCGGCTGGTGGAAGGTGCCGATAAGGTTCTTTCCTTGGGGCGTATTGATGCCGGTCTTGCCGCCGACGGAGGAGTCGACCTGCGCCAGCAGGGTCGTGGGCACCTGCACCAGGCGCACGCCGCGCCGCACGATACTGGCCGCGAATCCGGTCAGGTCGCCGATGACGCCGCCGCCCAGCGCGATGATCGCATCGCCGCGCTCGATACCGCTCTCCAGCAGGCCCTCGCACAGGCGGCTCAGGACGGGAAAGCTCTTGCTGGCTTCCCCGGGGGCCAGGACGATGCTGCCGGCGTGGCGGTTGAGGTCCTTCAGGCGCTGCTCGAGTGGCGCGAGCAGAAGAGGGGCGATGTTCTCATCGGTGACGACCGCGCACCGGGCGCGGCCGAGCCGGTCGCCGATCAGGTCGGCGGCACGCGCCAGCAGGCCGGAGCCGATCAACACCTCATAAGAGCGCGCGCCGAGCGCGACCGGTACGACGGCCGGCGCGTCGGCGCTGGACTTCGTGGGGGCAGTGGCCGTCATGGCAGGTCGGCCTCGTTCGCTGGTGAGGATTGAGGTGCCTCGCAGGGTTTTCCCAGCAGCGGGCTGTCGGCCAGGGCAGCGATGATCTCGCTGACGATGGTTTCGTGGGGCACGTCGCGGCTTTCCACGGTGATATCCGCAGTTGCGTAGATGGGGTAGCGCTCCTCGATCAGTCTGCGCATCACGGCCTCGGGCTCATCCTTGAGAAGGGGACGTGTGTCGCGCTTGAGGACACGGCGCAGCAGCAGCGGCAAGTCCGCCCGCAGCCAGATCGAGATGCCGGCGCGGCGGATGTTGTCCCGCGTCTCCTCGACCATGAAGGCGCCACCGCCGGTGGCCAGCACCTGCGGGCCGGATCGGAGCAGGCGCGCAATCACCCGCCGTTCCCCGTCGCGGAAATATGCCTCGCCGTGGTCGGCAAAAATTTCCATGATGGTCTTGCCGGCGGCGCGCTCGATCTCCTCGTCAGCGTCGACGAAGGAGAGCCCGAGCCGTGGCGCGAGGCGTCGCCCGACAGCCGATTTGCCGCAACCGGGCATGCCGACGAGCACGAGCGAGCGCGCGCCGAGCGCGTCCGTGATGCTGCGCTCGCTGTCCTCTTGCGTCGCTTCCTTTTTGCCTCGCACTCCGAATCGCATCATTTTTCCTTAGCCAGTTCATCCGGATGACGCACCAGATCGGTCGAAGCGGTCAGACCCGGCAACGGGCGATCGCCGTGCAAAACCGGGCGCCGGCAGCGGGCAGAAAGGCTTTTGTCCGCCGGGCAGCGGACGCATAATGCCCCGCCTCGGGTTTCGAACATATCCGCCAGGGAGCCGCTTCGCCACATGCCAACCCTAATGCGGTTCCTGGTTACCATGGGGATTCTGGCGGCCGTTGTATTTGGCGGTCTGTACGTGCTGGCGAATTACTTCGAGCCGGCGCCGAAGCCGACATCGGTTTCCGTGCCGGGCGTCAAAATCCGCCGCTAGCTGGGGAAATCTGCTCTCGGACACAATCTGCCGCCATGCGCTTCGCTCCAGATGCATCGCTCGTGCTGGCGCCGTTGGTGGTGCTGGCCCTGCTTGGGGGAGCGCCACAGGATGCGCGCGCCCAGAATTTCTGGGACCTGTTCAAGCCGCAGCCAAAGACCGCCGAGCCGACCAACCCTCCCAAGCAGGCGATTCCGGGAGCCGCAGGCCCAGGAGGTCCCTATTCGGCACCACCGCCCTGGCTGGAGCCGCGCAGCCGCCCGGTCGAACGAGCGGACCTTGCCCCGGCGGTCGATGACGGCTCCGAACTGCCGGTGCAGCTCTGGCGCGGCCTCGACATCAAGAGCATGGAAACGGCGCTCGCGGAAATCGATCTTCCGCCGCGCTCGCCGGTCCTCAACAACCTGTGGCGGCGCATGCTGCGCTCGACGGCGCCGCCGCCGGCCGGAGCCAGCGAGGATCATTTTCTCGCGCTGAGGCTGGAGGCCCTGTACCGCTCAGGTCTGCTTGAGGATATGGGCCGGGTGCTGAATGCGACTGGTTCGACGGCGCCAGCGATCCAGGCCCTGCGCGTGCGGCGCGACATCGGCCTCGGCCACCGGGAAACGGGATGCCGGTTGGCAACCGCGCTCGCGGCACGCAACGGTCCGGGGGCGCGCCTCAAGGGTGAGGCCCAGCTCTTTGCCGGCTATTGCGCCGCCGTGTCCGGCGACAAGGCCGGCGCAGGATTGTCCGCGGCGCTCGCGCGCGAGGAAGGGCTGGATGCGGAGCTCCCGATTGAGGTGCTGGAGGGAGTTGCCGCCGGCATAAAGCCGAAGGTTCACCTTGGGAAGCGCGCGCTGCTGCTGGACTATCGGTTTCTCGAGCTGCTCGGGCCGGTCAACACGGCGCAGCTG
>DASZQG010000047.1:0-33625 GCA_035550075.1 Hyphomicrobiaceae bacterium | reverse complement strand
TCAATAGCACCGAGCCCGGTCGAACTGCTGGCACCGAAATCAATGTCCGCACCTGAGTGCAGTTCTGGCGCGACTACTACTGTGGATCTCGCAGGCCTTATAATGACTGGTCGCAGACGATGCGCCTAGGTCGGTTAACATGCGCCACCTGAGGGAAGTTGCGGCAGCGTGGCCGACAAGTGGCGGCGGCAAGTAATGACAGACTGGAAACGGGGTGGCTGGACCGGAGCCTAAACCGCTGGGTCCGGCGACTCCCGTAGGGAGCGCCATGAACGTCGTCTTTTTGATGTGGGACAGGTTGGAGGGAATAGCTGCGACCTGGCTCGGGTTCCGCGGCGTCGCAAATAATTGCGCAGTCGGCGAACCAACCGGAAACCGCGGGGGACGGCGATCGCACGATCCAATCCGCACAATGGCCTGTAGCGATCTGGAGCCACCGCGCATCACGCCGAGCATCGCGGCCTATGGCGCGGTTGGTCGGGTAATCGGAAAGATTTCCCGCATGTAGTCGGCAAGCATGGCGCAGTAGTCGGTCGCGAAGCGAGGCAATGGACGCCGCTTGTCCCAGGAAATCGTCAGGGGCTCACGCAAAGGGCGGCTTCTGTATGTCAGGCCAACGATCCGCAGCGCGTAGCGATGACACTGAAGCTGGGAGGGGACAATCGCTACACCATGTCCGGCTTCGGCGAGAGCCAGCAATGTGTGCGGATTGCGGCTCTCGAACTTGATCGTCGGATTCAATCCCGCCATGCGACTGGCCGCATCGAAAGCACGACGAAACCCGAAGCCGCTGTCCATGAGGAGCAAGGGAAATTCAGCCAAGCGGGCGACTTCCATCGAACGCCGTCGGCCGATTGGCAGCGAGGGATGGCAAGCGGCAAGCAGCTCGACGGATCCAAGCGCAAGGCTGTCGAAATGCCGTTTGTCGAGTTTTACGGCATGCAGCAAATTCTGTCCTAGGTGGATTTCACCGCTTTCGAGCAGCCGCAATATTTCGCTGCCCGTGCCTTCCGCTATTCTGACCTCAACGTTCGGAAAACGCGCAGCGTAGCGGTGCAGGAATTGCGATAAGACGCTTTCGATGTGCTGCGGAGATCCCGCGATTTTCAAGACACCTGTATCGCCCTGCCGCAGGAGTTCGGCTTGCTCCTTCACGGCGCTCGCGCAATTCAACAGCACACGGCAACCCGCCAGCAATTGCTCTCCCTCTCCCGTCAACAAGAGGCGACGTCCGATTCGATCGAAGAGACGCAGGCCGAGCTCTTGCTCAAGATCGATGATCTGACGAGACAGGGCGGGCTGGGCGATGCGCAAGCGCACGGCAGCTTTGGAAACGGTCCCAAGCTCGGCCACGGTCACGAAGGTTCGCGCCTGTCGCAAACGCATGTCCGGCTTATAGCATTCTGGCATAGGAGTGCAGAAGATTTATGTATTGGACCCGCATCTCGACTTCGCAAATCCTGGGTCTCGGTCGCTGCTCCCATCAAGTCGCAGCGACGCTCTCCACGGGAATTAACCGAGGGGTTGGAAGGAGGCAGGAATGAACGCGCGATGCAAAGCCAGTCTGGCGATGTTGTCTTGCATTGCC
Organism: Hyphomicrobiaceae bacterium; assembly: GCA_035550075.1. Classification (GTDB taxonomy): domain Bacteria; phylum Pseudomonadota; class Alphaproteobacteria; order Rhizobiales; family Hyphomicrobiaceae; genus AWTP1-13. The sequence goes on along the minus strand of DASZQG010000047.1, from coordinate 32,037 downwards.
CTCGGAGCACTAGCTACCGAGGCGCTCCATGCGCAAGCAAGGCCGCCGGCGTATCTGATCGGCCAAATCGATGTCCGTGATCCCGATGGCTACGCCAAGGAGTATCTTCCGAAAGCTCGGGCGATCATCAAGTCGCATGGCGGGCGCTTGGTTGCGGCTGCTGGGGCCGCCGCCAGCGGGTCTCAGGTGGTGGCCATCGACGGAGAGGCACCGAAGCGGGTCGTCGTCTACATGTACCCGAGTATGGAAGCGCTGCATGCCTGGCGAAACGATCCCGAATACGTGCAAGTGCGTCGCGTCGGCGAAAAATACGCGACGTATCGCACCTTCGCCGTGGAAGGGGCTGTCGGCAGCACGCCTTGATCGCGCGGCATTTGGCCCAGTCAAAAACTCAACTGCTGTTTGGGCAAAGGGTGCTCTACGCCGTTCCGCGTCAGGTTGGCCCGCAATTCATAACCTTGGTGCTCACTCCAGGCTGAGCCCCTGAGCGGGACTATTGACCTGCATCAAAGTGCGATTGGTGCGGGTCAGTCATGCAAGCTCATCGGAAGATCGGCCCAGCGACCACCAAGCGGTCCTTGGCGGTGCGCGTGCCGTCTGCAATTGGGCGATGAGGTGGACCCATGGCCAGCGGTGAGAAAGCATTCATATCTTTGCTGCGCGGATTGATGGCGTGGACGTTCCTCTATGCCGCGTCGCACCAGGTGTTTGTCCCCGGCTGGAGCGTCGCAGGATTCCTAAATCACACCAAAACCTTTCACGACCTTTTCGCGATCTTTACCGGCCCAACGATCGCGCCGATCGTCTCTTTCCTTGTCGGGTATGGCCATCTGCTGATCGGGCTCTCGCTCCTGACCGGATTTATGGTGCGGGTAAGTGCCTCCTTTGGGATCATGTTGATGTTCCTCTATTGGATGGCGCACATGGATTTTCCGTACATTGAGAATCCGAACAACTTCATCGTCGACTATCACGTCGTGTACGCGAGCATCCTTGGCTATCTCATCTACAAGCACGCCGGACACATCTGGGGTCTCGATGCGCTCGTATCGAAAATCCCGGCCTTCCGGGACGGCCAAACCCTTCATCCGCTTGTCGCCTAACAAGGCTGCCCGTAAACCGATACGGCGCAATGCCTGCTTCCGTCGCCGAAAGCGCTGACCTACGACGTCGCGCTTTTGGCGACAGAAATCGCCGCCAATGTGCACCGAATTGAATGCCGGAGGTAGCCCGCGCTACTGCTTGCGGCCACCGCCCCGCTTCGCGCGCTCGATGTCCTCCTTGCTCGCTCTCGGGGCTTGCCGATCTGTCGGCCGCGACGGAGCTTCGGTACCGGTAGCGCCGCCGTGTGCGGGCGCGTCGCTCGCCGGAAATGTCATGTCGACCGCTCGATCAATTTTCTTTTCGCGAGATCCTTCGCGCGGTTTGCGCTTCTCCATTGGATGTGACTCCGCTCTACCGGTTGTTGTTGAGCACAACGGCTCCGGTTCAGGTCAGTTCCGGTTGAGGTTCTTTTCCCGCGCGATCACGCGTTTGCCGCTGAAACTTTCCCCCCACCGCCGCGTTCGCAAACGGACCCAGGAAATCCCGGGAGGTTTCAATGCGAAAGCTCGTAGAAATTGCCGCCGCCGGCAGCGCGGCACTGTTTGCGTTTGTCGCGCAGCCGGCGTCGGCGGCCGACGTTGTCGTGGAAACACCCGCAAGCGGCGGGACCGTTGTCATCCAGGACGATCCGGCGCCGTCCGTGGTCGTGAGAGAGGCAGCGCCAACGGTTCGCTACTACCGTGCCCCCGGCTACGTGGCGCCTGATCGCCTGTATGTCGAGGATGGCTGCGGATGGCTGCGCGCGCGTGCCCTGGCAACCGGCAGCGGCTACTGGTGGGCGCGGTACGACGACTGCGCCGACTGAGCTCGGAAAAGATTGTGCGGCTGGATTGACGGTGCCGTCCTGCGGCGGCCGTCATTCCAGCTTGCGGCAAGGTGCAAAGATGTCGAGCTTGGCGTCGTAGGCCTTGGTCTCGATATCGAGGATGCCGAGCACCGAATGGAACAGGTTGTCCTGGCTGACCGGCCGGTCCTTACGAGACTGCATGCAGTTCATGTCGACGGCGAACTCAGCCTGGTAGCGTGGAGACAGCCACAGAAGAAACGGAATGTGTTTCTGAACGTCCGGCGCGATCGGGTAGGGCATGGCGTGCAGATAGAGATTGTCCTCGCCCAGCGACTCGCCGTGGTCGGAAAGGTAGATCATGGAGCTGGGGATGCCTTCGCGATCGTAGCCCTGCAGCAGCTCGATCAAGCGATAGAGGACGTAGTCGGTGTAGACGATCGAATTGTCGTAAGCGTTGATAATTTCCTGGTTGGTGCAGCGGCTGAACTGCGACTCCTTGCACGTGGGGCGGAAGCGCTCGAAGCGGTCCGGATATCGCTTGTAGTAAGCCGGGCCGTGGCTGCCCATCATGTGCAGGACGAACACGCCATCCCGGTCGAGGCTGTGGACCTTGTCTGAAAGGTTGCTCAGCAATGCCTCGTCCATCGCGTCGGTGACTTCGTAGAACTTCGCCCCGTGCGTCTTGACAAGCGTTTCCGTGGGAACACGTTGGCACACGCCCTTGCAGCCGGACTGGTTCTCGCGCCAGAGGACGGAGAAGCCGGCGCGCTGGATGATGTCCAGCAGCCCTTCGCGTTGCGCTGCACGATCGATGCTGAACTGCGCACGACCGAACCCGGAGAACATGCAAGGGACGGAATGCGAGGTATCGGTGCCGCACGAGTAGGCGTGAGGAAAATTGACCAGGCCAGGCACTTTGGCGAGATGGGGGTTCGTCTCGCGTGGGTAGCCGTTCAAGGAGAAATTGGCGGCGCGCGCCGTCTCGCCGACCACGATCACGGTGAGCGAACGCGCCTTCCGGTTGGTCCATCTCTCGCTCTTATGCGCGTCCTCCCCGTAGGGCATTACGACGACGTGCGAGTTGATTTTGCGGGAGTAGCTATAGAGCGCAACAAGCGAATTGACGGGCGAGAAGTAGTAGAGCAGCTGCCGGTGTTCCCGGAATACGGACGTGACGTCGCTCATGAACGGAAAGATTGATCCGACGATGAGTGTGAGCGAGATGGTCGCGCCGACTGTCTTGACCAGGACCTCCCGCGGCCATGAGCGGTAGGAGATGTGGGTGCGCCACAAGAGCCAAGCCGGCAGAAGCCCCGCAAAGACCACGTACGCCGCGAGCTTGACGGAGAGGAGATCGCGCACCTCGCCGGGATCGGTCTGGGCGATGTTCTGGAGCAGACCTCCGTCGATCGCGACCCGGTACTCATTGATGAAGTATGCCGCCGGTGCCGCCGTGAGGAGAAAGACGGTCATCGCGGGCTTGAACAGATAGGGCAGCGCGAACGCGCCGAAGATCAGGTTGAAAATCGCCAGCGCGCAGACTGCAATCCCGACCAGGAACAGCCACTCGAACAGGCGATTGGGCGCCAGCCCGCCGTAGAGCATGGTCCAGAAGGTGGTATTGAAGAAAAGAAGGAAGTAGGTCGCCACGATGAGAACGGCCACCTCGGGGCGCAATGACCAGCGGCGGCGTGGGCTGGCCCCAGATCGCGTTTCCGCGCCCTGCGGAGCTGCCCGAAGCTTGTCTGTCATCGTTTGAATCTTCAGTGGCGTGCGCTGTCGGCCATCCGCTGTGGGCGACGGCCTGTGCCCGGCAGCGATGGCGTCCGGAAAGCGATGTCATCCCCAAGGGGGCCTTGAGCGCTCAAAGTGTGGCGAGTCGATGGCAGCGGCTTCGTTAACGGGCCCTGGGTTCGCGTTTGGCCCGCGCGCCCAAGGTCAATGCGAATCAGCTATCCTTTCCTCCAGCCAAAAAGAAACCTGGGGTCTGCCAATGTCGGACAGGACCATGCTGGCCGTCGGCCAGAACAAGCTGTCGGTGCCGAAATTTGCAAAGAGGGCTGTCGAGGTATCGGTCGTCATTGCGCTGACGGCCGCGGTGGCGCTGGCCATCATCGTCTCCAACAACGTCCTGATGCCCCGGGGCAGCGCTAGCCAGGGATTCAACCTTTGGCTGGCTTTCGTGAAGCGTTCCGACGTTTTTGGCACGATCGCGCTGACGGCCCTCGTCGCCGCCATCTACCTGTCGTGGGCGCGCAGCCGCGAAAGACGGTAGCGCCAAGCCAATTCCGACAGTAGTTCAGGGGCGGCAACGAGGCTCGCCGGGCTCGCGGCCCAACGGGGCGCTCAGAAGGCGAGCGGGGACGGCAAAGCGGAGAAGCTGCCGCCGCCCCGAAAGATTAACGATGTCAGCCACGTATCGCTGGCTACGCGCGGGCGCCTAGGATCGCCGCGCGCCGGAAGCGCCCCGCCAGGCCGATTTTCAATCACCCATCGCGGCGTTTTGCCGGCGCTCTGGGCAAAGGGGTCGGCGGCGCAGGAAATTCGCGACGCCAACAAGGATTGAGTTTCGGGGACGCGTACCGCAATATCCCTGCGGAGGCGAAGCCGACCTTGAAGTGATTGCGATGTGCCGGCACGGATGTTTCGGCTCTCAGCCTTCGGCGCAAGCGCGCACGAACCACGGCGGAATGCCAGACCTAGGGAGACAGTAATGATCAGTGCAAGGCTGTTGCGTGCCGGATTTGTTGTTGCCGGAGTGATGGCGTCGATCGGGCTTGCCTCCGGGCCCGCGTCGGCCGGCAAGAAGGACAATTCGCTGATCTGGGCGACCGACCGCGACAACCCCGTCGCCGATCCGTTCTATCTCAATACGCGCGAGCTCGTCGTCATCGGGCATCATGTCTGGGACACGCTGGTGATCATCGACCCGAAGACCAGCGAAATAAAGCCGCTGCTGGCAACCAAATGGAACTGGGTGAACACGACCACGCTCGACATGGAGCTGCGGACCGACGTCAAGTTTCATTCCGGCAAGCCGATGGATGCCGACGACGTCGTCTACACGCTGAACCATGTGTCCAAGAAGGAGAATGCGATTGCCAACTTCGCCCTCCTGTCCTGGATCAAGGAGGCCGAGAAGCTGGACAAGTACAAGGTCCGCATTCACCTGCATAAGCCGTTCCCGCCGGCGCTGGCCTATCTCGCGGGTCTCGGCTTCATCATGGAGAAAGGGCACTACGACAAGGCGCCCGTGCGCCCGGATGGCAAGAAGGATTTCGGAGCAGTACCCCCCAACGGCACGGGTCCCTACAAGGTCACGGAAGTCACGCCCGGCGAGCGCATCGTGATGGAGAAGAACACCTCCTACTTCAAGGGGGGCTTCAAGGGCGATCCGGCCATTGCGAAGATCATCTTCCGTACCATCAAGGATTCCAACACGCGCGCCGCCGAGCTGATGACGGGGGCGATCGACTGGATCTGGGATGTGCCGAAGGACCAGGCCGAGCGGCTGACCGCAAATCCTGCACTCGTGGTCCAGAATGCAAAGACCCTGCGTGTCTCCTATCTGCAGTTCGATGCCCACGGCGTTTCGGGGCAGAAGTTCTTCACCGACAAGCGGGTGCGGCAGGCGGTGGCCCATGCCATCAACCGTGAATCGCTGACCAAGAACCTCGTCGGGCCGGCATCCGTGGTGGCGCACTCACCCTGCCATCCCGATCAGTTCGCGTGCGCGTATGACGTGACGCACTACGCCTACGATCCGGAGAAGGCCAAGGCCCTGCTGAAGGAGGCGGGCTACCCCAACGGCTTAGACTTCGACCTCTATGCCTACCGCGACCGCGAATACACGGAGGCGGTGATCGGCGACCTCGCCAAGGTGGGGCTGCGGGCGAAGCTCACCTATCTGCAATACACCGCCTTCCTGGAGGCCGTGCACAAGGGACGGACGCCGATCGCGCACGGGACCTGGGGGTCGAACTCGATCCCCGACGTATCGGCGATGACCGCCCATTTCTTCCTCGGGGGCCCCGACGACCTGACCAAGGACCCTGAGGTGAAGAAGCTCATCGAGCAGGCCGATTCCCTGACCGATTCGGCGCAGCGCCGGGAGGCCTGGAAGAAGCCGCTGCAGCGGATTGCTGACGAAGCATTCTGGGTGCCGCTGTTCACGTACGCGAAGTACTACGCATTCTCAAAGGATCTTGCCTTCACGCCGACGTCGGACGAGATACCGCAATTCTTTGCCGCCCATTGGAAATGACGGTCCCATCCTCAAGCCGGCCCTCCGCCAGGGGTTGTCGGCCGGCTGTGTGAGGCGCACGCGATGGTCGCCTTCACCGCGAAACGCCTGGGCGTCGCGCTGCTCGTGGCGCTCACGGTTTCGCTGATCACGTTTTCAATGATCTTCGTCTCCGGCGATCCCGCAGTGGCGATCGCCGGAGAAGGCGCACGGGCCGAAGATGTCGATGCGATCCGCAAGTTCTATGGGTTCGACCGGCCGATCCCGGTGCAGTACGCCGACTGGCTGACCGGTGCGCTCAAGGGTGACCTCGGCCGGTCGTATACGTTGCGTCAGCCGGTTGCCGACGTGATCGCGAGCCGCCTGCCGGTGACGCTCGCGCTCGGCGCCTCCGCCATACTTTTCGCCCTCGTCCTGGCCATTCCCCTCGGGGTGGTCGCCGCGGTGCGCCCGAACAGCTTCATCGACCGGTTCGCCCTGCTGGTGGCGGTCGTGGGACAGGCGATGCCGTCGTTCTGGTTCGCCCTTACGCTCATCCTGTGGCTCGGCGTGTACTGGCGGCTATTGCCGATCACCGGGTCCGACCACTGGCAGAATTTCGTGATGCCGGCCATCGCGCTCGGCTACTACGTGACCCCCGCCGTGATGCGCCTCACGCGCGCGGGCGTGCTGGAGGTGCTTTCGTCCGACTATATCCGCACGGCGCGCGCCAAGGGCCTGCGGCCGGCGAAGGTTCTTTTCAAGCACGCGCTGCGCAATGCCATCATTCCGGTGGTTTCGCTGGCAGCCGTGCAGTTCGGGTTCATGCTCGGCGGCTCGATCGTCATCGAGACCATTTTCCAGATCAACGGCCTCGGCTACCTCGCCTGGGAGTCGATCCAGCGCAAGGACCTGCCGGTCATGCAGGCGATCGTGCTGGTGCTCTCGGTCATCTATGTCCTGCTGACGCTGGCGGCGGATCTTCTCAACGCCGCGCTCGACCCCAGGCTGCGGACTTCCTGACATGGCACAGACGACCCTTCCGGGCTTGCATATCATCGACGGGATCGCCGCTCCGACGCCGGGGGCCCTGCTGAGGCAGCGCATCCTGCGGCACTGGGGGCTGTTGAGCGGCGGCCTGATCCTGGCCGCCATCGTGGCGATGGCCATCTTTGCGCCGCTGCTCGCGCCGCACGACCCCTACGATCAGGACCTGGCGCGGAAACTGATTCCACCGGTCTGGCACCTGAGCGCAAAGGCGAGCTGGACGTATCCGCTGGGAACGGACCACCTGGGCCGCGACTATCTCTCGCGGCTGCTTTACGGCTCGCGCATATCCCTGCTGATCGGGTTTTCCGCCATGCTGATCTCCGGCGTCATCGGCACGACGCTCGGGGTGCTGGCCGGCTATTTCGGCGGGCGGGTCGACACGGCGGTCAACTTCATCGTTACGACACGGCTGGCGATGCCGGTGGTGCTGGTGGCGCTGGCGGTGGTCTCCCTGGTCGGCTCCTCGCTGACGGTGGTGATCTGGGTGCTGGGGCTGCTGCTGTGGGACAGGTTCGCCGTTGTCATGCGCAGCGCCACGCAGCAGGTGCGATCGCGCGAGTTCATCGTCGCCGCGCAGGCGGTGGGGTGCTCGACCCCGCGCATCCTCCTCGCGGAGGTGGCGCCGAACGTTCTCAACCATCTGATCGTCATCGCCACCCTGGAGATGGCGCAAGCCATCCTGCTGGAGGCGGCCTTGTCGTTCCTCGGGCTCGGCGTGCAGCCGCCGACGCCATCCTGGGGGCTGATGGTTTCGGAAGCGAAGGGGCTGATGTTCTTCGATCCGTGGTTGATCGCCATTCCGGGCATTGCCCTGTTCCTGCTGGTTCTTTCCATCAATATGCTGGGTGACGGCTTGCGCGACGTCACCGCGCCCGAGAACCGCGGCTAGCTCATGGGCGAGCGCATACTCAGCGTCGAGGACTTGCGCGTCGACCTCCCGGTGCCCGCCGGCACCCTGCATGCCGTGCAGGGCGTCTCGTTTCACGTCGATCGCGGCGAGACGGTGTGCATTGTCGGCGAGTCCGGCTGCGGCAAGACGCTGACGGCGCTTGCCGTGATGGACCTCCTGCCGCAGCGCGCGCAGCGTTCCGCGAGGCGCCTCGACCTCGGCAGCCGCAGCCTGCTCGGCATCGGCGAACGGGCCATGTCGGATATTCGCGGCTCGGACATCGCCATGATCTTCCAGGAGCCGATGACTTCGCTCAATCCGGCCTACACCATCGGCAACCAGCTCGAGGAAGCGCTGCTGCGCCACAGCCGGGTCTCGCGGCGCAAGGCGCGCGACCGGGCGGTCTATCTGCTGGAGCGCGTGCGCGTGACGGCGGCCGCGGAACGCCTCAAGCAATACCCGCACCACCTCTCGGGGGGCCTGCGCCAGCGCGTCATGATCGCCATGTCCCTGATGTGCTCGCCCAAGCTCATTCTGGCCGACGAGCCGACGACGGCGCTGGACGTGACCATTCAGGCGCAGATTCTCCACCTGCTGGCGGAGCTGCAGCGCGAGTTCGCGATGGGCCTGGTGTTGATCACGCACGATCTCGGGGTCGTCGCCCGGATCGCGACCCGCGTGGTGGTGATGTACGCGGGGCAAGTGGTCGAAAGCGGCACGGCTGCGGATGTTTTCGCAGCGCCCGCGCATCCTTATACGCAGGGCCTGCTGGCCTGCATTCCGGTGCCGGGCCGCACGCAGCGCGGCGCCAGGCTCGGGACCATTCCCGGCATGGTGCCGACCCTGATCGGCGAAGCGACGGGTTGCCATTTCGCAAGCCGCTGTGCTTATGCGACGGACGCGTGCCGGCGGAATGGCATTCCGCTCGACGCAATCGCTGCAGACGACCGGCAGGTGCGCTGCATCCGCCATGCCGAGATCGCCGCAGGCGCTCCCGCGCACGCACCCGAGGCCGTGTCATGACGCTTGCACAGGCGCGGCTCTCTCCCGACGCACCCGCCCAGCCGCTGGCGGAAGCGCGCGGCGTCTCGCGGACATTCCAGGTGTCCGGCGGATTTTTCAGGTCCCGGCGGCTGCTGCGCGCGGTTGAAAATGTCAGCCTCGCCGTGCAGCCGGGCGAGGCGGTTGGGCTTGTCGGTGAGTCGGGGTGCGGGAAGACGACACTCGCGCGCATGATGCTGGGCCTGCTGGCGCCGACGTCGGGCGAGATATATTTCGCCGGCCAGGCCTCCGGCCGCCTGTCGCGGCGGGCGATCGCCAGGCTGGTGCAGCCGGTGTTTCAGGATCCCTATTCATCCCTCAATCCGCGCAAGTCGGTGGGCTCGATCATCGGCCTGCCGCTGCGCGTGCTGGGCGAGGATGGCGGCACCGACCAGCGGCGCCGGGTCGAAGGCATGATGGAGCGCGTCGGGCTCGCGCGCCGACTCTACGACAATTACCCGAGCCAGTTGTCTGGCGGGCAGCGGCAGCGCGTGGCCATCGCGCGGGCGCTCATCACCCGCCCGCAACTGGTGGTGTGCGACGAGCCAACCTCCGCGCTCGACGTCTCGGTCCAGTCGCAGATTCTCAACCTGCTGCAGGAGCTGCGCCAGGATCTCGGCGTGGCGTACCTTTTCATCAGCCACAACCTGGCCGCGGTCGAGTACATGGCGAGCCGGATCGCCGTGATGTACCTCGGCCGCATCGTCGAGGAGGCCGACACGGGCACCCTGTTCCGCGCCCCCAAGCACCCTTACACGCAGGCGCTGCTCGCGTCCGTGCTGACGCCGGAGCCGGGCCTCGGCGTGCCGGAGACGCACCTCGGCGTCTCCTATCCGAACCCGCTTGCCATTCCGCCCGGCTGCCGGTTTCATCCGCGCTGTCCGCGCGCCATGGAGATCTGCCAGACCGTGCCCCCTCTGCCCGTGCCCGCGGAGGGAGACGGACTGGTCGAATGCCACCTCTATCCGCCGCCCCCCGCCGCCAGGATGCCCGCATGAAAACCACCAGACAGCCCTCAGCAACGCGCGCCGGCGCCGTCGGCCGCGCGCAGGCCTACCTGGAAAGCGGCGCGTTCGAGAGCGATCTCGGACGGCGCGTGGCCTACAAAACCGAAAGCCAGAAGCTTCCCGACAGCCTCGGCCAGCTGAACAGCTATCTGACGGATGAGCTCGCACCCTCGTTCGAGCGGCTTGGCTTCACGACGCGGATCTATCCCAACCCGCAGCCGGGCCAGGGGCCCGTGCTGCTTGCAACGCGGATCGAGGACGAAAAGCTGCCGACCGTGCTCGGCTATGGCCATGGCGACGTCGTGCGCGGCCTCGAGGAGCAGTGGACAAGGGGCAAAGGCCCCTGGGTGGTGGCGCGCGAGGGCGACCGCCTCTACGGCCGCGGCACAACCGATAACAAGGGCCAGCACACCATCAACATGGCGGCGCTGGAGGCCGTGCGCGCGGAGCGGGGCGGCGCCCTCGGGTTCAATGCGAAGTTCATGATCGAGACGGCGGAGGAGACGGGCTCCAAGGGGCTGGCGGAACTGGTCGCCGCGCACAAGGCGGACTTCGCCGCCGACGTGATGATCGCCTCCGATGGGCCGCGCGTGTCTGCCGACCGCCCGACGCTGACGCTCGGCTGCCGCGGCGCCCTCAACTTCGACCTGGTCTGCGAGCTGCGCGAGGGTGCGCATCATTCCGGCAACTGGGGCGGGCTGATTGCCAACCCGGGGCTGATCCTTGCCAATGCGCTGGCCTCCATCGTGGGTCCGTCCGGCGAGCTGCTGGTGCCCGCGTTGAGGGCGCCGGCGATGTCCGAGGCCGTAAAGGGCTGCCTGGCCGACGTTGTGGTCGACGGCGGGGAGACGGGGCCTGACGTCGATGCGTGGTGGGGCGAGCCGGGCCTGTCGCCGGCCGAGCGCGTGTTCGGCTCCAACGTGTTTCATGTCCTCGCGTTCACGACCGGCACGCCGGGGCGGCCCGTCAACGCCATTCCGCCGAAGGCGGTCGCCAACTGCCAGCTGCGGTTCGTGGCGGGAACGGACGCGGCGGGGATCGTGCCCGCGCTGCAGCGGCATCTCGACGCCAAGGGTTTTGCGGCGGTCAAGGTCTTGCCGCCGCCGGCCTCCAACGATGGCCGCTTCTCCGCGACCCGGACCGAGCCCGATCACCCCTGGGTGCAGTTTGCAACCCGGTCGCTGCAGCGGTCGGCTAATGCCAAGCCGGCCATCATCCCGCAGATGGGCGGCTCGATCTGCAACGACGTGTTCACGGATATCCTCGGGATACCGACCGTGTGGATCCCGCACTCGTACCCATCGTGTTCCGCCCATGCGCCTGATGAGCACATTCTGCTGTCCTCAGTGCGATCCGCGCTGTCACTGATGGCGGGCCTGTATTGGGATATTGGTGAGGCTCGTGATGCAGATGATGCTCTGATCGTTCGAATGCGCCGCTGATAACAATGGTGCGCCTCATGCTGCGTATCGCGCACGCAGTGATATGAGCGGCACGGCATGTTCCCGGTATGAGGCCGCGTGCCATGCCGCGACGGTCATTCATGGTGCCGTTCCAGTGCGCCGTGTGGTCTTCGATTGATGCTCTTTCGTGTTCCTGCTGCACCGCACCGATGTGCGTCTCATGATGCCGAAAGCCGCACGGGCGTGTGCAACGTGACGGTGACATATGTTGCCCGCCACGGTCCGCCGGTGGCATACGTGGTGCTGACACCGCTTTGGCCCGTCATCTGCTCTGTCCCCTAGCCGTTTTCGGGGGTCGCCTGGGCCTGAAGCATGCGGGCGAAACGGCTCGAGACGCGGGACCGCACGAGGACCCGGCCCGGATCTTTCTGCTGAGCGCGATCCGAAATCAGGTCCTGCATATCGCACGCATCGAGCACGATGATATCGCAGCCGGTCGTACGGCGAATTTCGCGCAGCCGCAGCACGTCCGTCTTGTCAATCTCAGTACACAGAATAACGGCGAGCGGGATGCCGAGTTCGTGCTTGATCGCCGCCAGGCTTTCGTCGAGCCCTTCGATTTCCGGCACCGACTCGGCGGCAATCAGGAGCAGATGGTCGGCCTCGATGATCAGCCGCATTTCGCTGAGCCACCCGGATTCGGCGGCGTTGACGGCGACCTGGTGAACCGCCTGTCCGACTCTTCGCTCGCCACCCGGTCCACGCGCGAGGTCGCCGCGAAGCACATCCAGGAACAGGGCCAGCATCGACGGCACGGTGCTCGCTCCGGCGCGGACGAAGCTTCTTTCGAGAGCGGCCCGCCACTCCTGCGCGTTCCGGAATACGCGCAAAAATTCCCTGCGGTCATAGACGAACAACAGCGACGTCGCGGCCATCACGAGAAAGTAGAGCCACAGGCCGCGGGCGCTCAGCAGATAGGTTTTGGCCGGCCACATCACCAGAGACGCGATCAGGCCATAACCGCTGTTGTGCTGGACAAAAAAGAACCGCGATTTCTGCAGCCCCGGCAGAGACCACGGATGCGGCCCGCGAATTCCGTTGTAGAGCTCGCGCCGCGCCTTGCGGCACGCATCCACGTATGCATCGCGCCGGCGCCGGAAAACCAGCAGCGTGTAGGCCAGCGCGCCGATCGCGAACGGAAACAGAAGCAGGGCCGCGAGCTGCGGCATCCAGTTCTCCACCGCCGCGCCGACCGGCGAATGGGTGAAGTGGATTTCTCGCAGAACCAGGGCGCTGATCGCCAGATAGACTCCATAGACGGTCACGAAGCTGATGATGGAATCGGCGCCGACCTTGAGCCGCTGGAAAAAGGCGGTGGGCAGGCAGCGGTTTCCGAGCGAATGCGCCGACGGCACCAGCCCAATTGTCCGGAGCAGGACGACGGCCGTGAGCACCGACAGGCCCTTGTCCAGAATATTGGCGTAAAAATCGAAACTGCCGAGCGCCAGCTCGCGGCTGCCGAGCCTGTTGATCAGCTCGCGCGCCCAGGCGAACGTGTCGCCATTTCCGCCGAGCGTCCGCAGGTAGAGCTCGATGCCCTGGTAGTAGGGCGCGGTCGGCCCCTGGAAGATGTCGCCGCCGGCCTTCTCCAGAAGCGTGAGCTTCACCCGGTCCGCCAGCAAGGTGGCCGTGATGGCGCCGACGAGAACCAGCAGGATGAAGGTGCCCACCGCCTTCCAACGCAGCGCGGTGAAACCCGGGGCGATGAGCGTCGCGTCGGCACGGGCCATCCGGCCGGCGTAGCCCCAGGCGAGCCCCAGCCCCACCTGGACGCAGGTATAGGCGAACGCATCGCCGAACTGCTCGCTGATCCAGAACGTGTTGAGCGTGCTGCTTGCGACCCCGACAACCGCGCCCCACCATGGCCCCAGCGCCAGCGCCGCAAAACAGGTGCCGCTCGTATCCTGGAAAAAATGCCCGAAGCTGAAGAACCAGCCGGGCTCCCACGACACGGCGTCCTTTGCGGTGCCGATCAGGTAGCTCGCTGCCAGATTGAAGGCGATCCCGATGATCAGAACCGGGATTACCTCATCCCAATACACGTGCTCGCGCGGCAAGGGTCATCCCTTCTCCTGGAACAGAAGCAAGAACCCCGCAATAATGGCCAGCGTGCCGGCCACCCTCAAGGTCCACCCCCACGGCGACAGCGTCCGCCCCGGCGCCGGATCGCCGCCCATCCGCGCGATGAAGCCGAACCTTTGGTCGAGCCGCTCCCAGGTGATCGCGATCAGCGGGCCGGAGGCGGAGACGGGTTCGGCCAGGGTTATGTCGATGTGGTTGAGCACGAGGATGAAGAGCAGCCCTGAGGCCGTCTGCAGGCCCCGCGCCGCCACGAAGGCGGCAAGATTCTGTATGTTTCCGGGCCCCAGGCGCGGGCTGTGAAAGCAAATCATAATCGTGGCAATCGAAAGGAATTCGAAAAGCTTGAGGTAGAAGTAGACGCTGAAGAAATCGAAATCGCCCTGGTTGAACACCCATTTGTAGCTCACGTTGTTGGCGGCCCGGCCGAGCGACTGCAGCAGCACGAACCCCAGCGCGAGGTTCATCGCCAGGAACTCCTTCAGGGTGGCTCCCGGCTGCTCCAGGCTGATCAGGATGGCCCCCAAAATCATGGCGCTGCCTCCGACCGCGGCCAGAGGAGGCAGCCTTTCGCCCAAGAGCAGGGAGCCGAGCACAAGCACCAGGAAACCTGAAGAGTGGGTCAGCGGCAGCAGCCGGGACAGGCTGTCCTCGCGCGAGGCAAGCGCGCGGTACCAGCTCACGCGGCTGTAGGCGGTCAGCGCTCCGACGGCGACCAGGACGACGGCTATTTTCCAGGGCAGGACCGAAACGAAACCAACAAACGGCAGCACCAGCAGCAGCTGAACAAGCGACGACCACAGCGTCATCGAGTGCGGCGATGACAGCCGGTTCCAGCCGCGGTCCACCACATGCACGGCGACCGAAAGCAGGCCGGTTGCAAACATCAGCGCTACAAAAAGGGAATGGCCGGAGGTGGGGGCGGCCATCAGGGTTGCCCACAGAAGACGCAGGGGCGCGTGTCGGCCAGGCGCTCGCGCAACCCATCGAGCGGCGTGCCTTGCAGCGATGCCAGGCGCTTCCCCCACGCCGTCGCCGGGGGAGCCGCGGGCAGCGACGCCCGCGCTCCGACTCCGCCGAGAGTCTCGGCCGGGGCCGCGCGCAGCGCTTCGGCGAGCGCTGCCGGCGCGTCGCCGGGAAACGTCAGCCCGCGCGCACCTGCCGCTGGCGTGGCCATGCGCAGGCTGCATTCGATGAGCCTGGCCATCACGGCGTCGCCGGCTCCAGTCGCGTCGACGACCGCCGCGATGGGGTACGGCGCGCTGTCGAGCCGCAGGAGCCCGCCATCCGGCCCACGCAGGCGCAGGCGAAATCCGTCGCGCCCGCCCGTCACGAGCACGGCGCCCGCGCCGTTCCCGATCAGCGCTTCCGCAAATACTTCCGCTTCGGTCTCGCCCAGCCACGAGGCGACGGCGCCCGGCATGGCGACGATGTCGAAATCGCCGATCCTGCCGCGCAGCAGGGCGCGATCGACGTCCTTGATCCCCGCCGTGCCGCCCAGGTCGAGGGCCGTCGTCATCCCGAGATCACGAGCCCGGCGAATGGCCGGCGCCGTCTCGTCGATCAGGCGGTCGGCACATACGCAGCGCACGTCGGCAGGAGCGGAGAGAGCGCCCGAGAACCTGGCGATATCGGCGGGCGGTGGCCGGCCGCAGACGGCGCAGTCGACCGTGAAATTGTCCTGCGGTATCGCCGGTCCGTGGCGCGAGCTTTCATCCAGCCATTGTGTGAAGATCGGCGTGCGGGTGCCGGCAGGATGCGCAAGCCCCCGGATGTCGACGCCCAGTTCAGACAGCTCGTGCGCCGCCTCCTTCCCGGCGTCGTCGGCGCCGCATGCGCCGCATGCATTGGCGCCGACACCGGCTTGCGCCAGGTGGGCCAGAACGTTCCAAACCGAACCGCCGCCGCGCGATCCACGATAGCGGAAGGGTTCGCCCGGCTCGGCGGCAAACACGTGGTCCACCGCGAGCACGCCGATGCCGGCCACCTTGAAATGTTTGCCGTCGCGCGCCGCGCGCGCCTCCGCGGTCATGGCGTCGAGGCTTCCCTGCTTCCGCCGGCAGCGCGCGCGAGCTGCGGCTCGCGCGCCGCGATCAGGTCGCTTGACTTGAGTGCCTGCTGCACAGGGACCATCCAGCGCCTCGCGGTGGCGACGGAGGCGTCAAGCCTGTCGAGGAAGTCGTCCCACCATTCCGACCGGGTGTCCGAGGCGTGCCGGCGGCAGGAATCGCGATAGCCGAGCAGGAACGCGAGGTGGGCCGGCACGACATAGTCAGGATCCATCCCCACCGAGAGGGGCGAAACGAAATAGCGCTCGATCAGAAACTGCAGCTCGGGTGTCCTCGGCCACACGTACAGCCGGCCGCTGCCGTGGCGGTATTTCTGCCGCCACAGCACCTGCTCGTCGATGGGGTCTTCATGAAAGACCCGGATATCGGGGCACCAGTCGATTTGCAGGCCCTGCGCGATCAGTGTTCCGATGACCGACCGGTCCTCGGCGCTGGCGTCCGGGATCGAAGCTGCGAACACGCTTCGAGAGCGCGTGTCGAAATATTCGCCCGACAGCATCAGGCATCGCGGGTCGATCATCCTCGTTCGCCCGCTGTCGATGTAGTGGGAGAACATGTGCCGATAGAGCGTCTCCTCGTGCGAGCCGAGCCGGCGGTTCTGCGTGCACTGGTACAGCCACGGTACGCCTTGGCCCATTGGCGCTCGCCTGCCGGCGTGCCACTCGATCGCGCGCAGGCACCAATCCTCGGCGACCACGCAGTCGGAGTCCGTCAGTAGATACAAGTCGGCCTCGATGTGCCGGAGGCCGGTGTTGCGAGCCGCGCCTGGCCCCGCGCCTACGACCTTCACGATCTCGAGGCCGGGAAATCGGCGGGCAAGCGTCGGCGTGAACTCGTCTTGCGAGTGGTCATCAACGACGATGGTGGAGATCGCGTGCGCCATTGCGCCGTGCTGCTTTGCCACCTCGATCGCCCGCGCGATGGAGTCGAGGCAGCGGCTGAGGCTCTCGAGCCGGTCGCGCGAGGGAATGATGACGGCAATTCGCATGAAAAGCGTTCCCCGATGCCCGGCATCGACGCGACGACGCCAGCCCGCGTTTTCGAGCTTAGTTGGGCGGGGCGTCGGGGGAAAGGCGGGCGGAGGAGAGTACGCGAGCTTGGCGGCAGCGCGCTCAGTGGCCAGGGGCGCTTATGTCCTTGCGATTGCTGGGCGAAGTGCTGCAGAACCCGCAGCGTGCTGCTCCTGCGAAGCGCCCCGGCGATGGCGCCACGATCCGACGCAGCTTTCCGCGTCTTCGCAGCCAAGACATCCTGGCGGGCAGGGAGCAAGCGGCAATCGACGCCTTTTTTCCGGCGGATCCCGTCGCGGGCCCCGCGCCACCTGTCCGCATGAGGCGTTCCCGGTAGACGGAAGGATTGACGCATCGCCAACCTCCAGCACGGAAAATTCGAGCGCCGCGGCGAGGCAAGACAGAAGCATGCTCAGCGGGCGCAATCAAAGCCTCCAGCCGTCGCATCGATTGGGTAACCGCGATCTGCACCACAATAGCGGGTGCGTCGGCCATGGAGAATGCCGTAGCGGCCCCTGGAGAAATCCCGTTCGAGCGGCGCGGCGTGCATCATCTCCGGGCCCCCAGCACCAGCAGATAGTCGCGCTTGACGTGCAGTCCGGCCGGGACCGCGTAATGCCGATGGTAGTCATCGAGGTCGCGCTTCAGAGCCTCGACCCGCTCTGCAGAAAGCGTCTGCACGAGCTGCCGCAAGGGGCCGAAGCCGCGCGTGTACCAGTCCCAGATGTGGTCGGCACTGGCGTGATAGGCGTTGTTGATGCCGCTCTCGAAGCTGAGTTGGAATGCCTCCCCGAGCAGCTTCTCGACCTGCGCCGGGTCGCCCCAGGCCAACGGCGAAGCGGCAGGCGGCGGCGCGCCGCTGTGCCGGGCGATCAGCCCGAAGAACTCCGCCACCGCTCCATACGGTGGCCAAGTGGCCAGAACCAGCCGCCCGCCGGATCGGCATACCCGCGCCAATTCTGCGGCAGCCTGGCCCTGATTGGTGGCAAACATCACACCGAATGTCGAAATCACTCCGTCGAAAGCGCCGTTCTCGAAAGGCAGCCGCTCGGCGTCGCCAAGGCGGAAATCAATAGGCGGCTGGACATGGGCTGCAAGGGCCCGGGCCGCCTTCAACAGCTCTAAGGAGATGTCCACGCCGGTCACGGCAGCACCGCCGCGGGCAGCGTTGCGTGCGGACCATCCCGTTCCGGTTGCCACGTCCAGGATGCGCTCGCCGCGGCGCGCGTTGAGCCGCTGCGCCGCGTGCGCCAGCGCATCCGAAATGGCAAAGCTCACGTCATCGTAGTCGCTGCCGCCGCAGCCCCACATGGCTGCGGCCTCGCGGTGATGAGAGAGAACGGCGTCCTTGCAGTCGTTCATGGCTCTGACCTCCTCGACGCGTCTGTCGACTTCTGCGAGAGATCAAAGCGATGTTTGGACTCGGAATCTGCTCCACGATTTGTAGTATCGCGAGCACGGCAGATGCGTAGGGTCGCTCCAGGCAAGAAGGAGGACACCATGAAGCGCTACGGCCAGTTCTGCCCCGTTGCCAAGGCGGCCGAGGTCTTTTGCGAGCGGTGGACTCCGCTGATCCTGCGCGACCTGGCCCTCGGCGCCACGCGCTTCACGGAGCTGCAACGCGGCGTTCCCTTGGCCTCGCCGACCCTGCTGTCGGGCCGGCTCAAGCAGCTGGAGAAGGAGGGCATCGTTTGCCGGCGTAGATCCACAAGCGGCCGCAGCTGGACCTATCATCTGACGCCGGCCGGCAGCGACCTGGCCCCGATCGTCCTTGCCCTCGGGGTGTGGGGCCAGAAGTGGTCCCGTCGCGAGCTTGCCAAGGGCGAGGTGGATTTGGGCCTGCTACTTTGGGCGATCGAGCGCTGCGCCAAGCCTGAGGCACTCGGCGGCGAACGGGCGGTGATCGAGCTGAAGCTCACGGATCAGATCGAGAAGAAGCGGTACTGGTGGTTCCTCAACGAGGGTGGCAAGTGCGAGCTTTGTCTCAAGCCGCCCGCGCCCGACGCCGACCTTTACCTGGAGACGACGCTGCGAGATATGATCTACGTGTGGCGTGGAGACCTGGCGCTGACGCAAGCGCTGAATACGGGCCGCATGTACGCTCACGGAACCAAGGCGATGCTGCGTGCGCTCCCGCGCTGGCTGGGGGTGAGCCCGCTCGCCTATGTCAAATCCGAAAGACCGGACACGCGGCCGGTTTGAAAACTGCGTGCCTCGGCCGCTTGCGGCAAGCGAGCGCGCGGCGGGGCGCCGGCAGAAAGGGCTAGGGCGATGCAGTTCACGGTTGGATTGAAGGCAGGCGGTAAAACGGATCACGCGCTCGTCGATGCCGACGACGCACTCATCGCCGCTCTGAAGGTCAAGATGCAGCGGCCGGACGCCGAGATCCTCTATGTACGGCGCGCGAACAAGCGGGGCGACGCCCGGCATCCCGCGCGCACCCTTAAGAAGGCGCAGTGAGCCTGCGAAGCGCAACGGGTGATCAGTCCCACCGCAATGTCGCTAGGGCTTGGCGGAGCCACTCGTGGTTTTGCTCTGCGGTCGGCGACCTACGTGCCGCCGCGGGGAATTCCTGCCGGCGGTAGCCAGCGACTAAGGGGTCATTGCGCCGAGGGGGTTTGAGTTGCCCGGAAGCACAGGGTTCTTCATGGCGCGGCGATCGTCCCGATCGCCACAGATTCACCATCCGTAACACGAAGTCGGCCAGAGACCCGGCGCGGTAGTCCCAATGTGCGGATTGGGTTGGGGATTTTGGAGATGGAACTCGCGGTCCGTCGGTCATGGCAGGCTCCGGGGAGCGGGCGCTTGGCGCCGTTGATCCCCGAGAGTTGGAGCGCGTTCCCGATATTTGCTGTGCTCTGAAGCACACGTGTCGCAAACCCGAAACCCGGCCCAAGTGCTGGTTCGGGCCCACATTTCCTGGTCGCCAGCGGTTCAAGCGGGTTGGTGTGCTCTACGGCACAGCACTCCAGCGGGTGGCCTCTACATTCAAGGGCAACGCACGCAACGTCAGCGGCTGCCGACTGGCAAGGATGGGAGGACATTGTGACGACACCCACGTTCATAAAGGCCCTCGCCTCAGCCTTCTGCGCGGTTATTGTCGCGATAAGCCTGGTGCGCCCCCCGCAGCTGGTGCTTCCGCCCGGGAGCAGATTGGCCCACGTTGATTTTGCACAACCCTAGCGCGGGAATGTCGTAGACTGAGGGTCTCGCACCGGGACAGCCGAAGTCCATGTCGACCAGCTTTTCTGGCGGCGCCGAGCGCCTTGTTTCCTTCCTGAAAGGCAACACATTCTTTGGCGGTCTTCCGGACGCCCAACTAAAAGCTGTGGTGCGCCAAGCGATCGTCCGGAGATTTGTCAGGGGCGACGTGATATTCCGTCGTGGCGATCCTGGCGACAGCCTGATGGCGATCCTGTCCGGCCGGATCAAGATCTGCATCTCCAACGCGCACGCCAAGGAAGTGGTACTGACGTTTCTCGCCGCCGGCGATATTACCGGCGAGATGGCGGTACTCGGCGGCCGCGAACGGACCGCCGACGCGATTGCATTGGAAGATTCCGAGCTGCTGGTGATCCAGGGCCGTGACCTCATTCCCGTTCTGAAAGCGCATCCAGACTTCATGCTGGAGATCATCCAGCTCCTTTGCGAGAAGCTTCGTGCGGCTTCCGAGATCATCGAAGACAGCACTCTCGCAATGCAGGGCCGCCTTGCGCGCGGTCTGTTGAGACTGGCTCTTCAGCATGGGCGCAAGACCAAGGACGGAATCCGGATAGATCTGGCGATATCTCAAAGCGACCTAGGAAAATATCTCGGCCTCTCCCGACCGAATGTCAGTCGCCAGCTTGCGCGGCTCAAGGAGGCAAACGTTATCAAGATCGACGGAGCGCAGCTCTTCATTACCGACGAGCGCGGCCTTGCCGAACTCGCCGAGAACGAATCCGCTTAGCGGGCGCGCGCAGGGATTTTCGGACCGTTTCGGTGACGCTGCGCCGTGAGGCGTCCTGACAGGTCCTGCTCTTGCACAGAAAGGGATGAGCCATGGGGAATCTGGTCACCAACTACGACGGAGGCATCACTACCTCGCCGGCGCAGCTTGCCCGCCCCGCTACCGTCTCCGAGATCCAGGAGATCCTGAGAGATGTCTTGCGATATCCGAGTCCGGTCCGCGCGATGGGCAGCTATCATTCGCTGACGCCGTGCGCCTCATCCGACGGGACGATCATCGATATGTCCCGGATGAACCGGATCATTCAGATCGACCGGGATGGCATGACGCTCACAGCCGAGGCGGGCCTGCAGTTTGTGCAGGCATCGCGGGCCCTGCGCGCGCTGAAGCTGCAATTCATGACCAACATCGAGATCGGCAACATGACGCTCGGGGCTGCCGCGTGCTGCCACACGAAGGACGGCCTGGATGGCGCGGAATTCGGCCAGGTCGGATCCTACGTGACGAAGATAAAATGGGTGACGCCAGGCGGTGAACTGGCCGAGGCCTCCGAGGCGACCAGCCCGGATCTGCTGAGGTTCATGCGTTCGAGCTACGGGCTGTGCGGGGTCATCTACGAGGTGACTTTCCGCATCAAACCGCTGGAAGCCGTGCACTTCAGCTATCTACCCTGTCGGATCGAAGATCTGAGCGAGCGCCAGGTCGATGACATCCTCGATGCGTCGACCGGCCTGATCTGCTGGACGGTAGATCACAGAGCGCATTTCCAGACGCGGACGCGGGCCGACAGGGTAGGCCCCTTCGCTTCGCTGTTTGCAGCCGGACGCCGGCGCCTTTGGAACCACACGGAAGCTCGGGTCGGCCGCTTCATCGATCGCCGCATTCCGACCGGGCTCCTCAGAAACGCGGCTCACGACGCGTGGTTTGCCGGCAGCAAACTGCTGATGACGGTGCTTTGGGCAACCGGTGGCGCGACCCTCTACAATCCGGACAAGACCATCGACTACAGCAGAACCCCGGCGTCGGCGAAGTACGCCTTTACCTTCTGGGCCTTTCCTCGCCATCAGTGGCTGGCGACCCTCCGCGAGTATCTTGAGTTCAGCGAACGGCACTTCAGGAAGTACGGGTTCCGCTGCAACATGCCGCTTGGGTCGTATTTCATCCGCAAGGATACGAACGCCCTTCTTTCATATTCTCACGACGGCGATATCTTTTCGATCGACCCCATCCACGCCTATACCGACAAGGCGGCGTGGGATATATTCTTGAAAGAATTCAATGATTTCGCTTCCAAGCGAAACGGCATCCCGTTGCTCAATCAAAGCCCGTTTGTAGAGAAGCAACACGTGGAGGCCGCGTACGGCCAGCGCTGGGCGGAGTTCTCTGCCCGCGTTCGGGAGGCCGATCCGGGGCGCCGAATGCTCAATCCTTTTTTTGAAGCGTTGCTATCGTGAGGTCGCGAGGGCGCACGCCGCATCCCTTTCGGCGCGCACTTGTGGTCCCCCGGGTGGGAGCCTAGAGTCTTGCCCGGGTTGGCCGTCGTGGCCTGTTGCGCTGCAGACTGAATTTTTCTGCGAGAACAAGCATTCGCCCGAGCTATCGGCGGCGGTGGATGGACGACCTTCAAGACAGGGTCAGCGAGCGCCGGCAAATCACCGTCCTGTTTTGCGATATCGTCGATTCGACGGGGCTGTCAGAGCGTTGTGACGCAGAAGACCTGCGTGAGATCCTGCTTGAGTTCCAGACAGTCAGCACGCGCTGCATCAAGGACGCGGGCGGAAACGTCATCAACTACATCGGCGACGGGATTCGGTCCGAGTTCGGATACCCTCTCAATTCTGAGAACGAGGCCGAGCATGCTGTGCGGGCCGGCCTCGATATCCTGCGCGCCATCGATGAGCTTGGTCCGCGAGCGGTCGCCACGCTCCGTGAGCCGCTGCGCATCAGAATTGGCGTGCACACGGGTATCGCTGTCATCGGCAAGGCTGCGCTGGGCCATGTTCATGATGCAACCGAGATCGTGGGTGAGACGCCGAACATTGCCTTTCGCCTGCAGGAACTCGGCAAACCCAATTCGATCGTGATCAGTGCGGAGACGAGCCGCCTCCTTAAGGACCGGTTCAAGCTACGGCCGCTCGGTCAGGTTGCGCTGAAAGGGTTGTCGCGAAAGGTGAGCGCATACGAGGTGGCGGGAGAGGTCGGATACGGCCACATCTCGCCACGCAGCGACCGGCGGACCGTCGCCCCCATCGTGGGCAGAAACGCAGAGCTTGCGCAGCTCCTTGACGCCTGGGCCCGGGTACAGGCGGGCCGCGGAGAGGCCATTGAGATTGTTGGCGAGGCAGGGATCGGAAAGTCTCGACTCGTCGGGGAGCTGATTGAACAGGCCGGGTTGCGGCCTGAGGAGATACTCACGCTGCAGGCCTCCGCCCAGCATCAGCACACCCCGTTCTATCCAATCATCCGATCATTCGAGCATCGGATCGGTATCCGAAACGATGGGGAGCCCGAGAACAACCGGGCCTGCCTGCGCCAGTTCCTGGCCCAGATGGGGCTGGACGAAGAAGAGCCTCTCGCGCTGGTAGGTGAACTCTTGGGCCTATCGACTGGCCAGACCTCGGCAACAAGCAATCCCGACCGCCAGGAGCTGCGCCGCAAGACCCGCGACGTAGTGGTGCGGATGATGACGTCATCCGCGAACTCGGGCTCGCGGCTGCTCCTCTTTGAAGATCTGCATTGGTTGGATCCATCGAGTCTGGAGGTTCTGCAGCGGCTGGTGAAGGAGATCGAAAGCACGCCGCTCCTGCTCGTCATGAACAGCCGGACAGTGACCTTAGCCGATCGCTCCCCATCGATACGCAAGATAACGTTGCGGCGGCTTGCGAATGAGGAATGCGCCCAGCTCGCCGCCTCGGTAGCTCGGAGCGAAGCGCTGTCAAAGGCACTCCTCGATCACATCATTGCGCGGTCCGATGGGGTGCCTCTTTTCGTTGAAGAGCTTGCGACAGCGGCCGTGGAAACTGGCCAATTGGAAAGCGCTCCTGCGCGCGTCGGGGCAACCTCGGCCGCGGCCGAAATTCCATCGGCCTTGTACGACCCCCTGATGCTGCGGCTCGAACGGCTGGGCGATGCCAAGAGCGTCGCCCAACTCGCCTCGGTGATCGGGCGGACGTTTTCACATCGACTTCTCGAGCTTGTTGCGCTCGAACAAGGCACATCGCCTGAGTCCGCGCTCAAGCGGTTGCTTGATTCAGGCCTCGTCCAGCTCGACCGAAACGATGACGAGCGAACGTATTCTTTCAAGCACGCGCTGGTTCGCGATGTTGCCTACCATTCGCTTCTCCGGCGCCAACGGCGGGAGTTGCATGCGTGCGTCGCAGACATGATCGAAACGTACCTGCCCGAAATCACGGACAGGGAGCCCGATTGTCTCGCGCAGCATCTTGCGGAGGCGGGGCGGCCCCTGCGGGCGGTGCAAATGTGGCTGCGCGCCGCAAAGAAATCGGCGGAGCAGTCCGCCAATCTCGAAGCCCTTGCCCAGCTCGGAATGGCCCTTTCGCAGATCGAGGCGCTCGATACGGGATACGAGCGCGACAACCTCGAGCTCGAGGCGCACATCGCGAGCATTGCCCCCAATATTGCCCTGCACGGCTTCGCGGCCGAGGAGGTTTCTCGGGTGAGCGACCGGGCCATCGAGCTTTGCCAGCGGCTGGGTGAGGATACGCGTATTTTTCCGGCGCTCTACGCGCGATGGTCCTATCTGCGCGTCGACGGCAAGATGGACCAGGCGAGCGCGCAAGCGCAGCGGTTTCTGCAGCTTGCCGACCGCAAGGGTTCCAGGGCGGACCGCATGGTCGGTCATCGCCTTGTCGGCACGTCTCTGATTGAAAGCGAAGCCGGGCGGGGACACGCTCATTTGACCAAGGCCGTCAGGCTGTACGATGCCGCCAAGGACCAAGCGCTCAGTGTGGTCTATGGAACAGACGTCCAGGTTGCGAGCCTTTCCAACCTCTGCATCGCCGACTGGCTGCTGGGCCGGGTAAGCGAGGCCCTGGCTCACGGGCGCAGCGCGCTCGAGCTCGCGGCGCGCATCCGGCACGCACATACCCTCGGCTACGCCTTTTCTCACGTCTGTATGCTGCACACACTGGAGCGCGACGTGGCGACAGTGGAATTCCTTGCCAACCAAGCACTTGAGGGCGCGACCCGGCGCGAACTGCCGCTCTGGGTTTCGGTGGCGCGGACATTTCTGGGCTGGGCTGTCATCGAATCCGGCCGCCCTGCCCAGGGCATCGAGGCGCTGGAGCAGCAGCGCAACTTTCTTCGCACCGCGCACCTGCTCTACTGGCTGCCAACCTATTTGTGTTGGTTGGCGGAGGCGTACATCGATGCGGACAGGCCGAACGACGCAGGGCCTTGTCTGCAAGAGGCACGACAAATCCTGCACGGCGGCAAGTTCTGGTACGAACCGGAGTGCCTTCGCCTGGAAGCGCGGCTCAATGCCCATCCGCGCCTCGGCGATGCAAAGCGCGCAGTTGCGGGCTTCGGGGCTGCACTCGATCTCGCGCGCCAGCGAGGTCAGCGTGGGTTTGCTTTGCGCGCCGCGCTCTCGTTTGCGGCGCATCTGAAGGCGGCCGGAAATGCGGCGCGCGCGTTCGAGATTCTGCAGGAGGAGCTGCACTTCTTCGCCGATCAGCCCCAGCGAGGCGATCGTGCCGAAGCCCAAGCTCTGATTAAGACACTATCCTGTGCTCGCTCCTCGTGACCGCGGGGCCCTGAATCAGCCGTCAATCACCACCGGGGTTGCGGCACGGGGCGTTTTGCCGACTTTAATCCAACTGGCGGCGTGAGAGCGATCCTCAGACAATCGTGCGACCGCCGTCGACGAACAAAATTTGGCCGGTTACAAACCCCCCGGCTGGCGATAGCAGAAATATCGTCGCACCAACGAGGTCGTCCGGCGTACCGAAACGGCCCATCGGTATCTGCGCCAGCGCTGCCTCGCGCTGCTTTTGATCGTCGAATATCGGCTGGGCCAGCGGCGTGGGGGTTGCAGCAGGGCCAATCGCGTTGACCGTTACTCCGGCCGACGCCCACTCCACGGCCAACACTCGGGTGAGGTGAGCAACCCCCGCCTTGCTCGCGGCGTAGGCTGCATAGCGCGGATTTGCGACCGCGCTCGACACGGAGGCGAGCGTCACGATGCGTCCGCCCCTTTGGCCGACCATCACGCGGCCTGCAGCGCGCGCCAAGCGGAATGCACCGGTGAGATTGATGTCGATCGTGGCGTCCCAGGACTCGTCGTCGAGATCCAGCGCTGCGGCGACGCGATAGACGCCCGTGGCATTCACAAGACCGTCAAGCCTTCCCCAAACCGATACGGCCATGTTCACGGCTGCGGCACATGATTGAGCGTTGGTGACATCGAGCGCACAGCCGCGCACGTCGGCCTTGTGAGCGTCGGCGAGATCTTGGGCAGCTTTGGCTGCGCGCATCGAGTCGATGTCGGCGATCAGTATTTTGGCGCCTCGCTTTGCCAGCGCACCAGCGATCGGCAAACCCAGTCCGCCGGCGCCGCCGGCAACCAAGATCACCTCCCCATCGACTGAGAAGATTGGGTCGCTCATCCTACGCCGTTCTGGCCGCCGGCGGACGCTGCGGCGTCCTCCCGAGGTGCATCAGTTCCCGCGCCTCTTCGGGCGTGGCGATTTCACGGCCAAGCTCGCGCACGATTCGCGCGGCGCGCTCGACCAGTTGCGCGTTGCTGACGGCCAGGACGCCGTGGCTGAAATACACATTATCCTCCATGCCGACGCGGATATTGCCGCCGAGTGCCAGGGCCATCGTGCTCAGCGGCAGTTGGTACTTGCCGATGCTGACGACCTGCCACGACGAGCCTTCCGGAATGGCGTCGAGCATGGCCAGAAGATTGGCGGGGGTCGCGGGGATCGCGCCCTTGATGCCCAGCACGAAGCTGAAATGCAGCGGCGGCTCGAGTACGCCACGCTCCATCAGATCAATTGCATTCTGAATGTGGCTGAGGTCATAGACTTCAAGCTCATTACGAATGCCGCGCTTTTTGCAGCCGGCGACGAACTCGCTGTTCCACTTCTTCGAATTCGGGAAAAGGAACTCGGTATTCTTGTGCTCGAAATGGAAGGTCCCAAGGTTGAGCGTCAACTGGTCGGGTTGCGGGCGGATGTTGAGCAGGTTCATCCGCTCATCCAATGTGAAGGGCTCGCCTTCAGCTTTAGGGTTTTCGTAGCGCAGTCCGATTCCGTTACCAACTTGGGTGATCATGCCCGGACAATGCGACATGACCCCTTCTATGACCTCGCCATAGACATCCAGATTCGCCGTCGTCACGCCGCGCTTGTCGCGTACATGCATGTGGGCCACGGTTGCGCCGGCGTTAAAGCAATCGCGGAAATTCTGGATGATGTCCTTGGGCTGCTCGGGCAAAGCCGGATTGGACTCCCGTCCATGCAGGCCGCCGGTGGTTGCGATGGTGATGATGACTTTGCCGGGATCGGACAGGTTCGGTTTCATGGCTGATGCCCTTTGCTGGATCGGTGCTATTCGAAACGGCCCTCTATCGGTAACGCCTCATCGCGAAGTTGCGGCGAGGGATTTGCCTGACTCGGCTTGGTGGCGACGCTTGCGGTGCGAGGTGACGCTTCGGCCGAGAAGACCATGTACGCCACCATTGCCATCAGCATCGCGCCGAATAGCAGATTGGAATAGATGCCACGATCGCAAAGCGCGCCGTAGCCCGCGAACGAGATGATGCCGAAGATCGTGCGCTCAATCACGCCGAGATCGCGGCGGAAGTAGCCGTAACAGGTCACCGACACGGTCCATTGCAGAAGCAGGCAAGTGACAATCGGTATCAATATTTCCCATTTCATGTGCGGGAAGCTCATGAGCGACGGGTAGTAGACAAAAGCAAACGGGATAACGAACGTCGTCAACATCAGCTTCATCGCGTCACGCGCAGTTTCGATAAAGCCCGCCTTCGCGATCTTGGCGGCAGCGAGCGCGGCTACCGCAACCGGTGGCGTCAACGCTGAGTAGCAGGCGAAATAGAAGACGAAGAAATGCGCCATCAGCGGGTCGACACCGAGCTGCTGCAGGAACGGCACCAGCGCTAGGGCTACGACGATATAAGCGACAGGGGTGGGCAAGCCCATGCCGAGGATCAGCGCGAGGATGGCCGCGCCGATCAGCAAGAGCAGTTCTGAATTCGGCAGAACCAGGATGAGGATCGTGCCGAGCCGGTTGGACAGGTTCGTTGTCAGGAAGACCTGACCCAACGGTCCTATCGCGATCAACAGCAATGACAGGATTGCCGCCATCGACAGCGCGTCGCGAAAGGCGCTCACTATATCCGGCCATTTCGGCCGGTATCTTCCCTGAAACAGCCCGAGCGTGAGCGCAATCACTGAGCCGACTAAGCCGGCGTACGACGGCGTGTAGTACGACAGCAGCATGTACATCACGGCCAGGAACGAAAGGAGGAAGGTCGGAGCCAAACGAAGGACAAGCTTGACGTCCACCGGATCGTTCAATTTCGGCAAGCGGTTGCGCCACGCGTAGACGAGGACGCCCGACGTGACACCGGTCATGTAAAGCAGCCCCGGGATGACCGCCGCGAGCGCAATATCGACATAAGGAATGTTCAGCAGGGCCGCGATGATGAATGCAGCAAGTCCGAGAACCGGCGGCATGATTTGCCCGGCGGTCCCGGCGGTAGCCTCGATGGCGCCGGCCATCGGCGCGCTATATCCCTTGCTTTTCATCATAGGGATGGTGAAGCGACCGGTCAGCACGACGTTCGATACCGCGGTGCCCATGATCGCCGCGACGATGCCGCTGCCGATGATCGCAGGGAACGCTGCGCCGCCGGCCACGCGATTGCCGCCGGCCTTGCCGATTTCGATCACCATGCGCAGGGTGCCGACCGCGAAGAGCGCGCCGGCGAAGATCACGAGAAACCAAATGCTGTCGGCGGCCTCGCGCAGGAACCAGAACAGGCCATCGTTGGTGCCGAGGCCCAGGTAATTCATCACGAAATCAGGATCGTACTGCGGTGTAGTCAGCAGTGAGTAGGGAATGAGGTGCCCATAGAAGAAATAGATGACGGACGCCCCAATAATGCCGGTCAGCAGACTTCCCCAATGAAACCAATTGAGAATAAGCACTGAGACAACGAGGACGAGCCCGATACCGAATTCAAAAGAGCTGAAAAATGGTTGGGTCGTCTCCAGGTGAATTGCATTGAGACGGACGTAACCCGACGATGCAATCGCGGCGATCGTGCCCATCAAAGCGACGGCGAATTTCACCCAGAACCAGGCGCCGTTCGAAACCGGATCGTGCAACTTGCGTTCGGCCAGCTCATGGAGCGTGATGAACCCGGACATCGACATCACGGCGAACAAAAATGTCGAGTAGTGAATCGACGACGATGCCATGCGGATCACGCCAGTCGACGTGCCGGCGAGATAGACACTCAGGCCGAGTCCAAAGACCCAGAACAGGGCGTTTGTGCCGACGCTGGTGACCCGGAGAAGACGAATCACGTGCGCTCCGATGATTGAGAAAGCCGCCTAGAAAAGCGGACCGGCACAACTAGTGCGCCGGTCCCCGACTGACCTACTTCGCCTTGGCGAAGACAACCGGCGGGTACTTCTTGTGCTCGTCCCAGATGCCGAGTTCGACATAAGCCTTCTTGGCGCCCGGATGCACGTTGGCGTCATCGAGACCGTCGAGCATCATCGCCGGCGACCACAGCTTCCAAAGAGCATTCAGCTTGGCCATTTGCGGCCCATATTTTGCGACCGCCTTGACGAGATGGTACGCGACATCATCAGGCAGCGCCGGGTTTGCCGCGATATAACCGCGGTTGAGGGCCGACATGAATGGCTTTTCCTGCAACGGCAGCGTGTGCGCCGGCACCGTCGTGGTCAGGAAGCCTGTGTGCCATTTGTTGTTGACCTTATCGATCGACGCCTGGTCGACGCCGATGTAGTTGATCTTGCGGCCAGTCGCCTCGAGCTTGCGCAACGGCCCGCCGACTAACCACTCTTTGTAGCTCGGATCCGTACCGAAGGCGGCCACGGCAGCATCGGCATTGCCGTCGATCAACTGCTGAATGGCGGCATCGGGTGTGACATGGCGGATGTCCGAATTCTTCGGCGTCACGCCATATCCGTCTTCGAGAATCAGGCGAGCGAAGAACCCGAAGTCGCTTTGGGTCCGAAGGCCGAGCGCGATCCGTTTGCCCTTGAGATCCGCCGGCGTTTTGATGTTCGGATCAAGCGAAACGAAATATTTGCCCTGTCCCCAAAGAGCCTCGCCCCAGAGCAGCTTAAATGGTGCTTTCACCGGCTCAGGCAGGAATTCTTTGAATTCCGGGCGTCCACCTTCCGGCGCCAGCAGGACGATCGTGTCCTCGGTGCCGAACACGGTTGTCTTCCAGCGGCGCTCCTCGCCCATGGCGCGGATGTTGTACATATAGCCAGGCGTCTCTTGCGGCGCGAGCGTGATCGGCTCGTTGCCGCGCGCAATTAGATTGCCGAGCACCGAATAGCCCTCGGTATTGCCGCATCCGAAGGGACAGATCAGCATAGGAACGATCGGATTCTGCGCTCGCGCAGGCTCCGTCGCAAAAACAGCCGTCCCGATCCCGACAAGAGCGATCAGGTACCGGCTAAAGCTCCGAGCAACCATTGTCTTCCTCCCTGGTTGAACAACGTGTCGTTTTCGATCTTCGCTGCAGTCGTTCGTCGACTTGTCTTGACCGCTTCAGCCGTTGGCCGTTCGGCTAGAGTTACGGTCGTCTTGAACAGTTGTGAGGCCGCTGCTCTCCTGTCTTGCGTCCTAGTCTGGCCCGATGACGAACAGCATCTGGCCGTACTCCACGAGTGCGCCGTTTTCAGCGCCGATTTCCTTCACGGTGCCGCTCCATTCGGCGCTGATGGTCGTGAATAGCTTCATGACTTCGATGATGCAGATCGGATCGCCCTTGTTGACTTTGCTGCCGACCTCCACAAAGGGCGGCTCCCCTGGAGAAGGTGAGCGATAGAATGTCCCGACCATGGGCGCCAAAACGACGTTCGACGTCGCCTGCGCCTTTGCGCGGAGCGCCGGGGCTTGCGGTGCGGGAGCTTGCGGTGCCGATTTTGGCTTGCCGACGAAGAGCGTGTCTGCGCCTGTCGCGGCAACGGAATGATTGTTCGCGCCCCGGCGACGTACAACGAGTTTGATATCTTCCGTCTCGAGCACAAACTCATCGCATGAGCTGTTGTCGATGAGCTTGAGGATCTCATTGATCTCGTCATAACGCAGACCCATGTCCTCAAGTCCCGTGCGCCCGTTCAATCCTGACCGAGATGCGCGGCAAGCTGTTTGGCCGCGGCAAGCAGTTTTGGCAGATGTAGGATGGCCTCATCGACCGACATGCGCGCATGCGGCGCCGAGATAGCCAGCCCCGCACAGACAACTCCCTTGCTGTCGCGCACGGGCGCCGCAAGGCAGACCACACCAGCGAGGAACTCCTGATTGTCGATCGAATAGCCGCGCTTGCGAATCTCGTCCAACTCGCGGTTCAAAGCCTCAGGATCCGTGATGGTGTTTTCGGTATAGCGGGCGAGGGTCGTTGCGCGGATCAATTCGTCGCGTCGCCGGCGGGGCTGCACGCTGAGGAGGAGCTTTCCGACTGACGTGCAGTGCAAAGGTACTCGCGAGCCCGCCTCGAACTTCAATCCGAACGGCCACGAGGCCTCGACACGGTCGAGGTACACGATGGCATTGCCGTTCAGCATACCGAAGTTGCACGTCTCGCCGACCGCACCTGACAAGGCCTCAAGTACGGCATGGCGGGGCGCCGATTGCATTGCGGAGCTGACGGTGTGGAGTGCGAAATTGAGCAAACGTGGTCCGGGACCGTAGACGCGGCGGTTCGGTTCGCGCTGCAACAGCCCCTCGCTGTCCAACTGCCGCACGATGCGATGCATGGTTGGCTTGGGCACGCCCAACAGCGCGGCCAACTCGTAAATCGCGAGCGGGCGCTGCTGTGAGGCAATGGTCTCAAGAACGGCGAAGACCTTGAGTGCCGGGCCGCCTTGACCCTCTGAGCGCGACGATCCTCCGCCGCCCGCCTTCCTCCGGGGCGGCTCCGAGGCAGTCGGCCCATGGCCGTTGTTGGGGGTCAATATCATGCCAATTATCAAAAACTGAAAAAAAGAGTGTTGCAAGATGATTTTTTGTTCTGCCACAGTGTGCGTCGGAACGTCAGCAATCAACGGGCGCAAAAGGACCTAGGGCGTGCAGCGGGTGTTCGTGGCCAATCGAGGGGAAATCGCG
>DASZQG010000046.1:0-4077 GCA_035550075.1 Hyphomicrobiaceae bacterium | reverse complement strand
TCCGAAGCGGGCAAGGAACTTCGTCACCGATTGAGCGCCACCGACCGGCACCACGACGACACCTTCTCTCGCCAGGTCTCTGGCCTGGAGGCCTGCCAGGGTCTCGACGGCGATCTGGTCGCTGATGCCCTCGACCAGCACGATGGAGCGTGCGTGCCGTGCGCGTTCCAAGGCGACCGCGGTCGCCCGAAGCGGAGCATCCGTCCCGCTCGCATATCCGGGAACCGGCAGCTCCCGGCGCGTGGCCCGGGTTGTGCCGGGCGGCGGTTTTCTATTGGGCGGCACGCTCGCGCGAGGCGGCGGCGCTCTTGGCCGCCTGGTTGCGCTCCCAGTCGAACATGTAGTCGCGGGTCATCGGCACGTTGCGGATGCCGCGCGAGAGCTGCATCTGGAACACCATGTTGTAATCGTGCCGGAACGACAGCTCGCTGCCGATCAGATAGAACTCCCACATGCGGCAGAAGCGCTCGTCATAGAGCTTGGCGATCTCGGCGCGGTGCCGCTCGAAGTTCTCGCGCCAGCAGCGCAGCGTCTCGGCGTAATGCAGGCGCAGAACCTCGATGTCGGAGATCCACAGCGAAGTCTTCTCCACCACCGGCACCACTTCGGACAAGGCCGGCGAATAGCCGCCGGGGAAGATGTATTTGCGCAGCCATGGATTGGTGAAGCCAGGCCCGTCGCGCCGGCCGATGGCGTGCAGCAGCGCCAGTCCGCTCGGCTTCAGCAGCCGCTCGACGGCATTGAAGAACTCCGGATAGTGCTTCACGCCGACATGCTCGAACATGCCGACGGAGACGATGCGGTCATATTCCGCGCTTTCCAGGCGGTAATCCTGCAGCTTGAACTGCACCAGATGGCTGAGGCCCGCGTCTTTCGCGCGCTGCTCCGCCACCTCGTGCTGTTCCTTGGACAAGGTGACGCCGACCACTTCGACACCGGCATGCTTGGCCATATAGAGGGCCAGTCCGCCCCAGCCGCAACCGATGTCGAGCACGCGCTGACCGGGCTGCAGCAGCAGCTTGGCCGCGATGTGGCGCATCTTGGCCTGCTGCGCTTCGGCCAGCGGCATCTCCGGATGCGTGAAGTAGGCGCAGGAATATTGCATGCTCTCGTCGAGGAACAGCTCGAACAGCCGCCGCGACAGGTCGTAATGATGCGCCACATGGGTGCGCGCCAGGCCGATCGGATTGTGCTGGTGCCACAGCCGCGCCACGAGATGGAACGCGGCGATGACCTTCTGCCAGAAGGCGCTCTGGATCGGCGCGCTGTTCAGCATGCCGATATCGATCAGGTCGTAGAGCCTGCCTTCCTCGATGGTCAGCTTGCCATCCATGTAGGCTTCCCCGACCCCGAGCCAGGGATTGAAGGCGAGCGCGCGGTCGGTCGCCGCGTCGGCCACGCGGATGGCGACGCGCGGCGCGCCCTGTCCGAAGGTCTGGCGGCCGCCCTGATGATCGATAAG
Source organism: Hyphomicrobiaceae bacterium (assembly GCA_035550075.1). Taxonomy (GTDB): domain Bacteria; phylum Pseudomonadota; class Alphaproteobacteria; order Rhizobiales; family Hyphomicrobiaceae; genus AWTP1-13. The sequence continues at coordinate 2,615 of DASZQG010000046.1, read as the reverse complement.
AGTTACTTCCCCCTGGCGGATTCCATGCGCCAGCAAGCGGTCAAACATGCCCCGTACTCCCGTCCCGTAACCGGACATCCCACCCGGCCACAAACCCGATCGACCGACATGCGATCCCGATTTTCTTCTGGTTTAGAATTAGTCTAAGAAAGGCAATGCGGCCTCGTCAACATCCTGGCGTGATCATGGGTGTAGTCCGAATTTGCAGGGCTCTCCCCTCTGTGTCTGTCAGCGGCCCATCGCCGTTACGGGCTCGGTCCGGTGCGACGCGCGCGGAATGATGCACGGCGGAAGCACGCAAATGGAAGGCGGATTTTGACCGCATGCTTCGTGACAATGATAACAGGGCGTTGCTAGAAATGCGGCGCAAAGGTAGGACGGCGCGATGAGCGGCCAGGCAGCAGCAGCGGCGCCGGCCCAGGACCCCAAGCGGGTGCTGGAGCAGGCCTTCGAAATGGGTGCGGAATTTCCCGGCCCGGCGGAGGACCTGCTGTTGTCCTGGGTCCTGTCCCTGCCGGTCGATGCGGACGCGCCGGGCATCGCCACTGTGCTGGCGGCGCGCTACCGGCCGGGCGTCGAGGCGATCGCCGGGATCACCGCCAAGCATCCGATCTACCGCCTGCTCACCCTGCTGGAACAGACCGCGGCGGCCAGCTCGGCGCGACTCGGCCGGCGCGGCGGACGGCGGCGTTCTTAGACGATCAGCTTTTTCAACGTCTCGACCTCGTCGGCCTCCGCGGCCGGCTTGTCCCAGCGGATGCGGTGAAAGCGCGGGAAGCGCAGCGCCACGCCGGATTTGTGCCGTGTCGAAGGATGCACGCTGTCGAATTCGAACTCGGCGACCAAGGCGGGGGTGAGCACCCGCACCGGACCGTAGCGTTCCACCGTGTGATCGCGCACCCAGCGGTCGAGGCGCTTCAGTTCCTCGTCGGTGAAACCGGAATAGGCCTTGCCCACCGGCACCAGCTCGCGCCCGCCATCTTCTGACGGTCTCCAGCAGCCGAAGGTGAAATCGGAATAGAACGAGCTGCGCTTGCCGTGGCCGCGCTGGGCATACATCAGCACCGCGTCGATGGTGAGGGCGTCGCGCTTCCACTTGAACCAATGGCCCTTCACGCGGCCGGCGATGTAAGGCGATTCCCAGCGCTTCAGCATCAGGCCCTCGATGCCGCCAGAGCCTAAATCACTTGCCCGGGCGTCGGCGCGCAGGCGCGCCAACTCTTCCCAATCGGCGAATTCGATCAGCGGCGACAGGTCCAGGCGCGGCCGCGATTTCTCCGCGTACCAGGATTCCAGCCGTGCGCGGCGCTCACGCAAAGGCAGCGGGCGCAGGTCCTCGCCGCCGATGGTGAGCACGTCATAGAGCCGCACATGCGCGGGGTTCGCGACGATCAGGGCCGCGCTCGGCTTCTTGCGGTTGAGGCGTTGCTGCAGGTCGTTGAAGGACGCGACCTCGATGCCCGCCTCGCCCTTGCGCGCCACCAACAGCTCGCCATCCAGCACCGCGTCGAAATCGAGATTCTCGATAAGGTCCGGGAAAGCGGAAGAGATCTCTTCCCCGGCGCGGGAATAGAGCCGCGTCTGCCCGCCACCGGCAGCGGCGATCTGCACGCGGATGCCGTCCCATTTCCATTCGGCACAGAAATCATGCGGCGCCAGGTTGGCGAAGTCCACCTCGTCGATCGGATGCGACAGCATCAGCGGGCGGAAGCCCAGCACGTTGCGTGCCGCCGGCCGCTCGCCGCCGGTGACCCAGGCGAAGATGTCGGCATAAGGCGGCTCGTGCTGCGGCCAGATCTCCTCGATCTCCTCCAGCGGCACGGTGCCGAGCGCGGCCAAGGCCGTCTTCGCCAGCCGCGCGGAAACACCGACGCGCAACGCGCCGGCCGCCAGTTTCAGCAATGCCCAGCGCCCGGTCGGATCGAGCCCGTCGAGCCAGCCCGCCATCAGCATCATCGCATCGCTGCGCGAAGCCAGGCGCAGGCGTTCGATCACGTCGGACAAACGCGGCGGTGCGTGCGCCTTGGCGGCGTCCGGGGGCCAGATCAATGCGATGGTCTCCGCCAGGTCGCCGACATAGTCATACGACCAGCCGAACAATTCCGGATCGACCCGCGCGCCGACCATCTCGCGCAGCGCCGCCGGCTTCACGCCCGGCAGGCTCATCTCGCCGCACAAGGCCGCCAGCGCATAGCCGCGATCGGGGTCGGGTGCATGCTTCAAATAATCCGCGATCAGCGCCAGCTTGCCATTGCGCGCCGGCTGATAGGACAGGGCATCGAGCAGGTCGGCGAAGAGCTGCATTAGAGGCAGCCCGAAGTAAACCTCCCTCCACCCGAAGGGGGGAGGGCAGGGGTGGGGGCAGCGAGCGAAGATTGTCGGGCAACGAGGCGCGGCTGCCCCCTCCCTAACCCTCCCCCATTCTGGTGGAGGGGATATGGATGAGACGCCTCAAGCATCATTCCTCATCCTCGTAGCCGACCAGCGACAAGGCGCGCGCCTTGCGCCCGCCCTGTGTGATGGCGTGGATCAGGGCGTCCTCGCGGCCGTGCGTCACCCAGACTTCCGGCGCATCGACATCGTTCACGGTGGCCAGCAATTCCTCCCAATCGGCG
>DASZQG010000045.1:0-7616 GCA_035550075.1 Hyphomicrobiaceae bacterium | reverse complement strand
GACCATCAGCGACTGGTCGTTGGTATGCACCACTCGCTACTCGCTATCCTTGGCGATAGTGCATGCGATCCCCAGCGCTCGGCATGATGCCGGCGATCCATCAAACAGCGCCGGGCGACAAGAATTGCTTCCTGATTCGGGGCGCCAGCATCGCTCCGGCTAAGTCTTGAAACTTGCTGGCTCGGCGAGCTTGTGGCGCAGGAAGTCCATGAAGCGGCCGCCGACTGCTCCATCGATGACGCGATGGTCATAGGCCAACGTCAGAGGAAGCATCAGGCGCGGGACGAAATTGCCATCAACGTCAATCATCTTCCGCGCGGCACGACCTATGCCGAGCACGGCTATTTCTGGGGCGTTAATGGTTGGTGTGAACCCCGTGCCCCCCAGTTGGCCGAGATTGGTGACGGAAAAGCATCCGCCCTCAGTCTCGCTGAACATGAGGCGCCCGGTCCGTGCCTTGTCAGCGAGAACGCCGATTTCGGCAGCGATCTGGAATAGTGCCTTCTTGTCCGCGTCCCTGATTACGGGGGCAATAAGACCGTCCGGCGTATCGGCAGCAAATCCCACGTGGCAATATTTCTTGAGGACAAGATTGTCGCCCGTTGCGTCGAGAGACGCGTTGAACTCGGGAAACGCCTTCAGAGCAGATGCGCACGTGAGAATGATGAAGCTCAGCAATGTAAGCCGGATGCCCTCTGCCTGGGCCTTTGACTTTAACTCAGCGCGCAGCGCTTCGAGCTTGGTAATATCCGCCTCATCGAACTGCGTCACCATCGGCACATTCACCCAACTCGCGTACAGGCGCCGTGCAATGACACGCCGAATCTTGTTGAGCGGCCTGATCTCAACCTCGCCAAACAGCGAATAGTCGTAAGTCTCGACGGCAGGGAGACCCCGCATCGCAGGCGATGAAACCATTGGGCGTCTCCTCTTATGCCAAAGCACACTATCCGAAAATGGTGTCGCCACTCTTCCCGCCAAGCCCGGGATGCCCGTCGAAGCGAACGACTCCTATTGCAGCCTTTCCAGCAACCGCCTGCTGGATCCGGGCCGTACCGAGAGCGCCGAAGCCGCCACACAGCTCGATGGCCGTGGTTCCGTCCTTTACCAGGGCCCTGGCAGCACTTTCGGCCTCGGCATAATTCGCGACGCCGACGACAGTCAGGTCAACGTCCGCGGTGTGCACTGTTGCGCGATGCTTCGCAGCATCGGCCTTCGGTGCCAGGAATATAAAGGCGGCTTGGAGCGCCATTTGGTTTTTCCTCTTGTTCAGGCCTTCTGCTCCGGCTTGTAGCCGGCGATGAAGGCGTCGATCTCCGAGTCGGGGACTTCGGCTGGAGCAATCACGCCGATCAAGGCGCCGACCGGAAGCGTTTCCCCTTGCTTGGCGACCTGACGGCGAAGCAACCCCGAAGCGGGCGCCTCATAAACCGCTGTGGTTTTTTCGGTTTCAACGTCGATAATTGGTTCGCCCTCTTTCACCTCACCGCCTGGCGGAACGTGCCAAGTGGCGACCGTGCCTTCTTTCATCGTCAAGCCAAGTTTGGGGATGGTGACGGCATGGATCTCAGGCATCACCGATATCTCACAACCTCTGTGACGGCGGCCTGGATCATTGCCGGCGATGGAACGTAGATATCCTCAAGCTCGGGGGCAAACGGCACCGGCGTGTGCGGCGGTGTCACCATCTTGATAGGAGCTCTCAGTTCCTTGAAAGCGTTCTGGGCAACGAGGGCAGAGATATCGGTCGCCATGTTGCAGCGAGGACTTGCCTCATCGACGACCACAAGTCGTCCTGTCTTCTTCGTGCCGCTAAGAATTGCGTCGGTGTCCAAGGGCGACGTGGTCCGCGGATCAATCACAGTGCATTTGATCCCGGCCTTTTCCAACTCCTGGGCGGCCTGCATGGAGAACTTCACCATGCGACCTATGGCGACAATGGTAGCGTCTGCTCCTTCCCGCACGATCCTCGCTTTTCCAAGCGGCAGCGTGTAGGGCTCATCCGGCACGTCCTCCTCATCGTCGTACATTGCCTTGTGCTCGAAAAAAATGACCGGATCGTCGTCGCGGATTGACTGGATCATCAGTCCCTTCGCTTCGTACGGGGAGGAGGGAATCACAACCTTCAATCCTGGAATGTGCGTAAAGATTGGGTAGAGGCACTGGCTGTGCTGCCCCGCTGCCCGTAGACCCGCGCCAAACAGGGTGCGAATGACGACCGGCGTCGTGGCCTTTCCGCCAAACATGTAACGGAACTTGGCCATCTGATTGATGATCTGGTCGCCGCAGACGCCGAAGAAGTCAACGAACATGAGCTGCGCGATCGGCCGGAGACCGTTGATTGCTGCACCAGCCGCCGCGCCTATGAAAGCACTTTCGCTGATTGGCGTATCGTACACGCGTTCGCGCCCGAACTTCGGCAGCAAGCCCTTGCTGGCACCGAGCACGTCACCCCAGGCGTCCTGCTCGCCCTTGGCGCCCATACCGCCGGCAATGTCCTCGCCCATGACAATGACATTGGCGTCCCGCTCCATCTCCTGACGCATAGCTTCGTTCAAAGCTTGCCTGAATGATTTCTTGGCCATGACGCAAATCCTCAATAGCTCTTGTAGACATCGGTGACGAGGTCCTTCGCTTTTGGCGGCGAAGCCTTCTTGGCGGCGGTCACCGCATCATCGATCTGCTGCTCAACTTCTTTGTCGATCTTGTCGAGGGCGCTTCCCTCGAGGAGGCCAGCGCTCGTCACGCGACCACGGAAGAAGGTCAGACAATCGAGGAATTTGCGTTCCTCGTTGACCTCACCAGGCGGTCGATAGCTCATCGCATCACCTTCGAAGTGGCCGTAGTAACGCGTGAACTCCACGTGGATAAACTGCGGGCCCGCGCCCTTGCGGATCCTAATCACCGCCTCTTGGGCGGCACGGTAGACCGCGAAGAAGTCATGGCCGTCCACTCTTTCGCCGTGAATGCCAAACCCTCTCGCTCGAAGAACGGGGTTGTGCCCGCCAATCGACCATTCGCTCGAGGTCGTCTCTGCATAGCCATTGTCTTCGAGCACAAACAGCACGGGGAGCTGATAAACCGAGGCTAGGTTCATGGACTCGAGCGTGGTTCCCTGATTGAAGGCGCCGTCGCCGAAAAACGCCACGGCGACCCCACCGGTCTTACGCTCCTTGGCAGCAAGCGCAGCCCCGCATGCTAGGGGTGGCCCACCGCCGACGATTCCATTGGCGCCCAACATGCCCTTACTGAGGTCGGCGATATGCATCGATCCGCCCTTGCCGCGGCACAACCCGCCTTCGCGGCCGAAAATCTCCTTCATCATGCCTTCGACATCGCAACCCTTGCCAATGCAATGGCCGTGTCCGCGGTGGGTGCTGCTGATGTAGTCGGTTCCGTTGAGCTGCATGCAAATGCCCACAGCCGAGGTCTCTTCACCAGCGTAGAGATGCACGAAGCCTGGTATCTTGCCCGTAGCAAACTCCTTGTGAACCCGCTCCTCGAATTCGCGGATGGTTCGCATCTGTTTGTAGGCTTTCAGAAGATCTTCTCGGCTGAGCTGCATCGCATCCTCCCGGATTTCACCGTCGGAATGCCAGAACTCTACCGCCGCCCTCAGTGGCAGCTTTGATTTGTGTCAACGGCAGTTGGGTCACGTCACCGAGCAGTCGAGACTGCAGCAAATCTATCGACGCTTCGGGACACGCCATCTCTCATGCCTTGCACCCCCGCGCTTTCGCCATAGGCGGAAGATGAAGCGGATGCTGCCGTTCCGGCGAGCCGTGTGTCGAGCATTGGCCTGGGGACACCTCGCTCGCACTATGCGCGAACATTAACCGAGAGTGTCTCAGCGCCCCGGCCGGTGGAGTTCCTTTTCAAGGACCACGTCTTTGGGTCTCTTGTCCAGCCGCAACCCCAGAAACACCGGATGGCGCATCTCTCCGGCACTGGTCCACTCTGTGAACTTCACCTCAGCGACCAACTCCGGCTTGATCCACGTTGTCGCCACTTCATCCTTCACCGACTGAGGGAATGGAGACATTGCCGTCTTAAGCGGCCGCATCCTGACGTAGAGTTCTTCGAGCCGCGCACGGGAAAATCCAGCCCCGACGTGCCCAACGTATTGCCATTCGCCTCTTGCGCGCACGGCCATGACCAGTGCGCCGAACCGGGGGCGGGTCCGCCTTGGCGCGGTATATCCCACGATGACAACTTCCTGGCGCTTTCCGGTCTTGATCTTCAACCAATCTTTGCTGCGCACGCCGGACAGATATGAACTGTCGGCGCGTTTAGCGATAATGCCTTCAAGACCCAGCTTTTGCGCCTTTTTGAACAGGCGCGTGCCGTGCTGCGGCCAGTGCTTGCTGTAGATGAGGTGCGGATCTTTAGGCAATAAAGCTTCCAAGCGTTTCTTGCGCTCGACGAGAGGCACGTCTCTCAGGTCTCGGCCATCCAGAAACATGATGTCGAACACGCAATATCGGAGATTTGAAGAGCTATTGAGAGCGTTCTGAAGGAGCTGAAACCGAGAGACGCCGTTCTTATCGAGCGCAACCAGTTCGCCATCGATCACGGCATCTCTTTTGATCGTTTGTAGGGCATGCGCGATCGATTTGTAGCGATCGCTGACAACCACGCCACTGCGCGAGTAGAGCACTACCTTACCTTGGCTGATTTTCGCCACTAGGCGGAAGCCATCCCATTTGGTCTCGAAGATCCAGGCGGGATCATCGAAGGGCGCGTCGATGAGCGTGGCAAGCATCGGTCGCAGGGACTGCGGGACTTTGGAGGGTCGTGACATGGTGCGAAGAACTATAGAGCGACTTTCCCAAGATTTCTGACTGCGCGCTACTCGCGATTGGCGAGCGAAAAAATTGCCCGCCCAAGAGGGCGGAGAGCCACCGTTCTCATGCGGAATGGAAGTTTGCTCTGTGTCAATGTCATCTGCGCCAGACTGGCTAATCGACAAGCTGCGGAAGTCAATCTTGGCCGGAGACTGATATGTACAAACATGTGCTGATCGCCACTGACGGTTCCGAGCTCGCCCAGAAGGCCGAGATGACCGGCTTGACGGTTGCCAGGGCCTTCAATGCTCAGGCAACGGCCGTGACGGTGACAGAGCCCTGGGACGCTCTGTCAATGGCCGCTCTCGCGGAGCGCGGCATGCCGGACGCCGTTTTCGACTACGACGAGCGAATGAGGGCATTGGCGAACAAGGTCCTTTGGCGCGTTTCAGAAACCGCCAAATCGCTAGGAACGCCCTGCCTGACCATACATGTCAAAGACCGGCGTCCGGCCGAGGGGATAATTGAATACGCCAAGACTCACCCGTGCGATCTCATCGTGATTTCGTCTCACGGTCGCAGTGGCATAACGAGCGTCCTGCTCGGAAGCCAGGCGATCAAGGTTCTTATGTTGAGCCATGTTCCGGTTCTCGTTTGTCGCTGAATGGTGTGGCGCCAACGTCACCGATCTCATGATGGTGGCGGCCATAGCAAGAATTAAGGGCATATGACTAAGCGCGACCACAGGCGGCAAAGATTCGTCGCCGATCAAATCGAAGCGCGCGGTGTCCGCGATCCCCTCGTTATCGCCGCGATGCGCAAGGTTCCTCGCGAGCGTTTCGTGCCTCAACATCTGCGTGATAGAGCGTACGAGGACGCTCCGCTCCCGATCGGCGCAGGTCAAACGATCTCCCAGCCTTACATCGTCGCATTCATGATCGAGGCTTTGGCCCTCCGCGGTGGTGAAAAGGTTCTGGAAATTGGAGGTGGCTCCGGATACGCGGCCGCCGTCGTCGCACAGATCGCCAAGGCGGTATTCACTGTGGAACGCATCGGTGAGCTAGCCGAGCGGGCGGCCAAAAACCTGACGTCTGCTGGTTGCGACAATGTTCACGTCCGGCATGCGGATGGGACCGAAGGTTGGCTGGCGGAGGCACCTTTTGATGCCATTCTTGTTTCTGCCGGTGCACCCGAAGTTCCAAAATCGTTGATGGACCAACTGGCGATCGGCGGCCGCATGGTAATTCCGATTGGGCCGGACCGCCGATCGCAAGAGCTGGTGCGCCTGACCCGCCTGGGTGAAGAAGAGTTCCAAAGGGAAGATCTTGCCGATGTGCGGTTTGTGCCGTTGATCGGCAAAGAGGCTTGGAAGAAAAGCGAGGACTGGGAGGTTGCTTCACCACGTCTCATCCCATCGCGACCTCCTGTAAGCGCTTCAATTCCGGGACTCATCGCCAAGCACGGCGAGGGATTCGGGGAACTGGAAGATGCCGATCTCGATCCGCTCCTGCGCCGTATCGGCAATGCGCGGGTCGTGCTGATCGGGGAGGCGAGCCACGGTACCTCCGAGTTCTATCGGTTGCGGGCCAGGATCACGCAGCGATTGATCGAGTCGGGGGGTTTCAACGTCGTCGCCCTTGAGGCGGACTGGCCAGACGCCGCGCGCATTGATCATTTTGTACGCCATCGCCAGGCGCCACCTTCGGAATGGAAAGCCTTCGCGCGCTTCCCGACCTGGATGTGGTGCAATGAAGAGACTCGCAGCTTCATCGACTGGCTACATATTCATAATTTCTCACTTTCCTACGAGAGTCGCACCGCCGTCTACGGCCTCGATCTCTACAGCCTCTATAGCTCGGTACGCGCAGTGCTGGCGTACCTGGAAAACATCGACCCAGACCTCGCAGCGATCGCACGACAGCGTTACGGCTGCCTGACACCTTGGGAGGCCGATCCTGCAGCGTATGGCCATGCTGCTCTGACCGGGGCTTATCGCAAATGTGAACAGGACGTCACGCATGTGCTGGTCGAACTGCTGCGAAAGCGCGCGCAATTCGCGAGGGCCGATGATGAGAGATTCTTCGACGCCACGAGAAATGCACAACTTATAGCCAACGCCGAGCATTACTATCGCATTATGTATTATGGCTCTCGAGCTTCATGGAACTTGCGCGACAGCCATATGTTCGAGACGCTCACCGATATCCTCGAATTTCACGCACCCGGAGCCAGGGCCGTCGTCTGGGCCCATAACTCCCATGTTGGAAATTCGGCCGCGACCGAAATGCGCCGCCGCGGCGAATACAATATTGGCGAACTGTGCCGGCACCGCTTCGGCACGAACTCCTACCATGTCGGGTTTGGCACGAATGACGGAACGGTGGCGGCGGCTTCGGCGTGGGACAAGCCGATGCAGGTCATGCCTGTCACGCCGGCTCACCCACAAAGCTATGAGTGGCTGTTCCACATGACGAATGCTCCGGGAATGCTGCTGCCGCTATCCCGCGGGGCAAATAGAGATATCCAGGAAAAACTGTCTCAGCCTCGGCTTGAGCGCGCAATCGGCGTCATCTACCGGCCAGAGAGCGAGTTGGCGAGCCATTATTTCGAAGCAGAGTTGTCCAGGCAGTTCGACGAGTACATCTGGATCGACAGGACAAGCGCCGTAAAGCCTCTCGATGTGAAAGAACTCGACGGCGTGCCCGACACCTATCCGTTCGGCATGTAGGGCTTCGGTGAAGCCTGCAGCTCGGTTCCGCCCTCCGGGGCGCAGGACCCCACGGGATCGAGCGGTTCACAAAGTCACGAGATCCGTATGTCCAAAGCCCTTCG
>DASZQG010000044.1:0-4797 GCA_035550075.1 Hyphomicrobiaceae bacterium | reverse complement strand
TCCTGCCCGGCGGCGGAGCGCCCCAGGCGCTGGGCTACGACATGAACGGCAATCTGACCTCGGGCAATATCAATGGCGACGGGGCCTGGACGTTCGGCTACGACGCGGAGAACAGGCTCCTCACCGCCGACAAGACCGCGGGCGGGACGGTGCATGCTACCTACGCCTACGACCCGCTCGGCCGCCGGACCAAGAAATCCGGCGCCGGGGTGACCACGACCTACTTTCTCTCCGACGGCGCCGACGAGATCGCCGAGTACGACCAGAACAAGGCTCTGACCGTGCGCTATGTGCCGGGGCCCGCGATCGACGAGCCGGTCGCGGTGGTGACGGGAAGTGCCGCCCCCTACACCCACCACTATTTCCACGCCAACCGCCAGGGCAGCGTGGTGGCCATGAGCGACGACAGCGGGGCCAAGGCCGAAGGCGTCTACAAATACGATCCTTACGGAAACTGCTTCACCGGCTCCGCCACGCCCTGCGACGCATCCGGCGAGCCCTACCGCTTCACCGGCCGCAGGTTCGACGCGGAGACTGGACTTCTGTACTACCGCGCCCGCTACTACTGGCCCAAGGGCGGGCGGTTCCTCTCAACCGACCCGGTCGGCTACGACGCAGACCTCAACCTCTACGCCTACGTTGGAAATGATCCTGTGGGTAGGACCGACCCGACGGGGCTCGAATCGTGTCCTCAGGGACAGACCTGTCCAGACATCCCCCGTGCCCCGGCCTCGGTTGAATCAGCCGCCGTGGGTGCCGCGAAACCCATGCCAATCGCCGAAGGCAATCGCGAAACGGGAGCACAGGTGATGGTCGATAAGAACAATGGTGACAAGGTAACGGAAGTGCGAACAGGCTCGCAGGCTGGGCAGAACGACCCCAATAACCCAATGAAATTCGAGTTCAAACCGATTGATAAATCTGACCCGAACAAGCTTGGCGCAGACGTTCATCCACACCCACGACAAGGCGATCCAGATACCAAGGACCTAGCCCAGAAGGCGAAGCAAGATGCCGTGAATACCAGAAATCTGTATCCCTCAAAGGGCGATTACCAGCACATGAACCAAACAAACGCGCCGATGTTCAATAAGAACACCGCCGGTGCAATAACCGAGACGTTCAGAGCCAATGGTGTGGACCACACTATTGTGATCTCACCCGGTGACAGACCTTTGGGGCCGATCCCCGGCGATCTGCACGACGTGGTCACAACGCCCTAACGTGTGGAGATCGAGATGCAAATACCATTTGCCCGTGAAATGGTGATGTGCTCAGCCTGTTGGCTGGTGGGAGCATGCGCAAGTGCATCACCATCTTCAGACACGAAATCGGCTTTGGCAGCTAAGATCGATTTCTCGACCGAACACTGCGAACGGGTTTCTGTCCAACAGCTATGGGACAATCCATGGCCATATGGTGAAAAGCGCGTCTGCGTATCGGGTTACTTGGGTCACATGATCCCGTATGGGGAAGAAAGCGCCGACCTATTTGCCACTGCGGAAGATGCAAAATTACGGCAGTCCGTCCGGTATGTCACATTGTCCGTGCCTCTTACTATCGACGCTCAAGAAGAGCTCGCGCGATATTCGGATACAAAATTGGATGCAGTTGGTACTTTCCATTTTGATGAGCGATGTTGGCCACAACATGGAGAGAAGGAAGCTAGCTATCAGTGCTTCCCCCCCAGGCCCATGAAGCTCCTTAACGCGAAGATCGCGGTCGCACAGTAATTGTCGCGCCGACGAGCAAACAGCTGAACCAGTCCATGTGGGTGCCCCTCCGGCGCAAGCAGCATGCACTGACTTGTCAATCACATCAATCGGCGCTTCGATTTCTTGACATCGCCGCCGGTCTTGATACCTTCCGGAGCACGGGATGCCGCCGCGCACCTAGCGCTCGTCGCACCCAATCCCCACAACCCGAACGAGGTTGGATTGCCGCTCCCGGACGCGCGGGCGCGTCTGTTTTGTCTCTCGCGGTCGCACTCCAAGGAATCTGAAATGGATGAAGTACATGATTTTCGTCTCGTCGCTGCTCGGCGGCTCCTTTGGGACACCCACCACTATTTCCACGCCAACCGCCAGGGCAGCGTGATCGCCATGTCCGACGACAGCGGCGCCAAGGTCGAAGGGCCGTACGTTTATGATCCTTGTGGCAATGGGGCGCCAACGACCGGGGAGCCCTACAAGTTCACGGGCCGCAGGCTCGATCCCGAAACCGGTCTCTACTATTAACGCGCGCGCTATTTCTGGCCACAGGGCTGCCGCTTCCTGCAGACCGATCCCGTCGGCTACGACGCCGACCTCAATCTCTATACCTATGTCGGAAATGATCCGACCGACCACACAGACCCCAGTGGCAAGTGTCTTGAAGACGGATGCATCGTCGAATTCACTGCGATTGGAGCAGCAGTTGGCGCAGTCGTTGGTGCAGGTTCATACGTTGCAGCGAACGCGATTGCCGGAAACAAGATCACCGTTGGAGGCGCACTTGGTGCTGCTGCTGGCGGCGCAGTCACGGGCGCGGCCATCGGATTTTCAGCTTCAGCCGGTGGCCTAGCCACAGGAGCAGCCGCAGGTATCGCAGGTGCAGCGACACGTGGCGCGGTGTTTGGTGCCCTTGGCAGCGCAGCCAGTGATGTTGTTCAAGGAAAGTCTGTCGACGTTAGTAAAGCCGGATGGTCTGCGGCAGGCGGCGCACTAGGTGGCGCGGCGGGTGGCGCCATTCTGAGCAGCGTCGCAGGTCAAGGAACGTCCGCCGCGCTTGGTGGTGTTGTCGGCGCGACAGCGGCCGGTGTTGCGACGCGACAGGTCGTCAAAGCGGACGCGCCAGCAGCAGTAAAAGCCGTCGAGCATGGCGCGCAAAGGGCGACAAACTCAGTCAATGAGCACGTGAACCAGCACATCCAAAATGAGATGAACCGTGCGTGCACGATGAGTTCGCGGCCATGCCCATGATACTCGGCAAATATCCTCCGGACCCGGAGATCAAGCGTCGTTGGTTCAATGTTCGCTGGTTTTTAGCGTTCAATGTGCCACTGACGTTGGTCCTAACGCCGTTGGCGGCGCTGTATCAGTTCGGCTTGCATGGCAGAGAATTGCTGAGCGCGCTAAGCATCCGCGAGTGGATTGAAGCCGCTGTTGTCGCCTTCATTCCCGTCATCGCAGCGTACTATCTGATCGGGGATGGATGGGTTTATTACCGCACGAGGCGCAAGTCGCGTGAGCAAGACAAGTGATGCCTCGATGCTGTTACGCTCTCTCTTGCGCGTTCTAACGAGGACGTTCTTGCTGTCATTTTACATCGGTTCGCTCGCGCTGACTGGTGAAGTGTTCGTTGTTTTGGGTATGCGATGGATCGGCCATCCTGTGCTGTTCACGTCGTTTTGGGCGCTGAGCATGTTCTCCGGGATGGTAGGCTTTTTGCCGTCGCAGCCCTCGCCGTCGCGCATCAGCACGGCACCTATTGGTCTTGCAGGGCGCGCGCTGTTGGTGATCGAGACGGGGGCCTTTGTGGCGGGCGCGATGTTCGCGTCGTCGCGATTCATGGCCTGGCGGCACATCGTGATGCCGGTGGAAATCTGGTTTGCGGCTTACGCGTACGTGCTTATTTTGGTGGTGATGTTGTTCGCCAATTTTAGCCGACTACGTCGCGAAATCACCGCCTCGAACTGACGGTCAAGAGCATTGCTCGGCATGAATCCGGGCGCTGTATCGACACACGCGTTCGCGCTGAGACGCACCGTTGCACCCTATGTCGGCTTCCTCGTGATCATGTCCGGCGTGATGATTTTGCTGGCCTATGTGTCGCTGAAGACGCGTGACTGGACGCCGATTGCGTCGGTGCAGATGGCGTGGCCGCTGTTTGGGGTGCTCGTCTGGATCGGCACGTGCTATCGGATTTTTTGGCGTGATGGCGCGATCCTGCAGAAGGCATCGGGCGGGCCGGACGTGTCGATAAGGCCCGACGAGATCACGTCTGTTGAGCAGGAGACCTCCGATGTCGGAACGGCGCTGGCGATGCGCAGACCGTTCCGCCGGATCGTGATCTATGCCGAGAATCCGCGCGGCGAAGGCAAGTACATCGATGTGTCGTTGAAGCATTTTTTGGCGGATGACGTGCGCAAGCTCATGCGTGCTATCCATGCCCGGCGTCCCGATCTGGCGCTTCCCAAGCACTGGATGTGAGCGCCTTCGAGAGCTGTTTTTTGCGCGTTCGGCGACGGTAATCCGGCTCTGAATCGATGTGCGATCTGCGCATCGGCGGCGTGTTTTTGCGCAGAGATATGGGGTCGGAGTCGAATTAGTCGCTCTCTCAGCTCCATCTCCTTCATTCGCATCTGCTTCCGCTTCTCGTTCCTTGACCTTCCTGCTATAAGCCTTGCCTCAATCGGGGATTGCGATGCGGTTTGGAGCGGTCGCGGTGGCAAGAGAGAAGCCAGCGGCAAGACCGCTTGCTTATTCTCATCCGCGCCGGCGCGGAGCGCCTCGATCGCGCGGGCGCCGCCCTACCTGCGGCAGATTCTGTTCCTCCAAGCGACGTCATTGCGCCGACACTGCGGGGGAGACGGTGCTTGCGAGCTACGCCTACGACCCGCTCTCGCATCGCACGGGGGTGACCTACGCCAACGGCGCGGGCATGAGCGCGAGCTTCTATGTGACGGGCGGGACGGCGCATTACTCGAACGATCTTCAGAGCCTGGCCCAGGACCTGGCGGGGACGGGGAACGACCCGCACTACGCCTTCGCCTATACGCCGGCCCATCAGCTTCAGAGCGAGACGGTGAGCGATTCC
>DASZQG010000043.1:0-36766 GCA_035550075.1 Hyphomicrobiaceae bacterium | reverse complement strand
GGACAGGATGAAAGGAGCAAGTGAGAACAGATGACGGGCGCGGCAAAAGCAAAAGAGCCGCCCGGAGGCGGCTCTTTCGTTAGGCCTGTCTGGTGATGCGCTCAGAACTTGATGCGCGCGCCAGCCATCAGGATCCGCATGTCGTTGAGGCCCTGGCCAACATCGTAGGGAGCGCCAGCGAGGCTGCCAAAGCTCGCCGAATAGTCCCGGTAGCTCAGGAACATCTCCATGGCTGCCGCGTCGATGTTCTGCACGACGCCCAGGCCCCACATGTCAACTCTTGTGTCGAAGAGCGAGTCACCGCCGGCCGTAACCGTACCGCTGGCGCCGTCATCGATCCGGCCCCACTCACCATAGAGCGCGGTGTTGCCCATGCCGAACCAGTTCTTGCTGATACCGCCGACCACATACCACAACTTGGTGTCGGGACGCTGCCGGCCGGCAATCAAGCCGCCGCCGGTGAACTGGTTGACGTCACCAGCAGACGAGCCGTCATGCGACAGATTGACAGCGGCACCGGTCAGGAACAGGCCGGAGGGGACGTGCATGATGCTCGCCGAACCCTGCCACTTGTTCTCCTCAGCCAGCTTGGACAAGCCAGTGGCTGCGCCGTACGGAGCGGTGTCGCTACAATCGTTGACGCCGCAGGCGTTGCGCGAGTAGGAGATCGCACCCGCCAGGCGGAAGCCATTGAACTCGCCAGCGTACCGCAAAGCGACATCCCACATGTCGTCTTCGCCCCACGAGGCGCCGAGAGTGAAGCCGCCAACGGTCGGCGTGTCATAGCGGACAGCGTTCGAGCGGTTCAGGCCCGAGATGCCCACAATGTTTCCGCCCATCAGGGCGCCCCAGGTGACGCCACCGCCCGTATATTGTGTGGCGTTGACATCAGAGGTGACGATGAACGAGCCGTTCCACAGCAGCATGTTGACGTTGGCGATCACGCCGACGTTGCCGAGGTCGACCTGGGTCGAGCCCGCGGAGGCGCCGTTGATGCGGCCAAGGGTTAGGCGGCCGAGCGTCTTGCTGTCCAAGTACCAGTTGGCCAACTCGATGCCGAGCGTGCTGTCACCCGTGGCGGTTGTACCTGGGCCATCATCATTGAGCTGCGACACCTGATGGCTGCGGGCGCCGGTGGCCATGGCGAACACCATGTTGAAGCCGGCGGTGAGGGTTGGGCTGATGCGGGCCGAACCGTCGAGCTGGAAGGCGCTGCGGGACACGCCGTTGTCAACGATGTAGATATCGTTGCGGATGCCGTCGTCCCACGCCATCACGGCGGTGTTGACCTGGCCGCTGATGATCAGCGACACCTTGCGGTTGCCCTTGCGAGCCGTCGTCGCTTCGAGTTCAGCGACGCGCTCCTCGAGGTCAGCGCAGCAGTCTCCACCAAGGTCGGCTGCCTTGGCGGACGGCATCGCCACGCCACCCACTAAAAAACCAGCCGCAGCGACGAGCGCCAGCCGGCTGGTTGATTTCAAAAGTCCCCCGATCATTACTACTTCTCCGTTGGACTACGCTACCGGAACCCAATCTACTGATCGAATTTACCGTCACACGAGGCGGGCGGTGTACTGGGTGCGACTGCCGTCTGAGGGACCACCCGTCCGTGTCGTGCAACGCTTAACGCAGACCTTAATGACCGGTAAACAAGCAAAGCGCTCCGTTGACGGCTTTCCGAATTGTACGTGGCGCAAAAGCCACGATTCGTGATGGCCCAGTCCCGTGTTTTATCGAGCGCTTTCGCCGGGTGTCTACTTTTCGTCACATTCCCGTCCGACAGGGCGGGTCGCGCAAAGCCTTGGGGTTTCAGAAGGAATTCCGACAGGAGGCCAACCCCGTTGCATTTCCTGTTGAAATGCCCGCTTGTGGCCCCAATTCGCCAGCCCGTTCCGAGCCCCTAAAAATGACCCCTTTCCAGGCCCCTGTGGATGCCGAAATCGCCGTCATCGGCGGCGGGCCGGCCGGGCTGGCCGCGGCGCTGGCTTTGGCCCGGCTCGGATGCGACGTGACCCTCCTCGCGCCACCTTATACTCAGGAGCAGGCGCGCACGGACACGCGCACGACAGCGCTGCTCACGTCCAGCGTCTCCTTCATGGAAAACATCGGGGTGTGGCAGACGTGCGCGCCCCAAAGCGCGCCGCTCGCCGGCGTGCGCATTGCCGATGATCGCGGCAGCCTGCTGCACAATCCGGAGGTGCTGTTTGAAGCGGCAGACCTCGGCATGGCGAGCTTCGGCGCCAACATCCCCAATGCAGCGCTCACCTCGGCTCTGCACGCCGCGGCGGCGCGAAGCCCCAACATCACGCGTCGTGTCACGTCAGTGACGCGCGTTACACCGGGACCGGAAGCGGTACGTCTTGATCTCGAAGACGGAGGCACCCTGAACGCACGGTGCGTCGCCGCCGCGGACGGCCGCCACTCGCTGGCGCGCACAGCCGCGCGCATCGCCGTCCGTAGCTGGTCGTATCCGCAGAGCGCGGTGGCGACCACCTTTCATCACGACCGGCCGCACAACAATCTCTCAATCGAGTTGCATCGACGCAGCGGGCCGCTCACCACCGTGCCGCTTCCCGGATCTGCCTCGAGCCTGGTGTGGGTGGAGGCCCCGGACGAGGCGCAACGGCTCGCGAGCCTCGGCGGGGCTGAGTTCGCCGACGCCCTGGCGGAGCGCCTGCAGGGCGCGCTTGGACAGATTTCCGGCGTCGGGCCCCGCGCGATCTATCCGCTCTCCGGCTTGCGAGCCGAGCGAATGGCGGCGCATCGCATCGCGCTGGTCGGCGAGGCGGCTCACGTCATTCCTCCCATCGGAGCGCAAGGATTGAACCTTGGCCTGCGCGATGCGGCGGCGCTCGCGGAGTGCATCGCCGACGCACGCGCGCGCGGCGACGATGCAGGCGGGGAGTCGACAATGGCCGCCTATCACGCCGCGCGCGCAGGCGATGTGCTCACGCGCTCGCTTTCCATCGATATGCTCAACCGGTCGCTGCTGACGGACTTCCTGCCGGTGGAGGCGCTCAGAAGCGCGGGCCTCCACCTGCTGGCCTCCGTGACGCCGCTGCGCCGGATGGCGATGCGCGCGGGGCTCGGCGCGGCCGGGCCGCTGCCGCGCCTCATGCAGACCGGCAACAGCAGGTGACGGCTTGACGACTCTCGGCGAGACAGGCAAGGGCCCGCCCACCGTGGCGGACGGATGGAGGGCGATGCCGAGCCTTCTCGACCTGAGATACCGGCTGGAGTACGCGCTCCTGCGCGCCATCGCCGCGCTGGTGCGGGCAGCGCCGATCGATGTGAGCGCGACCGTGTCCGGCAAGATCTGGCGGCTGGTGGCACCCTTCGACCGCCGCCACAAGCGCGCGCTGGAGAACCTGGCGATCGCCTATCCGCACAAGACGCTGAAGCAGCGCGAAGCCATCGCCCGCGCCATGTGGGAAAACCTCGGCCGCAACATGGCCGAGACCATGCAGATCGACCGGATCATCGCCGATCCGAACCGCATCGAAATCGTCAACGCGGCGCTGTTCGCACGCTATCGGGACAAGATGGGAGCGGCGGTCGGCGTGTCCCTGCACATGGGCAACTGGGAGCTGGCGATCTGGCCCTTCACGCTCGCCGGCAACAATCCCGCTGCCGTTTACCGCACGGTCAAGAACCCTTATGTCGATCGCTATCTGCGCGACATGCGCCGCCAGCTCTATCCCGGGGGACTGCTCGGCAAGGGGCGGGTGGATGGCAGCGTCGAGGAGGGGCAGCGCACCGCGCGCCAGATCACGGACTTCGTGCGCCAGGGCGGCCGGCTGGGACTGGTCTGCGATCTGCATGACCGCACCGGAATCGAGGTTCCGTTCTTCGGCCGGCCGGCAAAGTCGGTCGCCATTCCCGCGATGATCGCGCGGCGCGTCGGCGCCCGCATCTGGATGGCGCGCTGCCTGCGCGTGGGCAACGAGAGCCGGTTCAGGATCGAAGTCAAGGAACTCAAGGTGCCGCGCACGGCCAATCCGGCCGACGACGTCAGATGGGTGACGGCGGCCATGCAGCGCCAGTTCGAGGCGTGGATCCGAGAGGCGCCCGAGCAGTGGATGTGGAGCAATCGCCGGTGGGCGTGACGGCTCCGCCCCGCTTAGACTTGGCCGATTGGCCGCCGCATACATGCGCGCGATTGACTGGTCGAGGTCGGCCACTAGAGTGAGGCGCGGCCCCTGAATAACCTCACAGCAGCGAATGACAGCCACCCGAACGCCTGCGAAATATTTCGCGCCCCTCGCCATCGGCGCGCCCGAGCCCTACCGGCAGCTTCCGGTGCGCCTTGAGCGGATGATCCACTTCGTGCCGCCGCACAACGCCAAGATCCGCGAACGGCTCGGCACGCTCATCCCGCAGGTCGATGCCGTGCTCGGCAACCTCGAGGATGCCATTCCCGCCGATGCCAAGGCCGCTGCGCGGCGCGGGTTCATCGAAATGGCCAACGCCCACGACTACGGGGCGACCGGGTTGTGGACGCGCATCAACGCGCTCAATTCGCCGTGGGCGCTCGACGATATTCTGGAGATCGTGCCCGCTGCCGGCGGCAAGCTCGATGTTGTGATGCTGCCGAAGGTCGAAGGCCCCTGGGACATCCACTACCTCGACCAGCTCCTGGCGCAGCTCGAAGCCAGGCACGTGCTGCGCAAGCCGATTCTCATCCACGCCATTCTGGAGACGGCGGAAGGCGTCAACAATGTCGAGGCCATTGCAGCCGCCAGCCCGCGCATGCACGGTATGAGCCTGGGGCCGGCGGATCTCGCCGCATCGCGCGGCATGAAAACGACCCGCGTGGGTGGCGGACACCCGAGCTATGGCGTCCTGGCCGATCCGGACGGCGCCGGCGGTCCGCGCATGTTCCACCAGCAGGACCTGTGGCACTACACGCTGGCCCGCATGGTGGATGCGTGCCTTGCCCACGGCCTGAAGCCGTTCTATGGCCCCTTCGGCGACTTCAGCGACGCGGCCGCCTGCGAGGCGCAATTCCGCAATGCCTTCCTGCACGGATGTGTGGGCGCGTGGACCTTGCACCCCAGCCAGATCGAGATCGCTAAGCGCGTGTTCAGCCTCGATCCGGAGGAGGTCGCGTTCGCCAAGCGCATCGTGGCGGCAATGCCGGACGGAACCGGTGCCGCCATGATCGATGGCAAGATGCAGGACGACGCCACCTGGAAGCAGGCCAAGGTCATCCTCGACCTGGCGCGCCTGGTGGCCGAGCGAGACCCCGAGCGCAAGGCGCTTTACGGCCTGTAGAAGGGGCCGGTTGGGCCGCGCCGGCCGCATGCCAGCGAGATATATTGACCGGAGCCGACCGGCGGCGATAGTCAGTCTGCTCCGGTTTGTCAGGGACAGGGTTGCGCCAATGGGCGAGGTGCGCCGCGCGAAATTCCGGGTCGGCCAGGTGCTCAAACACCGGATCTACCCGTTTCGCGGGATCGTCTTCGATATCGATCCGGTCTTCAACAACACAGAAGACTGGTGGCATTCGATTCCGGAGGAGGTGCGGCCGCGCAAGGACCAGCCTTTCTATCATCTGCTCGCGGAAAATGCCGATACCGAGTATGTCGCCTACGTTTCGGAGCAAAACCTGCTGCCTGACGTATCCGGCAAGCCGCTGCGGCATCCGCAGGTCGGCGAGCTGTTCACGCGCAGCGATG
The DNA here is from genome assembly GCA_035550075.1 of Hyphomicrobiaceae bacterium. Taxonomy (GTDB): domain Bacteria; phylum Pseudomonadota; class Alphaproteobacteria; order Rhizobiales; family Hyphomicrobiaceae; genus AWTP1-13. The sequence goes on along the minus strand of DASZQG010000043.1, from coordinate 31,088 downwards.
ACGGGACCTATCGGGCCCTTTTTCTCCAACAACCGCACTGAGCCGGCGCTCGTGTCATGAAAAAAGGGCCACCCTGCGCGGATGGCCCGTCTTTCAAAGCTTTCTGCCGCAGTCAGACTATTTCTTGCCGGGAGCCGGCACGGCGCCTTTGTAGGCTTCCGGGCCCTGCATCTTCTGCAGCTGCTCGTTCTTCTTCTGATATTCCTCGGCCAGTTCGCGCTCGCGGGCGCGGACCTGCAGCATGGACTGCTTGAAGGCCTCGGCATACTTGGCAGTGTCGGCAGGTGCGCCGGTGTAGGCCTTGTTGAACCCTTCAAGGGGCATCGGGAAGCCGATCTCGCCGGCCTGGGCGTTGATGGCAAAGACCATAATGCCCGCAGCGGTCTTCATCTCGCCGAGCACGTCCGGGGGAATGGGCGCTTCGGCAAGGCATGAGCCGGGATTGCACACCACGTACGGCGCGGCCAGACCCTTGACCTTGTGCTTGTCGTCCACCTCGCCCTTCTTGACCTTCTCCCAGGCATCCTTCGGATAGACGCCAACGCGCACACCGGCCGGAAGAATCATGCCCGTCGGCAAGGTGATGCCGATGAACTGCTTCTCCTCTTTTTCCATCTGCTTGATTTCGACAGACAGCAGGATGCGGCCCGCTCTCGTCTCGCGGCCGTCGCGCCGGGTGATGCACACGGTGCGGTCCTCGTTGACCTCCTTGCCGTCCTTGTCCTTGTTCTTGAACCCGATCTTGTTGCAGAGCTTGACCCAGTTATCGAGCAGCGACTCCTCCGCGCTCTGGGCAGCCTTGGCGGGTGCGGCCTTGGCCGGCGCCTTCTTGGTCTGTGCCATCGCGGTGCCGGCCAACGCCAGGCCGACGACAAGCGCGGCGACAGCCTTGGCGCCCCCCGCGAGGTTTTTGTTCGTCTTCATGCTGATCTAAACCCCTCTCTGCCCGGCCGATGGCCCGCCGGCTCCAGTGTATAACGGTGTTGTACGGCACACGGTTGACCGGCAGTAAAGGTCCGATTGCGGCAATCCCGTGACCGATGACCCGGCCGCGCCAGCGCTGTCCAAAGGAGACTGCAGCGCGTGGCGGGCCGGCAACGAGACCGCGGCGGTCTGCGCGCCGCGCGCCAAGCCCGGCTGTGCTAGCCTCAACCGCGCAATCTGCGCGACCAAGGCTCCTTGTTTTCGCCCCGCCCACGGGCCCAAACTGCGCGTCGATGGCACTCAAGCTTCTGGTCTGCCTGCTTACCATTCTCGTTGCGACACCGGCACAGGCGGAGCCCGTGCACGGGATCGCCATGCATGGAGCGCCACTCCACTCGCCCGGATTCGAGCATTTCCCCTACGTCAATCCCAAGGCGCCGAAAGGCGGCCGCGTGGTGCTGGGGTCGCTCGGCACCTTCGACAGCCTGAACCCGTTCATCATCCGCGGCGTCACGCCGCCGGGCCTGCGCGAGTATGTGTTCCAGAGCCTGATGGCACGCAGCGGCGATGAGCCGTTCACACTCTACGGCCTGATCGCGGAGAGCATCGAGGTCCCCGACGACCGCGGATCCATCACCTTCCACCTCAATCCCGCCGCGCGCTTTTCCGATGGCACGCCGATCACGCCGGAAGACGTGCTGTTCAGCTACGAGGTGCTCAAGGACAAGGGCTGGCCGTTCTACCGCTCGCACTATTCCAAGGCGGTCGCCGCGGAGAAGATCGGGCCGCACACCGTGCGCTTCACCTTCGCCTCTCCCGGCGATCGAGAGATACCGCTCATCCTCGGGCTGATGCCGGTGCTGCCGCGGCACAAGTACAGCGCGGACGGCTTCGAGCGCACCTCGCTCGACCCGCCGGTGGGAAGCGGACCCTACGTCGTCGCCCGGGTTGAGCCGGGGCGCTCGATCGTCTACCGGCGCGACCCTAACTGGTGGGCGCGCGATCTGCCCGTCTCGCGCGGACTATTCAACTTCGACGAGGTGCGCGTCGATTTCTTTCGCGACGCCTCTTCGCTGTTCGAGGCGTTCAAGGCCGGCGAGATCGACCTGCGCCCGGAGGATGATCCCGGCCGCTGGCTCGATGGCTACCGGTTCGACGCAGTGCGCGACGGACGCGTGGTCAAGGCGGCATTCGACACCGAGCTTCCCTCCGGCATGACGGCGCTGGTGATGAACACGCGCCGCCCGCCGTTCAACGACGCGCGGGCGCGCCGCGCGTTCCTTCTGATGTTCGATGCGGGCTGGATCAACCGGCATCTCTTCAGCGGCCTTTACCAGCGCACCCAGAGCTTCTTCGCGCGCTCCTATCTCTCATCGCATGGGCGCCCTGCGGACCAGCGCGAGCGCGCGCTACTTGCGCCTTTTGCCGGTTTCGTAAAGCCCGAGGTGATGGACGGCACGTATCAGTTGCCCGCCGCCAGCGGCGGCAATCTGCGCGCCCGCCTGCGCGAGGCCAGCGGACTGCTGCAGGAGGCCGGCTACAAGCTGGTGCAGGGCCGGCTCGTCAAGGATGGCCAGCCGTTGCGCATCGAGTTCCTGGCGCTCAGCCGGGCGCAGGAGCGCATCATGCTGAGCTACGCGCACACGCTGGAGCGGCTCGGCATCGAAGTCAGAACCCGGCAGGTGGACAACGCGCAGTACTATGCGCGGCTCAAGACCTTCGATTTCGACGTGATCCAGTGGAACTGGAGCGCCTCACTGTCGCCCGGCAACGAGCAGATCAACCGCTGGAGCAGCCGCGCTGCGGAGATCGAGGGCTCGCTCAACTACGCCGGGGTGAAGAACCCGGCCGCCGACGCCATGATCTCGGCGCTGCTGGAGGCGCAGGGCCAGGAGGAATTCGTGGCGGCGGTGCGCGCCTTCGACCGCGTCCTGATGTCGGGCGACTACGTCGTGCCGCTGTTCCACCTGCCGAAAGTGTGGATTGCGTACTGGAATCGGCTGCGCTTCCCGGCGCAGCACCCGCTCGGAGGCTTCGACCTCGACACCTGGTGGGCGGCGCCGGCCAGATAGCGCCCGCTCCCGTGCCGACGCTGCGGCAACCGGTTTGGGCTAGGCCGCGATCTTCTCGCGTGCGATCTCGACCAGCCGGCGCACCAGCGCACGCACGCCGGCAAGGCGCGCATCGGGTTGCTCCCAGTCCGCCTTGAAGACCAGCTTGTGGTCGGGTTGCAGTTTCACGCCGCCCTTGGACTGCTGCATGAATGCGATCAGGCCGGCCGGATTGGCGAACCTGTTCTTGTGGAAGCCGATGACGGCGCCTTTCGGGCCGGCGTCGACCTGCTGCAGGCCCGCCTGCTTGGCGAGCCCCTTGATCTCGACCACGTCGAGCAGGTGGGTGACTTCCTCAGGCAGCTCGCCGAAGCGGTCCACCAGCTCGGCGGCAAAGTTGTCGATGTCGCTGCGCTGCTCGAGCGCGGAAAGCCGCCGGTAGAGCCCGAGGCGGAGCTGCAGATCGCTGACGTAGGTCTCGGGGATCAGAACCGGCGTGCCGAGCGAGATCTGCGGGCTCCACTGGTCCTGCGTCTCGCCGGCCTGACCGCCCTCCAGCGCCGCCACGGCTTCTTCCAGCAGCGACTGGTACAATTCAAAGCCGACCTCGCGGATATGGCCCGACTGCTCCTCGCCGAGCAGGTTTCCCGCACCGCGGATGTCGAGGTCGTGCGAGGCCAGCGAGAAGCCGGCACCCAGAGTGTCGAGCGACTGCAGCACCTTGAGCCGCTTCTCCGCGCCCTCCGACAGCTTGCCGCTGGGTGGGGTGGTGAAGTAGGCGTAGGCACGCGCCTTGGAGCGGCCGACGCGGCCGCGCAACTGGTAGAGCTGCGCCAGCCCGAACATGTCGGCGCGGTGCACGATCAGCGTGTTGGCGTTGGGGATGTCGAGGCCCGACTCCACGATCGCCGTCGACAGCAGCACGTCGTATTTGCCGTCGTAGAAGGCGCTCATGACATCCTCAAGCTCGCCCGAGGCAAGCTGGCCGTGGGCGCGTGCGACCCGCAGTTCGGGTGTCTCCTCGGCAAGAAATTCGCCGACGTCTTCCAGATCGGAGATGCGCGGCACCACGTAGAAGGTCTGGCCGCCGCGGTAGCGCTCGCGCCGCAGCGCCTCGCGGATGATGACGGGGTCGAACGGCGAGATGTAGGTGCGCACCGCCAGGCGATCGACTGGCGGCGTCGTGATCAGCGACAGCTCGCGCACGCCGGAGAGCGCAAGCTGCAGCGTGCGCGGGATCGGCGTGGCCGTGAGGGTGAGAACATGCACGTCCTCGCGCAGCTGCTTCAGCCGCTCTTTGTGCGCCACGCCGAAATGCTGCTCTTCGTCGACCACCAGCAGCCCGAGGCGCTGGAAGGTGATGGACTTGCCGAGCAGGGCGTGGGTGCCGATGACGATGTCGATGGTGCCGTCGGCGAGGCCGGCCTTGACCGCGGCCAGCTCCTTGCCGCTGACCAGCCGCGAGGCCTGGGCGATGCGCACGGGCAGGCCTTTGAAGCGCGCGGCGAAGGTGGCGTAGTGCTGCCGCGCCAGCAGCGTGGTCGGAACCACGACCGCGACCTGGAAACCGGCGAGCGTCGCAATGAAGGCGGCGCGCAGGGCCACCTCGGTCTTGCCGAAGCCCACGTCGCCACACACGAGGCGGTCCATCGGCTTGCCGGATGCCAGATCATCAAGGACCGTCTGGATGCTGGCGGATTGGTCCTCGGTCTCGTCGTAGGGAAAACGGGCGACGAACTCGTCGTACTCGCCCGCCGGCGGGGCCATGACGGGGGCTTCGCGCAACTGGCGCAGGGCGGCCACCTTGATGAGTTCCGCCGCCATCTCGCGGATGCGCTGCTTCAGCCGCGCTTTGCGCGTCTGCCAGGCGACGCCGCCGAGCCTGTCGAGCTGCGCCTCGCCGTCGCCTGAGCCATAGCGCGACAGGAGCTCGATGTTTTCAACCGGCAGGTAGAGCTTGTCGCCGCCGGCGTAGCCGATCTCGAGGCAGTCATGCGGGGCGCCGAGCGCGGTGATCGTGGTCAGCCCGTCGAAGCGGCCGATGCCGTGATCGGCGTGCACGACGAGGTCGCCGACTGCCAGGCTGGTCGCCTCGCTGATGACGTCGGCGGCGCGCCGCGCCTTGCGTCGCGGCCGCACCAGCCGGTCGCCGAGGATGTCCTGCTCGGCGACGACCGCAATATGCGGGGTCTCGAAGCCCTGCTCGAGGCCCAATACGGCGAGCGCCGCCTGCTCGGGCGGCAGCGCCTGCGCTTCGGCAAAGCTCTCCACCTTGGCGGCCTTCGCGAGTCCGTGCTCGGCCAGCAGCGCGCCGAGCCGCTCGCGTGCACCGGGTGTGAACGTGGCGACGATGGCGCGCTTGCCGCGCGCCTGCAGCGCGCGCACGTGCCCGGCGGCGGCCTCGAACACGTTGACACCCTCGGTGCCGCGCTCGGCGGCGAAGTTGCGCCCGGCGCGGCCGCCGTAGGAGCGCACCGTTCCGCCGCCCGGATCCGCCACCTGCTCGAACGGTGTCATGATGCGCACCGGATTTGCCGCCAGACGCTCCTTCCACTCAGCTTCCGTGAGGAACATCGCCGCCGGCGGGACCGGCTTGTAGGGCGGCGCCCCGAAGCTCGCGGTCTCCAGTCCCTGCACGCGCGCCTCGTAATGATCGCGCACCAGCGCCAGGCGCTCGCCGACCGCCTCCTCGGCGAGATGGTCGAAACTGACGGCTGCGTCCGGCGCGTAGTCGAACAATGTGGAGAGATGCTCATGGAACAGCGGCAGCCAGTGTTCCATACCGGGATAGCGCTGGCCGGCGCTGATCGCCTCGTAGAGCGGGTCGCTGGTGTTGACGGCGCCGAACATCTCGACATAGGCGCGGCGGAACCGCTTCTCCGCCTCCGCACCGAAGGCAATCTCGCTGATCGGCAGCAGCGTCATCTTCTGCACGATGCGCCCCGTGCGCTGCGTCTCGGGATCGAAGGCTTTGATGTGCTCCAGCGTGTCCCCGAAGAAATCAAGGCGCACAGGCGTCGAGCGTCCGGGCGGGAATACGTCGACGATGCCGCCGCGCACCGCGTATTCGCCGGCATCCATCACCGTGCTGCTGCGCGTGAAGCCGGCAAGACTGAGGCGCTGGAGCAAGCGATTGAGATCGACGCGCTGGCCGGGCGCGATGGTCTTCAGCGAGCGGCGGATGAACTCAGGCGGCGGCACGCGCTGCAGGATCGCGTTGACCGTGGTGATGACGACCGTCGGGTGCTTGCGGGCGCTGGCAGCGAGCCGCGCCAGCGCGGTGATGCGTGCGGCCACGATGGCGCTGTTGGGCCCGATGCGGTCGTAAGGGACGGTGTCCCAGGCCGGAAATGGGATCACCCGGATGGTTGGCGCAAAGAATTTCAGCCCTTCCGAAAGGGCTTCCAGCCGGCGGTCGTCGCGGGCGACATGCACCAGCAGCGGGGCGCGGCCGCCCTGTGCGGCGAGGTCTGCCAGCACCAGCGCGCCCAGCCCGTCGGGAACGCCGGTCAGCACCTCGCGCACGCCGCCGCCGGGCCGTTCGCGGACTTTCTGCTGCGCCTCTGCCATTCCTCAGTCCCGCTGGAGGCCGTGGAAGCCCCTCAATTCGGCAATCAGGTCGCCGTAGCCGGTTCCCGACGAGAGCTGCGGATTGAAGATCATGTCGTAGATCTCCGGGTCGGGAAGGCCGATCAGTCGCTCGAAGCGCGCAAGGCCCTCAAGCGACATGCCGGCGACCGCGGTTTCCGCGTAGCGGCCCAGCAGCCAGTCCATTTCCTTCGTGCCGCGATGCGCGGCGCGATAGATGGCTCTCCGCCGCCGGCTCTGCTCGTCGTCGGTCATAACGATTCGGCTTTGATATCGGGTCCGGCGGCTTGACGCCACCCGCAGCCGCCGCCACCCTCATCGGGTCGACGCCCTTCATATAGAACCGCTGGCGCAGACAGAAAAGCAAAGTCGTCGCATAAGCGCTGTGCGGGACGCGCAATGCGTCCACCCCAACACGGATCGAATTCGCCCTCTCATGCGGCCGCCAGCGCTCAACCCTCTTTTTGCCTCGGCGAAAAGCCTCGCGGGTATCGGGCCGCGCATGGAGCTGCTGCTGAAGAAGGCACTGCACCTGCCGCCCGGCGTCATTGAGCCGCGCGTGATCGACTTGCTGTGGCACACGCCGACCGGCGTCATCGACCGCAGCGCCACGCCGACGGTGGCCGCCGCCGTGCCCGGCACCATCGCCACGCTCGAGGTGCGCGTGCTGAAGCACCGGCCGCCGCCGCGCGGCAACTCCAAGGTGCCCTACAAGGTCACCTGCGAGGACGACAGCGCCGAAATTGACCTGGTGTTCTTCCACGTCGAACGCAGTTTCGTGGAGCGGCAGCTCCCAGCCGGCAGCGTGCGGACGGTTAGCGGGCGGGTGGAGAGCTACAACGACCGCAAGCAGATGCCGCACCCGGACTACATCGTCCCGCCGGAGGCGCGCGCCGACCTGCCGCGGCTTGAGCCGGTATATCCGCTGACCGCCGGCCTCTCCGGCAAGGTGCTGCTGAAGGCCCTGCGGCAGGCCCTGGAGCGGGTGCCGCAATTGCCAGAGTGGCAGGACGGGGCGTGGCTGCAGCAGCAAGGCTGGCCGGACGTGAAGACCGCCCTAACGCGCCTGCACCGCCCCGAACAGGCCGCCGACGTATCGCCGTCGGCGGCCCCCTGGAGCCGGCTCGCCTACGACGAGCTGCTGGCAGGCCAGCTCGCGCTCGCCCTCGTGCGCCAGAGCCAGAAGAACCAGCCTGGCCGCAGCATCGCCGGCGACGGCAGCATCCGCGCCCGCATCGCCGATGCCCTGCCCTTCTCGCTGACCGGCTCGCAGAGGCAGGCCATCAAGGAGATCGCGCAGGACATGGCGGCGCCGTTCCGCATGCTGCGCCTGCTGCAGGGCGACGTCGGCTCGGGCAAGACGGTGGTGGCACTGATGGCGATGGGGATCGCCGTGGAAGCCGGCGCGCAGGCCGCGCTGATGGCGCCGACAGAGGTGTTGGCGCGCCAGCATGCCGAGACCATCGCGCCGCTGGCCGACAAGGCCGGGTTGCGTGTGGGTCTGCTGACGGGACGCGAAAAGGGCCGCCCGCGCGCCGAGTTGCTGGAACGGCTTGCCGCCGGCGAGGTCGACATCCTGATCGGCACGCATGCCCTGTTCCAGGCCGACGTGACCTTCAAGGACCTGGCGTTTGCGGTCATCGACGAGCAGCACCGCTTCGGTGTGCACCAACGGCTCGCGCTGCAGACCAAGGGCGGCGACGGCGGCGCCAACGTGCTGGTGATGACGGCCACGCCCATCCCGCGCACGCTGCTGATGACGCACTACGGCGATCTCGATGTGTCGCGGCTGACCGAGAAGCCGGCGGGTCGCAAGCCGGTGGTGACGCGGTCGATCGCCACCGAGGCCATCGAGCGGCTGATCGAGCGCCTGCGCGTGCAGTTGCGCGAGGGCGCGCAGGTGTACTGGGTGTGCCCTCTGATCGAAAGTTCGGAAAAATCCGAGCTGGCGGCCGCCGAGGAACGGCATGCGCACCTGGCGCAGGTGTTCGGCGCGGACATGGTCGGGCTGCTGCACGGGGCGATGAACGACAAGACCAAGGACGCCACCATGGAGGCGTTCGCCGCCAACCGGCTGAAGATCCTGGTGGCGACGACCGTGATCGAGGTGGGCGTGGACGTGCCGAACGCCAACATCATGGTGATCGAGCACGCCGAGCGGTTCGGGCTGGCGCAGCTTCACCAGTTGCGCGGCCGGGTGGGTCGCGGCTCGCGCGAGAGCTTCTGCATGCTGCTGCACAAGGCGCCGCTGGGAGAGAACGCCCGCGCGCGCCTCAAGATGATGGAGGAGACCGACGACGGCTTTCTGATCGCGGAGAAAGACCTGGAGCTGCGCGGCGGCGGCGAGGTGCTGGGCGCGCGCCAGAGCGGCATGCCGGAGTTCCGCGTCGCCAACGTGCCGGCTTTTGCCGAGCTGCTGGCGGCCGCGCGCGACGACGCCCGGCTCGTGCTGGGCCAGGACCCGCACCTGGCCTCTCCGCGCGGCGCTGCGCTGCGGATGCTGCTCTACCTGTTCGAGTGCGACGAGGCCGTGCGGCTGTTCCGGGCGGCGTGACGCCACACGGCTCAATTCCGCACCGATGAGCCGAGCGCAAATGCTGCCGTCAGCCGCTGCCGGAGCCCGCCGGCTTGGGCCGGGCGCGCACCGCGAGGTCCTTCAGCCGCGCCTGCGTCTCCGGATTGACCATCCCGGCGGAGATGATGATCTTGGCGGCGTCCTCGATGCTCATGCGGATCGGCATCACGTTCTTGCGCGGGACGAAGCACACGAAGCCCGACGGCGGCAGCATGCCCGTCGGCATGAACACGCTGATGAGGTCCTTGCCCGGCACCTCCTCGGAAATCTGGTGCGCCACCTCGCCGGTCACGAACACGATCGACCAGATGTCCTTGGAAGGAAATTCCATCAGCGCCACCTTCTGGAAGCTCTCGGTGGGCGTCGCCGCGGTGATGACGGATTCGAAAATCTGCTTGAGGCCGCGGTAGACGTTGCGCACGATCGGCATGCGGCCGAGCATCAACTCCCCGGCCCGGATCAGCGAGCGGCCGAGCAGGTTGGCGGCGAGCGCGCCGATTATGGTCAGCACCACGATGGCGAACAGCAGGCCGAAGCCCGGCACCGGGAACGGCAGGTAGGTATCGGGGTTGTAGGCGGCCGGGACGTAGGGCTTCACCCAGCCGTCGACCACGTTGATCAGGTACCAGGCGATGTAGATGGTGATGGAGACCGGTCCGACCACCACCAGCCCGGTCAGGAAATAGTTGCGCAGGCGCGCGCCAGTGTGATGTTCACCGGGCGGGCCCTCGAGCGCCAGCCTGGCAAGGCCCGCCTTGAGGTCCGTCGCCTCTTCCTCCTGCGCCAGCTTGGCAAGCTCGGCTTCAACGGGCTGCAAGTGGCGCGGACCGGAACCGGTCTGGTCCTGCATGAGCATCCATGAGTTATGTTCGTCCGCGCGCCACACCCGCAGCGCGGATCGCATCGGTGACTCGATAGCGGGTATTGTCGCACGAACCGCTGCCACGGCAAGGCGGCCGCCTGTCAGCAATTTGTCGTGATGTTTGGATAATTTACCGGCCGGCTGTGGACGGCACGCGTGGCTGTCCGCAATTGACCCGGCTATTGCGTGACGGTGAGGCAGTCAAGGCCGCTGCCTTTGAGTTGTGCGCACATGGCCTGGGATTCCTGCAGGGTGGCGAATGGGCCAACTCGCACGCGGTAGAACGCGCCCATGTTGCCGACCACCGCGCGGTCGATCTCAGGCTCGCGCGAGGCCAGCGCCGTCGCGTGCTCGCGCTTCACCTTGGCGGCCAGCGCCTTGGCTTCCTGCTCGGTGCGCACGGTGGCGAGCTGGATGCGGAACTTGCCCTCGGGCTTGGCCCGCGCAGGCGCGGCCGGCGGCGCGGCATGCGCCGCGCGCGGCTCGGCCTTGGCGTGTACTTCCGTGTTCTGCACCCAGGAGCTGAGCGCCTTGTGCGGCTCGGCGGGCGCCTGCGCAGCGGGACGCTCCGGCTTCGGCAGCGAGCCGGTCGTGGGTTGCTGCGGCGCGTTAGCGGATGCCGACCCGCCGAACAGGTTGTTGAAGAAATCCCACGGCCCCGACTGGGTCGCGGGTGCCGACGTGTGCTCGACGGCCGGATCGGCCCGCACCGACGCGGTGGTGGTGGTGCCGCTCCAGGTGCTGCCCGTCGGATGATGGTCCGTGCTCGAGGCGGTCGCTGCGCGCGCCTCGCCGGTCGGCGAGAGGCCCGCCTCCTGGTAGGCCGCCGTGCGCTGGTCAAGCGCCTCCGTTCTCTCCGCTGACGACAGGCCGCCCTTCAGCCACAGCGCGCTCGTCAGGTCGGAGATGGCCTGCGCGGGCTTGTTGCTCTTGCGATAGGCGATACCGCGCTCCAAGAACGCCTGGGCCATGATCGGAGGCGGCAGGCCGCCGCGCGCGAGCAGCGCGGTCAGCGACTGGGCCGCCTGCTCCGCTTTGCCGGCGGCGATGAGCTTCTTTGCGGATTCGATGGTCTGTTGGGCGGCGGCGGGGTCAGGCTTCTTCTTTGCTGCGGCCTTGGCGGCATCGCCGTCGCCGTCATCGGGTTTCGCGGCGGCTTCTTTTTTCGCCGCAGCCTTCGCGGCCTGGGACTCGACCGTCAGCGTGGCGCCGGGCACGAGGACGGCCGCAGCGATCGCCGCGAGTGCCAGCCTCCGCCAGTTGCCAGCCATGCTCCCATCCCCGTCAGGTTTCCCAAACGCAATATACCCTCTGTCGCGCAACCAACTAACAGGGAAAGTACGTCAAATCCGTGATCGCCGGCAATTCGGCAGGGTGGGGATTTCCCCTTATTCCACAGTGACGGATTTCGCCAGATTGCGCGGCTGGTCCACGTCGGTGCCCATGAACACCGCCGTGTGGTAGGCGAGGAGCTGCACCGGCACGGCATACACCAGCGGATTGGTAAACGGGTGCATGGCAGGCATCGGAATGTGGGCCTCCAGCGCGCACGCGGCCCGCTCCCTGGTGGCATCCGAGATAAGGATGATGCGCCCCTTGCGCGCGGCCACCTCCTGCATGTTGGAGGCGGTCTTCTCGAACAGCTCGTCCTGCGGCGCGACCACGATCACAGGAACGTTCTCGTCGATCAGCGCGATGGGCCCGTGCTTGAGCTCGCCCGCAGCATAACCTTCCGCGTGGATGTAGCTGATCTCCTTCAGTTTCAGCGCGCCCTCCAGCGCGATCGGGTAGTTCATGCCGCGGCCCAGGTAGAGCACGTCGCGCGCCTTGGAGAGATACTGCGCCAGCTTCTCGTAGGTGGACTCGTTGCGCAGCACGTCGGCGACGTGGCGCGGCACCTGCGCCAGCGCGCGCACCAGCTCCTGCTCCTGCTCGGCGCTGATGACGCCCCGCGCCCGGCCCAGGCCGATGGCGAGACAGGCGAGCACCGAAAGCTGGCAGGTGAAGGCCTTGGTGGAGGCGACACCGATCTCGGGTCCCGCCAGCGTCGGCAGCACGGCATCGGACTCGCGCGCGATGGTGGAGGTGCGCACATTGACGATGGAGGCGATGCGCTGCCCGTGACCCTTGCAGTAGCGCAAGGTGGCCAGCGTATCGGCCGTCTCGCCCGACTGCGATACGAACAGCGCCAGGCCGCCCGGCGCCAGCGGCGGCTCGCGGTAGCGGAACTCGGAGGCGATGTCGATCTCGACGGGAACGCGCGCGTAGCGCTCGAGCCAGTAGCGGCCGATGAGCCCCGCGTAGTAGGCGGTGCCGCAGGCGGAGATCGAGATGCGGTTGATGGCCGCCGGATCGATACCGAGATCGGGCAGGTCGACCCGGCCCCTGGCGAGGTCGATGTAGTTGGCAATCGTGTGGCTGATGACCTCGGGCTGCTCGTGGATTTCCTTCGCCATGAAGTGGCGGTGGTTGCCCTTGTCGACCAGCAGGGAGCTTGCCACTGCCGGTGTGCGCGGGCGCTTCGCCTTCTTGCCGGACTGGTCGTAGATGGTGGCGCCCTTGCGCGTCAGCACCGCCCAGTCGCCTTCCTCCAGGTAGGTGATCTCCCGCGCCAGCGGTGCCAGGGCGATGGCGTCGGAGCCCAGGTACATCTCGTTCTTGCCGTGGCCGATGGCGAGCGGGCTGCCCAGGCGCGCGCCGATCATCAGGTCGTCCTTGCCGGCAAAGATGATGGCGAGCGCGAACGCGCCTTGCAGGCGGGCGAGGGCACGCTTGGTTGCCTCGATGGGTTCACACCCCTCCTGCAGCGCATCGCTGATGAGATGCACCACCACTTCCGTGTCGGTCTCCGTCTCGAAGCGATGGCCCTTCGCGGCGAGCTCGGCCTTCAGCTCGTTGAAGTTCTCGATGATGCCGTTGTGCACGACCGACACCCGCTCGTTCATGTGCGGATGCGCGTTCGTCTCGGTGGGGCGGCCGTGCGTGGCCCAGCGCGTGTGGCCGATGCCGGTTCGGCCCTGCAAGGGCTCCCCGGCTAGCCGGCGTTCCAGGTTGTTGAGCTTGCCCTCGGCGCGCCGGCGCTCCAGGTGGCCGTTCTCGACGGTGGCGATTCCCGCGGAGTCATAGCCACGATACTCGAGCCGGCGCAGGGCGCCGACCAGGTCGCCGGCGACAGCCTTGCTTCCCAGGATGCCGACGATGCCGCACATACAAGTGGTCCATTGCAGAGGAGTCGTGTTCAGACAGTGTGTTAAGCGAAACGCCCTTCGGCCTTCAACTCACACCGTGTTTCTTGGTTTTTCGCCCCCTGCATCCCTTTATCCGGTCGGCTTTTTCCGTTTGCCCATCAGGGTGCGGAACTTGGCGGCCCAGCCGGGCCGTTCCTCCTGCATGGCGCGCCCAAGCGCCAGGGCGTCCGGGGCGACATCGCGCGTAATGACGCTTCCCGACCCGATATAGGCGCCGTCCCCTATTTTTACAGGTGCGACAAGGGAGCTGTTCGAACCCACAAAGACGCCCTTGCCGACGTCGGTGATGGTCTTGTTGAACCCGTCGTAATTGCAGAAGATCGTGCCGGCGCCGATGTTGGCACCTTCCCCGACGCGCCCGTCGCCGATGTAGGCGAGGTGGTTGGCCTTGGCGCCCTGCTCCAGCCGCGCGTTCTTCACCTCGACAAAGTTGCCGATACGAGCATCGGGGCCGATGTCCGCGCCGGGGCGGAAGCGCGCGAACGGGCCGACGCGGGCGCCCTTGCGCACCCGCGCCCCGACCATGTGACAGTTGGCCAGGATGTGCGCGCCGTCCTCGATGACGACGCCGGGGCCGAGGAACACATTGGGCTCGATGATGACGTCGCGTCCGATGATGGTGTCGAAGCTGAACCAGACGGTCTCGGGCGCGACCAGCGTGGCGCCCTCCTCCATCGCCTTGGCGCGCGCGCGCTGCTGGAAGACGGCCTCGGCTGCGGCGAGCTGCTCGCGCGAGTTGACGCCCAGCACCTCGTCCTGAGCGCAGCGGATGCACGCGGTCACCATTCCCTGCGCGGCGGCGAGCGCGGGCGCCTCGGTGAGGTAATACTCGCCGCGCGAGTTGTTCTTGCCGATGCGCGCCAGGAGGTCGACGAGAGCGGGCACGCGGAAGGCCATCGCGCCGGCGTTGCAAAGCGTGTTCGTGCGCTCCGCGTCGCTTGCGTCGGCCTCCTCCCGGATGGAGGTGACATGGCCCGCGCCGTCGAGGATCAGGCGGCCATAGCCTTTCGGATTGTCGGACTCAAACCCGAGCACCGCCATTTGCGCGCCGGCATCGAGCGCTGACACCATCTCGCGCAGGGTGGCGGCACGCACCAGCGGCATGTCCGCGAACAGCACCAGCACATCGCCGGCATGGGCGGCGAGAGCCGGGCGCGCGGCGAGCAGCGCATGCGCCGTGCCCTGCGGCTGCGCCTGCTCGAAAACGGCAACGTCCGGCGCGACGGCCACCGCTTCGCGGCGCAGGATGTCCATGCCGGGACCGACGACCACGGCGAGCCTGCTGGCGCCCGCCTCCCGGGCCGCCGCCAACACGTGCGCCAGCATCGAGCGCCCGCCGACCTGGTGGGCAACCTTGGGGATATCCGATCGCATACGCACACCCTTGCCGGCGGCGAGAACGACGATCAGCAGCGGTGCGTTGGCCATGGCTCGTTCAGGGTGCAGGATCTAATTGCAGTGCAAGACGGGGCTGCGCGGCCCCGATTAGTCGTACAAGACCCCGCAGCAGGCAACATTCATCGCCGCACATGCCTGCCGGCGAGGGGAACGGTACAAAAATCTGGGATTCGTCGTACTGGGTCCCATGCGCAACACGTCATGGTGGCGCTTCGGGCACATGTCCACAAGCCAGGCCGATCGCCAGGGCTCGCCGCGTTGACCATGTCGCTTCCGGTTGAAAAGCTCCAGGACACGATTCGGGACAGTGCTCCGTAGAGCGTCCGCACGGTCCAAGGATGGCAATTTCGGCGAGGACGCTCCAGACCATGGCGCTGCACGGCGGCTCACACACACGATCCAGGCGGTTCGTAAGGCTGTACCTTGCGACCTGGGGGTTGCTGGCGACGGTGGCACTCGCCTACCTGGCCACCCTGGCCTGGCGGCCCGAATTTCTCATGCCGGCCCACCAGGCGCAGGCCCAGACGGCCGAGCCCGATCTCAATCAGGGCCTGCGCGCCATGACCAAGGCGCTGGCGGAGGTCGGCACCATCAAGCGCACGCTGACCGAGGTGCAGAAGGATATCGGCGAGTTGAAGGGCTCAGTGAGCGAACGCGTGGAACACGAGAAGGCGGTGGCCTCGCGGCTCAGCGCGCTGGAGGACAAGGTCACGGCCATCCCTGTCGCGAGCGCGCCCGAGCGCAAGTCGATGGTAGAGCGCGTCGCGCGTGCCTCCGACGACGAGGTGCCGGCCAATCCGGCCGCTGCCGAAAAGCCCGCGCGGCCTGCGCCAGAACGTGTGGTGCCGCGCATCATCTCGATGGCACCGCCGCAATCCCCGCCACCGCCCCACGAGCCGCCGGCGCGGATCGAGACGGGCAGCATCGACCACCCGGAGCCGACCATCACGTTCGGCGAGCCGAAGGTGGTTCCCGCGCGCGAGAAGGCAGCGGCCGCTCCGCACTTCTACGGGGTGCAGCTCGGCGCCAGCCCGTCGCGGGAGCGGCTGCGCACGAGCTGGAGCCAGCTCGTACAAAAGCACGGCGAGGCGCTGGCCGCGCTCAGTCCGCGCGTGATCGCTCCCAAGAGTGGCAGCGGGCCCTACCGCCTGGTGGCGGGGCCGGTGCCCACCAAGGCGGAAGCCGACAAGATCTGCGAGCAGATGGCCGTGGGCCGCAAAGGCTGCATCTCGGCGATCTACTCCGGCGACCCGCTATGACGGGCTGACAGCGGGGCCGTCGTCCCGCGGCCGGTTTGCGCCTTACAGGTTGGACGCGTTGAACGTGTCGCAGGCCTGGGTGCTGGCACTGGAGAAACCGGTCTTGAACCACTTCACGCGCTGCGAGGACGTGCCGTGCGTGAAGCTCTCCGGCACCACGCGGCCCTGCGTCTGGCGCTGCAGGGTGTCGTCGCCGACCGCCGAGGCCGCGGCGATGCCCTCCTCGATATCACCCGGTTCCAGCCGTGACTTGACCTTGTCGTTGAGGCTCGCCCACACGCCGGCCAGGCAATCCGCCTGCAGCTCCATGCGCACCTGCAGGGCATTGACGGTGCGCTGGTCGTTGGCCCGCTCCTTGGCCTGCTCCACCTTCTCGGTGATGCCGAGCAGGGTCTGCACGTGATGGCCGACCTCGTGCGCGATGACGTAGGCTTGCGCGAAATCGCCGGGCGCCTGGAAGCGGCGCTTCAGGACATCGTAGAACGACAAGTCGACGTACACGGTGCGATCGAGCGGGCAGTAGAACGGACCCATGGCCGATAGGCCAGCGCCACAGCGCGTGCCGGTGGTGCCATCGTAAAGCACCAGCTTTGGCTTCGCGTAGGTCCGCCCGGACGCCTGGAACACGCGCGTCCAGACATCCTCGGTGTCGGCGAGGACGCGGCGCACGAAGCGTGACATCTCATCGTTCTGGGCAGGCACGCGGCTCTGGCTGCGCGGCATGCCCGGGATCTCCATGCCCGGCGACGACTGCGGCCGCGGCATGTTGGGAATGTCGATGCCTTCGCCGGTCAACAGCGTGAGCGGATTGATGCCGAGCATCAGGCAGATGATGCCGATCACGATCAACGACGTGAGGCTGAGGCCGCCACCGCCGATGGGAAGGGGGAAGGGCATGCCGCGCCGAAACGGGCCGCCGCCGGGCTCGCCCCGGCGATCTTCCACCATGTCGCTTTCACGATCGTCATCGCCGTAACGCATGTCCGCATCCCTGAACACGCCCCGGCGCACGCGCCGGAGCCCAGATCACTAAACAATGCCAAGCACGATCCAGACCCTCGCAAATGTCCCGTATCGCCGGCAGCGGCGCAAGCATCTTGCGAAAGCGGCCTTGTCTGGAGCGGGCAAGCATGCCCCGCACCCTGCAGGCGGCGGCTATTCCGTTTCCTGCCGGGCCACCCGGTTCTTGTTGGTGAGCAGGTTCGGCAGTGCCAGGAACTTGGCCTCCGAGCGCGACCGGTCCGCCTTCAGCAGGGAATGCACCTGCCTGGAGGCGGCGATCTCGCCCTCGTTGGCGTAGGCCTCGTGGTTCTTCTCGATGTCTTTGATCTCGTAGCGGTAGTTCACCATAAGGCCATGCGCTTCGCGCAGCCCCTTGGGCGATGTATCGCCGAGCCAGTTAATGCGCTCAAGCCGCGCGCCGTTGCCGAGATGGAACCGGGCCACGGGATCGAGCGTGCGTCCGTCGGACGCCTTGGCAGACATCAGGTAGTGCGCGGCAAGGCGCAGGATGGTCGGCTTCAGCGCGTCCACGTCGGTGGAGTCGCTCCAGTTCGGCGTCTCGAGCAGGCGCAGGCGCTCGCGCTCCGCGCGGAGCACGAAGTCGGGATCGTTGCGGGCGAGCGTCTCCTGGAGCCAGCGGGCGAAATACGGCATCGGCGACAGGGTGACGAACGTCTTGAGGCTAGGGATCTCCTTCACCAGGTCTTCTGCGACCTGCTTGATGAGAAAGTTGCCGAAGGATATGCCGCGCAGCCCCTCCTGGCAGTTGGAGATGGAGTAGAACACGGCCGTGGTCGGGCGCGCGGGCGCTTCGCCGTTCTTGGGCGCCTCCTGCTCCAGCACCGACTGGATGCTGTCGGGAATGTCGCTCGTCAGCGCCACCTCGACGAAGATCAGCGGCTCGTCGATCAGCGAGGGATGGAAGAAGGCAAAGCAGCGCCGGTCGGCCGGGTCGAGGCGGCGGCGCAGGTCGTCCCAGGTCTCGATCTCGTGCACCGCCTCGTAGTCGATGATCTTCTCCAGGATCGCGGCCGGCGTCTGCCAGTCGATGCGGCGCAGCACCAGGAAGCCGCGGTTGAACCACGAGGAGAGCAGGTGCATCAGGTCGCGATTGACCGGTGCGAGCACGGGATCGTGCGCGGCCAGAAGATCGCGGCGCATGGCGACCAGATCGGCGGTGGCGCCCGGCGCCAGGTTGAGGCGGCGGAAGAATTCCTGGCGCGGACTCTCCACCGCGCGCTGTAGCGCGGCGACGGTGGCCGCGCTGTCAGGATCGGCGAGGTAGGCGCGCGCCGCCTCAGCCAGGCGCTCGGAATCCGGCTCCATGGTGTCGGCGATGTAGGTGAGGAACGCCCGCCGCTCCGCCACCGGCAGCGCGCGATAGCGCTGCGCGATTTCGCGGGCAATGGCGACGCCGGAGGCCTCGCCGCGGCGCGAGAGCAGCGCGCTCGCAAGCCCGGTGAGACTGTCCTCGCGCTCCGCGCCGCCTAGTGAGCGCGGCAGCAGATGCCGCCCCTGCTCGGCGATGGAATTCAGCAGCTCCTGAAGGAATGAAACGTTCACGCCGGTGTCTCTCGATGGTCCCCGCGCCCGGTGCGCGCTAGGGCGAACCGGATCATCCTGCTCATCTTTACAGCGAAGCTAAAGGCCAAATGCATCATATTTTTAGCACGCCTCGGTCCCGCCGCGCGCATCCCAGTTCCTGAGCGCCGCAAGGCACGCAAACGCACGGCGCGTCCGGCATTGTTTGGGGACGCGGGAGCCCGCGTGCAAGGGTGGCGCAGGCGTGATGACAAGGCGCCGTTTCGTTGCCAATCTGGCTTGGTGCCGGTGCAAGAGCCGGGCCGAACCGAGTTGCAGGAGCATTGGGGTGACCGATCCGACCTACGAAGTCCTCGCCATCAAGTATGGCGAACATGCCGCGCGCCAGCGTTTCGAGAGCTTCATCGCCGCCGACGATCACGCAGGTCCCCACCCGATCGACTATTTCGTCTGGGTGATCCGCAATCCGCAGCGCACCATTGTCGTCGACACGGGTTTTGATGCCGCGGAAGCCGCCAAGCGCGGGCGCCGCGTGGCACGCACCCCCGAGCAGGCGCTGGCGGGAATCGGGATCGAAGCATCCAGCGTTGAGAACGTGGTTGTGACGCATCTGCACTACGACCACGCCGGCACGCTCGGCTCGTTTCCGAAGGCCCGCTTTCATCTGCAGGCGGCGGAGATGGCCTATGCCACGGGGCCATGCATGTGCCATGCGCACCTTCGCACCCCGTTTACCGCCGATCACGTCTGCGAAATGGTGCGCAACGTCTATTCGGGCCGCGTACTGTTTCACGAAGGCGACGCCGAGATCGCGCCAGGGGTGACCGTGCACAAGATCGGCGGCCACAGCCGCGGCCTGCAGTGCGTGCGCGTGCCGACCGCCAGCGGCCCGGTGGTGCTGGCCTCCGACAGCTCGCACTATTACGAGAACTTCGAGAAGGGAAAGGTGTTTCCCATTACCATCGACATCGAGGACGTGCTGAGGGGCTATGCGCGGCTGAACGCGCTGGCTGGCAGCCCGCGCCGCATCGTGCCGGGTCACGACCCGCTCGTGTTGCAGCGCTACCCCGCCCTCAATAGCCAGACCCAGGGCATCGTGCACCGCCTGGACGTGCCGCGGCTCGACGCATGAAAAACGGCACCGCAAAACGCGCCTTGGTTTCCAGCCGGTAAACGTTCACCGGATCGAAACCACGCTTCGAAACTCTCTGCGCGCAAAATCTGGCGCTGAAACCGGCATTACCCATTTTTGTTGAAAATGCTTCGCACCCGAATGGAGTGCCTTTTCGTGACTGCGCCTGCCGCCAACGTCGTCCATCTGAGCACCCTGGGCGCCCTCGCCCAGAAGGCGCCCGACGACCTGCGCATGGCCCCGCGCCGGCGCATGCTCAAGGCCGGCGTGGTTGCCTATAACGACCGGCATGTGACGATCCCCTGCCTGGTGCGGGACATGTCGTCCACCGGCGCACGGCTGCGCATCGACACCTCGGTCACTGCCCCCGATACGTTCGAGCTCATCATCGACCTCGATGGCATGGAGGCGAACTGCCAGGTTGTATGGCGCAAGGGAACCGAGCTGGGCGTGAAGTTTCTCGCCGCGCCGCGCACGGTTGCCGCCAAGCGGGTGCAGGTGATCAACGCGCTGGTGCCGACGCAGGCGCCCTCGCTCAGGCGCAAGCCACGACCGGGCGAAACCGTCTGACGCTTTCGGCGTTCTCCCACAAGGCGGGGTCCAACCGAATCTGCTGTTGTAGATGCCTGCCTGCGCTCCGCCGGATTTCTTTAGGCCGCACGTTTATAGTTTGCTGCGGACAGGCGGGTATTCGCGTTAGGTCTGAGAAGGCAGACCCAATGGCAGACGAATCGCCAAACAAGCGCACCAGCGCCAGAAACCGTGTCTTCAAGGAAGGCAAGATCGTCTTTTCCAACGGCAGCTTCGTCATCGATTGCACGATCGACAATCTGTCCGAGGACGGCGCACATGTCCGCGTGCAGGGTTCCACGCCCATTCCGAAGGAATTCTTGCTGATCGAGCCGTCGCGCGGGCTGGTCCACAAGGCCACCATTGTGCGGCGCACCGCGAAGGGGCTGGGCCTGAAGCTCAACGGCACGCTGGAAGATCGCGCGGCGTGCGAGATGTACCTGAAAAAATTCAGGCGCTAGGCGCCGGACCGGCCTCGCGGTCGAGCTTGCGCAGCTCGACGCGGCGAACCTTGCCGGTAATCGTCATGGGAAGCTCTTCGAGGAAGCGGATCTTGCGCGGATATTCGTGCGCGGCCAACCGCTCGCGTACGAAGGCCTGGATCTCGGCCGCGAGCTCGGAGTCCGGCGCGTAGCCGGGATGTGGCACGATGAAGGCTGCGACCACCTCGCCGCGCACCGGGTCGGGCGAGCCGATCACGCCGGCGGAGGCGACGGCGGGGTGCTTGAGCAGGCATTCCTCGACCTCGCCGGGACCGATGCGGTAGCCGGCCGAGCTGATGATGTCGTCGTCGCGGCCCTGGAACCAGAAGTAACCGTCCTCGTCCTTGACCGCGATGTCGCCGAGCAAGCACCAGTCGCCGCGGAACTTCTCCGCCGTCGCTTCCGGTTTGCCCCAGTATTCGAGGAACATCACGGGGTCGGGGCGGCACACGGCGACAACGCCGGGCTTGCCGGGCGGCAATACGTTGCCCGCCTCGTCCACCACCTCCACCGCGTGGCCGGGCACCGCGCGGCCCATCGAGCCGGGTCGCACGGGGAAGAGCCGCGGGGCGTTGCCAACCACCAGGTTCACCTCCGTCTGGCCGTAGAACTCGGAGAGGTCGAGGCCGAAGGTCTCGCGGCCCCAGGCGATCATGTCCTCGCCGAGCTTCTCGCCGCCCGTGCCGAGCGAACGCAGCGCATAGGCATGGCGCGCGCGGGGGGCCGGCACCTGGCGCATGAGGCGCAGCGCGGTGGGCGGGGCGAACACGTTGCGGATGGCGTGGCGCGCCATGAAGGCAAACGCCCATTCGGGATCGAACTTCGGCCGCACGGAGCCCACCACGGCGACGCCGTGATAGAGCGAGGGAAACAGCACGTCGAGCAGGCCCCCGGCCCAGGCCCAGTCGGCGGGTGTCCAGAAGCGGTCGCCCGGCTGCGGGAAGAAATCGTGCGGCACCATCACGCCGGGGAGATGGCCGAGCAGCACGCGCTGGGCGTGCAGCGCGCCCTTCGGGTTGCCGGTGGTACCCGAGGTGTAGATCAGCAGCGCCGGATCATCGGCGCCGGTGTCGGCGGTGGCGGCCTGCGGCGAGGCCTTTTCCAGCAAGGTCCAGAAATCGTGGGCGCCGCCGGCAGGTTCGTCGCCGACGGTCAGCACGTACCGCACCGTGTCCACCGCCCGCACCGCCTCGCCCGTGCGTTCGAGCGCGGCCGGGGTGGTGATGAGGACGCGCGCGCCGCTGTCCGCAAGGCGGTAGCCGACGGCGTCCGGGCCGAACAGCGTGAACAGCGGCAGCGCGATGGCGCCGAGCTTCTGGATGGCCACGTGCGAGATGAGGCTTGCGGGGCTCTGCGGTAGGTGGATTGCGACCACTGCGCCGCGCGTCACGCCCAGATGCGCCAGCACGTTGGCGAGCCGGTTGGCGTGCTCCTGCACGGCGCGGAAGGTCCAGGTGGAGATCGAGCCGTCGGACTCTTCGTAGAGCAGCGCCGGTGCATCTGGCGTGGCTGCGGCGTGAACGTCGCAGATGGCGCGGGCGATGTTGAAGCGGCCGGGCGTCTCCCAGCGGAACGTGCGCGCGACCTCCTCGTACGTGGCGCCGGCGATGTGCATGGCCGCTGCCGTCCTTGCGCTCTCAGGCCGAGGCGCCGAGCCCCTGGGTGGCGGCGCCGAAGCCCGCCAGGGCGCGGCGGCGCGGCACGGTGCGCAGCTTGCCGCCGGACTGATCCGGCGCCACCGCCGCCACCCGGTCGGCCACGGCGAGCAGCTTGTCGAAGTCGATGCCGGTGTCGATGCCCATGTGCTCGAAGGCGAACACCAGGTCTTCGGTCGCCGTATTGCCGGCGGCGCCGGGCGCGAACGGGCAGCCGCCGAGGCCGCCGGCGGCCCCGTCGATGACACGCACGCCCTGGCGGTAGGCTTCGATGGCGTTGGCGACACCGAGCCCGTAGGTGTCGTGGCCGTGGTAGGCGAAGGTGACGCGGTCGCTTGCGTAGCGCGGCATGATGCGCTCGAACAGGGAGGCGACATGGTCGGGCGCGGCGCGGCCGGTGGTGTCGCAGATGCCGATCTCGACCTCGGGCGCGATCTCGATCACGCGCTCGACGCAGGCGATGACCTTGTCTTCCGGAACGCGCCCTTCCCAGGGACAGTCGAAGCAGGTGGAGAGGCCGAGCCGCAGCTTCGGGCGCTCGCCGCCGAGGCCGCGCCAGGCGTCGGCGAAGTTGGCGAAGCTTTCGTCCACGCTGCGGTTGACGTTTGAGCGGTTGTGGCTCTCGGAGACGGAGATCACCCAGCTGATCTCCTTGACGCCGGCGTTGAGGGCGAGTTGCAGGCCCTTGGCGTTGGGAACGAGCACGTTGACGCGCAAGCCCTTTGGCAGCCGTGCGCGCTTGAGGATCTCGGGCGTGTCGGCAAGCTGCGGCACCGCCTTGGGGCTGACGAACGAGCCGATCTCGAGCCGCTGGATGCCGCAGGCGGCCAGCTCCTCGATGATGGCAATCTTACGCTCGGTGGGAATGAAGGGCTTGACGGCCTGGAAACCGTCGCGCGGGGAGACTTCGAGAATTTGCACGGAAGGCATGGCGACCTCTGGGTGGGGCTTGGCCGCATCCCATCTCCAATCGCCGGCCAGCGTCAAGCCGCAATTGCCCCTTTCTTGCCTTAAAACTCCTGCTAGGGTCCGCGCGGATCGACTTGCCGGGCGACTTTGAACCCTTCGGTGTGTTTCACATGCCGTTTCCCCGTCGCCCCTTTCACCCCTCCAAGGAAAACCATATGCACATCGGCCGCCGGAGCCTGCGCACGCTCACAATCATCGCGCTGGTGGGTTCGTTCATGGCCGACCAGATCGGCCTCGCGCAGCTTGCGCGCGCCCAGCCGACCGAGGAGCAGAAGAAAAAGCAGGAGGAGCGTCCGCGCCGTCCGCCGCCGCCCCCGCAGCAAAAGGCGCCGCCGCCGCAGCCCCAGCCGCGTCCCGAGATCCGGCGACCGCCACCGCCGCCGCCCCCGCCCAAGGGGCCGCCGCCGACGTTGAAGCGCTTCGACCAGCAGCCACCGCCCAAGGGGCCGCCTCCGCCACCACCACCGCCGAAGGGGCCGCCGCCTCCGCCGCCGCCTGCGCGCAAGGAATTCACTCCGCCACCGGCGAAGAACCTCGTTCCGCCCGCGGAGAAGAAATTCGTTCCGCCGGCGGAGAAGCAGGGCGGCGCACCGCCCAAGCAGCCGGGCCCGCCGCCGAACTTCGGCAAGGGCGCCGGTCCGCAACCGGCGATCGGCCCGCGGCCTGAGTTCGGCAAGCCCGGCCTGAGCGGACCCAAGCAGTTCGAGGAGGTGCAGCGCCAGCGCCAGCGTCAGGTCCAGGGCAACCGCGTCATCATCCGGGAGCCCGGCGACCGCACCATCATCCGGCAGGGCAACCGCGCCATCATCCGGCACGACGAGAGCGAGCGGTTCCGCAACCTGCAGGGCGCCCGCACCGAGCGCCGGCCGAACGGGATAGTCTCCACGTTCTACGTGCGGCCGGACGGCACGCGCATCTACACCGAGGTCGATGCCAACGGCCGCCTGCTGCGCCGCTACCGCCGCGACCGCTATGGCCGCGAACACAACATCTTCGACAACCGCCGGTTCTATCGCAACCTCGGGGTCGGGGTTGCGGTGGGCGTCGGGCTGGCGATTGCGCTCAACCTGGCGCGGCCGCGCGTCACCATTCCGCGCGACGAGTACATCGTCGACTACGGGCGCGCCTCCGACGACGACCTCTATGAGGCGCTGATCGCACCGCCGTTCGACGGGCTCGACCGCGCCTACTCGCTGGAGGAGATTCGCGACAGCTACGAGCTGCGCGAGTACGTGCGGCGCGTCGATCTCGATGACATCAACTTCGAGTTCGGGGCCTGGGAGGTGACGCCGGAGCAGTATCCGAAGCTTGAGCGCATCGCCCGTGCCATGCTGCGGGTGCTTCAGCGCAATCCGGACTCGGTGTTCCTGATTTCGGGCCACACCGACGCGGTCGGCTCGGACGAGGACAACCTCAGCCTGTCCGATCGGCGCGCGGCCTCGGTCGCCGAGGTGCTTTCCTCAGAGTTCGGCGTGCCGCCCGAGAACATGGTGACCCAGGGCTATGGCGAGCAGTACCTCAAGGTCGACACGCAAGGCGCCGAGCGGGCCAACCGCCGCGTGGAGGTGCGCAACGTCACTGGCCTGATGTCGGAACGGTAAAAGCCGCCATGCCGGCGACGCCGCCAGACCTGCGGCTGCCGGTTGAGGGCGCGGCGCGCGCCGCGCCCCATGGCGCGCTGGCCTGGGTGAAGCGCGAGAGCGTCGCCCTCGTGGGCGTGGCCGGCGCTTCGCTGACGGCCCTTGGCCAGCTCGTCAACGCCATGCCGATGGTGCCGCTGCTGCGCGACACCGTCAGCCTATGGCAGCGGCTGACGCACGGCTTCTGGCGCCCCCCGGCTGCCGCCTTCGGGACAACGCTGCATCCCCACATCGTGGCGTCGCTGACGCTCGGAGTTTTCCTGCTGACCATCGGCGCCGGCGCCCGCCTGGCGGGCCGCCTGCGCGGACATCCCTCGCCGCGCGGCGCCATTTCGCGGCGGCTGGGCGATGAAAGCTGGCTGAGCCTGGCCGTATTCGCCGCCCTGTGCATCATTTTCCTGATCGGCCACGAGGGCCAGCGGCTCGTCGTGTGGGGAAGCGAGCGGGTTGGCGGATACGCTTTTGCGATCCCCGTCGCGGCCGGCTACATCGCCGGCTCGGTGATCGGCGGCCAGGCCTTCCACAGCCGGATGCTGCGCCTGGGGCTCGTCGTTGTCCTGCTGCTGGCGGGCAACGCGATTGCGCTCTGGGCGATGGAATGACCCGAGTGCTTAGCCTGGCTGGTCGGGAAGGGCAGACTCAGCGACCGACGACGGTTTCGATGCGGCGGTCGGGCACCAGCCACATCAGCGCGACGGCCACGTAGAGCGCCACCGACAGCCACGGGCTGACGTAAGCCAGCGGCAACGCGGCGATGTAGGCACCGAGCGAGACCTTGCCCTTGAGGTCCTGGCCGACGGCTGCCGCGAGCCTGGAGCGCGCGCCGCCGTTGCAGGCGATGATCGCCTTCTGCAGGAGGGTATAACCTACCGCCGCCATGGCGAGCACGGCACCATAGGCGGCGGTCGGCAACGCCGTGATGCCGCTTTCGTCGATCCAGCGGATCACGAACGGAATGAGCGACAGCCAGAACAGCAGGAACAGGTTGGCCCACAGCACGCGGCCGTTCACCTGCTCGGTGATGTGCAGCATGTGATGATGGTTGCTCCAGAAGATGCCGACGTTGACGTAGCTCAGCACGTAGGCAAGGAACACCGGCACGCTCGCCTGCAGGGCGGCGAAATCGACGCCGTGCGGCGTCTTCATCTCCAGCACCATGATGGTGATGATGATGGCAACGACGCCGTCGGTGAACGCGGCGAGTCTGTCCTTGCTCATGAGCTGCGCTCCGGCCCCATCAACGTCAAAACCTGCGGCCGAAGGCGGCCGTGCCAGCCCGCACCGGGGTCATGGCTTGACCCGCAGAAAATCGAAGTCGCAGCCGTCCGGCGCCTGCAGCACGCGGTCGCGGAACAAGCGGCCATAGCCGCGCTCCACCTCGGCCGGCGCCGCCGCGGCGCGGCGCTTCTTCAGCTCGGCCTCGTCCACCAGCAGATCGAGCCTGCGCTCCTTGACCGACAGCCGGACCTTGTCGCCGCTGCGCACCAGGCCCAGCGGCCCGCCGGCCGCGGCTTCTGGCGCGACATGCAGGACAATGGTGCCATAGGCTGTGCCTGACATGCGCGCGTCTGAGATGCGCACCATGTCCTTGACGCCGGCTTCCAGCAGTTTCCTCGGTATCGGCAGGAAGCCGGCTTCGGGCATTGCCGCCGCGCTGCGCGGGCCGGCGTTCTGCAGAATCAGGATGTCGTCGGCGGTGACATCGAGCTTGGGATCGTCAACGCGCTGCGCGAGGTCTTCCAGCGAGGAGAACACCACGGCACGCGCCGTCTTCTCAAACAGCGCGGGCGTGGCGGCCGAGCGCTTCAGGATGGCACCGTCCGGCGCCAGCGACCCGAACAGGGCGATCAGGCCGCCCTGTTTCTCGACCGGGTCGGCGGCGGATTTGATGACGCGGCGGTCGACGTAAGCGCCCTCCTCCGCCGCCAGCCGCTCGGCCAGCGTCTGGCCGGAGATGGTCATGCAGTCGAGGTTCAGCAGCGGTTTGAGTTCGCGCAGCACGGCCCCGATGCCGCCGGCGGCGAAAAAGTCCTCCATGTAGAACTCGCTGCCGACCGGCTTGACCGCGGCGAGCACGGGCGTGGTGTCGGAGAGCGCGTTGAGGCGTTCGAGGTCGAATTTCAGGCCGAGGCGGCCGGCGATGGCGGCGAGATGGATGACGCCGTTGGTGGAGCCACCGAGCGCCAGCAGCACGCGCGCGGCGTTCTCGATGGCGCCCGCCGTGATGATCTTGTCGGGGGTGAGGTCTGATTTGGCGAGCGCCACCGCGCGCGCGCCGGTCGCTTCCGCCGCGCGCAGGCGGTCAGCGTGCACGGCGGGAATGGCCGCGGTGCCGGGCAACGTCATGCCGAGCGCCTCGGCGATCGACGCCATGGTGGAGGCGGTGCCCATCACGGCGCAGGTGCCGGTGGTGGTGACAAGGCGGCCTTCGACCGCCTCGATGTCTGCCGCCCCGAGCTTGCCCGCGCGATACTGGATCCAGAACTTGCGGCAGTCGGTGCAGGCGCCGACGCGGTCGTCCTTGTAGCGCGAGGTCATCTGCGGACCGCCGATCAGCTGGATCGCGGGCTTGCCGGCACTCGCCGCGCCCATCAGCTGCGCCGGCACGGTCTTGTCGCAGCCG
The DNA here is from genome assembly GCA_035550075.1 of Hyphomicrobiaceae bacterium. Taxonomy (GTDB): domain Bacteria; phylum Pseudomonadota; class Alphaproteobacteria; order Rhizobiales; family Hyphomicrobiaceae; genus AWTP1-13. The sequence continues at coordinate 3,568 of DASZQG010000043.1, read as the reverse complement.
CCCATCAGCACCACCGCGTCCATCGGCTGGGCGCGGATCATTTCCTCGGTGTCCATCGCCATCAGGTTGCGGAATTTCATCGAGTTGGGGGCAAGCGTAGACTCGTGCAGCGAGATGGTGGGGAATTCAAGCGCCAGCCCACCGGCCGCCGCCACGCCGCGCTTGACCGCATCGAGCAGCTCGGGGAAATGGCGGTGGCAGGGGTTGAACCTGGAATGGGTGAAGGCGATGCCCACCACGGGGCGCTTGAGCTCGTCGCCCGAGTAGCCCATCGACTTGGCAAAGGCGCGGCGCATGTAGATGGAGAAATCGCGGTCGCCGTAGCTCTGCAGGTCGCGCAGGAAGCCGCGGTCGTCGTCGTGGTCGCTGGTGCTCATGTTGCCTCGCGCGTTTTCAAGTCTGCGCAAAGCTTACCAGAACGGGCGGCTGGTATCTCCCGCCTCGCGTCCCGCGATCCCCCAATACACCCAGCCGGCGGCCAGGCCGGGCAGAACGACGAAGATCAGAAGCTGCACCGCGTGCGCCTCCAGCGCCTTGAGCGAGCTGAAAATGGGAAATTCGCCGAACCCCACGGCGAGCAGCTCGAAGCCGACGATGCCAGCCCCGACGCTGGCGGCCAGATAGAAGCGCAGGGACCGGAGGCGGTTGCGCTCGGCGTAGACGATGAGCGGCACCGAGGGCAGCAGGGCGGCGGCCCCAATGAAGAGCGTCGCATAGATGGCGACGAAGAGAAGCATCGAGGCGATGTCGCTTGCGTTGTCCCGCAATCCCTGGGCCAGCGCTTTCATGAGCGCCAGATTGAGGCCGACCACGAGGGCGGCAGCGACGGTGCCGAGGACATAACCGAAGGAGATGCGTGCGAGCATTCTGGCCAACCCTCCGACGCCGGCATTTTACCTCCGTTTGCGGAGACGGCGGATGGGAGAGGGGCCGGATCACCCCGCGGCAGGGAGCCGCGCATAGCCTCCGACAAGCACCGGCACGGCATCAGCACACGCGAATCGGGGCCCCATGCACGATGCAGATCAGGCCGGCACGGGCGGGATTGCGCTGCGGACCATCTCAGTGCGCATGCGGCGCCTGGGCGGCCGCGTCGTCCGCGCAGGCCTCGCACTCGATTTCCACGGTGGCGTGATCAATATTGTGACGAGCCAGAAGCCGCGCCTTCACCGCACCCAGCACACGCGCGGACAGGGCCGGATCGGCAACGCGCACATGCATGGTCACCATCGGCCGCTCCTGGTTGATCGACCAGGCATGCACGTGGTGTACGTCCTCGACACCTGCCACCTGCATCAGGTCGTCACGCAAAGCACGCACATCGAGCCCGCGCGGCACACCTTCGAGCAGGATGTGGCCCGATTCGCGCAGCAGCGACCAAGCGCTGACGACAATCAGCGCCGCCACCAGCACCGACAGCAGCGGATCGATCGGGGTCCATCCGGACCACAGGATGACAACCGCGGCAACAATGGCGGCAATGGAGCCGGCAAGGTCACCGAGCACATGCAGCATGGCCCCGCGCACATTGAGGTTATGGCGTCCGGCAGCATGCAGGATCAGAAACGAAGCAATGTTGATGGCGAGGCCAATCGCGGCGACGAGCAGCATGGGACGACCCAAGACCTCGACGGGCGCATACAGCCGGCTGACGGCCTCGTAGACGATGGCGAGGGCGATGAACACCAGCGACAGGCCGTTGGTGAAGGCGGCCAGCACCTGGAATCGGTGAAATCCGTAGGTGCGCTGCCAGTCGTGCGGCCGCCGCCCGATCCGAAAAGCCGCCCAGGCGAGCCCGAGGGAGGCGGCGTCGGTCAGCATGTGGCCGGCGTCCGCCAGCAGCGCCAGGGAGCCGGCGAGCAGGCCGCCGATCACCTCGACCACCAGGAAGCCGCCGGTCAGGAGTGCCGCCCAGCCGATGGCGCGCTCGTTGTGGGCATGGCCGGGGGGGCCCGCGTGGCTGTCTGCGTGCGCGTGGTGGGCGCCCATGCGATCCCCTGGGTGAAAGCCCGCGAATCCGTGCTCCAAGGCATATAGGGCCTCGGGGCCCTGGGCGCAGCCTTAAGAATCACCGCAAAAAAGGCCGCCAGCACCGCGGCTGTGGCCTCCCTGCCACCAGAATTCTTCAAGCAAGCTAGAACGTTGACGGAGGGCGGGGGCCCTGTCACCAGTTGGCGCGCGGGCCCAGGGGCCTCGCTTCCGGGGGTTCAATGTCGCGCGTTGGCCGGATGTTGCGTCTGCTGGCGGTGCTCTGCGCCGTCGCCGCGACGGCGGGCTGCGCTGCGCGCTACGTGCGCGACCCGGTCCCGGCTGCGCTGTCGGATAAGGCCGACATCCCCGGCCTCGCATACGCCCGCTTCTGGGGCGACGAGACCCCCAAGGACATCATCGCCTTCGTCCGGACCCACATGCCGGGCGCCAAGCAGATGGCGATGCGCGCGAGTCATAACGGCGACCGGCCGGTGGTGGACTACTTGGCAATCTCGGGGGGCGCGGGCGACGGTGCGTTCGGCGCCGGCCTGCTCGCCGGCTGGAGCCGGCGCGGCGACCGCCCCCGCTTCGAGGTGGTGACAGGGGTGAGCGCCGGCGCACTCATTGCACCGTTTGCCTTCCTCGGACCTGCCTACGATCGCCAGCTCCACGAGATCTGGACGAAGTACGACACCGAGCAGCTCGCGACCCCGCAGGTTCTGGCCGGCCTGCTGGGCGCGGAGGCGCTGGCCGACTCAACGCCGCTCAAGCAGCTGATCGCCAAGTATGTGGATCGCCGCATGCTCGACCGCATCGCGGAAGAATACCGCAACGGCCGCGTCCTGCTGGTCGGCACCACCAATCTCGACGCCCAGCGCCCGGTGATTTGGAACATGGGCGAGATCGCCACCAACCATCACCCTTACGCGCTGGAGCTGTTCCGCGAGGTGCTGCTGGCGTCGACCTCGATCCCGGGCGTGTTTCCGCCAGTCCACATCAAGGTGCGAGCGGGAGACGAGATCCGCGAGGAGATGCACGTCGACGGCGGGCCGACGCGGCAGGTGTTCATAGCCCCCGCACAGTTCTCGCTCCGCACCTTCGACCAGCTCTACCCCAAGCCGCCGATCCGCCGCATCTTCATCATCAAGAACGGCAAGCTCGCGCCGGAATACGAGGCGGTGGAGGCCAACACGCTGGCAATCAGCGCGCGCTCGCTGTTCACCCTGACGAAGAGCCAGAGCGTCGGCGACATCAACCGCATCTACATGACTGCGCAGCGCGACGGCGCCGCGTTCCACCTGGCCTCGATCCCGGCTGGGTTCAACGTGCCGAGCACCCAGGCCTTCGACCCGCCCTACATGAAGGCGCTGTTCCGCACCGGCTTCGACCTCGGCCGCAGCGGCACCGCGTGGCACAACGGCCCGCCGGAATTGGGCGCGACGGCGGCGGCCAAGCAGAGCACGCCGGTTGCCGCGAAGTAGAACGCGCCGGTGGCGGGGTATGAATGAGGCGGTGCGCCTCGATATTCCCTCTCCCCATACTTCATGGGGAAACTTGCTCCGAGCGTCGCCGATGTGGCTGCCCCTCACCCCGGCGT
>DASZQG010000042.1:0-14769 GCA_035550075.1 Hyphomicrobiaceae bacterium | reverse complement strand
TCGTCCAGCGGCACGCCGTACTGCAGGCCGAGCGAGATGGCGATGGCGAAGTTGTTCATCAGGCTGCGGAAGGCAGCGCCTTCCTTGTGCATATCGATGAAGATCTCGCCCAGCCGGCCGTCCTCGTACTCTCCCGTGTGGAGATACACCTTGTGGCCGCCCACGGTCGCCTTCTGCGTGTAGCTCTTGCGCCGGTTCGGCAGCTTCTCGCGCTCGCGCCGCCGTTCCACGATGCGCTCGACGATGCGCTCGGCCGCCGCCGCCGCCCGCGCCGCGGCCGGCTTGTCGGCAGCGAGTTGCTCTGCGACCTCCTCCGCTTCCTCCTCGTCGTCGGCGAGAAGCTGGGCGTTCAGCGGCTGCGAGAGCTTGGAGCCGTCGCGGTAGAGCGCATTGGCCTTAAGTCCGAGCCGCCACGACAGCAGGTAGGCGTCCTTGCAATCCTCGACGCTCGCCTCGTTCGGCATGTTGATGGTCTTGGAGATGGCGCCGGAGATGAAGGGTTGGCTCGCCGCCATCATGCGGATGTGGCTCTCCGCCGACAGCGACCGCTTGCCCTTGCGGCCGCAGGGGCTGGCGCAATCGAACACCGGCAGGTGTTCCTCGGCCAGGTGCGGCGCGCCTTCGACCGTCATGGCGCCGCACACGTGCTCGTTGGCCGCCTCGATGTCGCGCTTGGAGAAGCCGAGGTGCGCGAGCAGGTCGAAGCCCGGCGCGTTGACTGCTTCTGGCGCGATCTTCAGCGTGCCGGTGAGGAAATCCTCGCCCAGCGTCCACTTGTTGAAGGCGAACTTGATGTCGAAGGCGGTCTTCAGCGCGCTGTCGAGCTTGCGCAGCGCTTCATCGGTGAAGCCCTTGGCGCGCAGCGTGCTGTGGTTGATGGCCGGCGCCTGGGCCAGCGAGCCGTGGCCCACGGCATACGCCTCGATCTCGCCAATCGCCGCCTCGCCGTAGCCGAGCGTGCGCAAGGCTTCCGGCACCGCCTGGTTGATGATCTTGAAGTAGCCGCCCCCCGCCAGCTTCTTGAACTTGACCAGCGCGAAATCGGGCTCGATGCCGGTCGTGTCGCAGTCCATCACCAGCCCGATGGTGCCGGTCGGCGCAATCACGGTGGACTGCGCGTTGCGGTAGCCGTGCTCCTGGCCCAGCGCGATGGCCTGGTCCCAGGCCCGCCGCGCCGCCTCGATCAGCCGGTCGTCGGGGCAGGCGGCGGCGTCGAGCGGCACCGGCGTCGTGGCCAGCTTCTCGTAGCCGTCCGTGTGCCCGTAGGCCGCCCGGCGGTGGTTGCGGATCACGCGCAGCATGTCGGCCTTGTTGGGCTCGTAGCCGGGAAACGCGCCGAGCTCGCCGGCCATCTCCGCCGAGGTGGCATAGGCCACGCCCGTCATGATGGCGGAGATCGCCCCGCAGATCGCCCGGCCCTCGGGGCTGTCGTAGGGAATGCCGGAGGCCATCAGGCAGCCGCCGATGTTGGCGAAGCCAAGGCCCAGCGTGCGGTAGCGGTAGGACAGCTCGGCGATCTTGCGCGAGGGGAACTGCGCCATCAGCACCGAGATCTCGAGCGCGATGGTCCACAGCCGGCAGGCGTGCTCGAAGGCCTCGACGTCGAAGCGCTTATCCTCGTCGCGGAAGCGCATCAGGTTGAGCGAGGCGAGATTGCAGGCCGTGTCGTCGAGGAACATGTACTCCGAGCACGGATTGGACGCCCGGATCGGGCCGGACTGCGGGCAGGTGTGCCAGTCGTTGATGGTGGTGTGGAACTGGATGCCGGGGTCGGCGCTCGCCCACGCCGCGTAGCCGACCTTCTCCCACAGGTCGCGCGCCTTCAGCGTCTTGATGGTACGTCCGCCGAGCCGCGCGGTCAGCGCCCAGTCGCCGTCCTCCTCGACCGCGTTGAGGAATTCGTCCGTCACCCGCACCGAGTTGTTGGAGTTCTGGCCGGAGACGGTCAGATATGCCTCGCTGTCCCAATCGACGTCGTAGGTGGGGAATTCGATGTCCTTGTATCCCTGCCGCGCAAACTGGATGATGCGGCGGATGTAGTTGTCGGGCACCAGGTCGCGTCGCGCCTCCTTGATGGCGCGCTTCAGCGCGGGGTTCTTGGCCGGCTCGAAGCACGCCTCGCCCTCGGCCTCGCAGTTGACGCAGGCCTTCATGATGGCCTTCAGCCGGCGCTGGCAGATCTTGGAGCCGGTGACGAGAGCGGCGACCTTCTGCTCCTCCTTCACCTTCCAGTCGATGTAGGCCTCGATGTCGGGATGGTCGATGTCGACCACCACCATCTTCGCGGCCCGCCGGGTGGTGCCGCCGGACTTGATGGCGCCTGCCGCGCGGTCGCCGATCTTGAGGAAGCTCATCAGGCCGGACGACTTGCCGCCGCCCGACAGCTTCTCGTTCTCTGCGCGCAGGCGGGAGAAGTTGGATCCGGTGCCGGAGCCGTACTTGAAGAGGCGCGCCTCGCGCACCCACAGGTCCATGATCCCGTTCTCGTTGACGAGATCGTCCTCGATCGACTGGATGAAGCAGGCGTGCGGCTGGGGATGCTCGTAGGCCGACTGCGACTGCGTCAGCTCGCCGGTGACATGGTCGACATAGAAATGGCCCTGGCCGGGTCCGTCGATGCCATAGGCCCAGTGCAGACCGGTGTTGAACCACTGCGGCGAGTTGGGCGCGCCGAACTGCATCGCCAGCATGTAGCGGTGCTCGTCAAAGAACGCGCGCGCGTCCTCTTCGTCGGTGAAATAGCCGCCCTTCCAGCCCCAATAGGTCCAGGTGCCGGCGAGGCGGTCGAACACCTGCCGCGCGTCGGTCTCCCCGACCAGGCGCTCCTTCTCCGGCAGTTCGGCCAGCTTGCGCTCGTCGGGGGCCGAACGCCACAGCCAGGACGGGACCTGGGTTTCCTCAACGCGCCGCAGCCGCGCGGGCACGCCGGCCTTGCGGAAATACTTCTGCGCCAGGATGTCGGCGGCCACCTGGCTCCAGTGCTCGGGCACCTCGAAGTTCTCGAGCCGGAAGACGATTGAGCCGTCGGGGTTCTTGATCTCCGAGACGGCGCGGCGGAACGGGATCTTGTCGTAGGGAGACTTGCCCGCTTTCGTGAACCGCCGTTTGATCTGCATCAGTGCCCCCGATTTTCGTGTCCTGCATGCACCGATGCTGGTCGCACGGCGCCCATGCTTGTTGGTTTCTGGCTCATCCTTACGCACGCAACCCAACGCGCCCGCCCGAGCCGGGCGCACCCGAACGGCGGCCCCGAAGACGGCCGTCGGCCGGCTTCGGACGCATCGCCGCAACGCCAAACTTTTGAGACGCAGTTACTGGCGCTAGGCGGGGCTCTTCTTCCCGCCCGGCTCCCGGTGCCCGCTGCGGTCCCTCACGGTCCGCGGCGGCACGTGCTGTCGTTGAAGGGCGCTTCAAGCCGGTTGGCCGGCGCCCGTGAACGGAATCAGACTATGACGATTCGAAGGCGATCGTCACGAGGTCTTGTGGGTGTACATGACACCTGACTACTAGATGTAGTGTATGGCCCTCCTTTGGGCAAAACGTGTGTACGAATCGCAGGGAAGGTCATGAGGCGCCGGGATTTTCGTTCAGTCGCCGGCCGGCGCGCTGCCCGTGGCAAGCTCAAAATTTGCTCCGCGCGCGCCGCTCAAGAGCCTAGTGCGATTCCAAACCGTGCGGTCTGTGGCAGTTGTGCCGCGGCATCCTCCGCCATGGACAGCGCGGGTTGCGCGATGCGATAAGCGCGGCGGGCCAACGCCAGGGATGCGCGGCGGAATCATGGGAATTTTCAGCGAAATCTTCAGCTGGTGGGGCGGCAATACCTGGTCGAACCGCCTCTACACCGCCTTGCGCGGGCGCCTGGTTGGCACGGACGCCGCGGGCAACCGCTATTACCTGCAGAGCAAGGGCGTCGGCCCGCTTGGCGTGCCTCGCCGGTGGGTCATCTACGCCAACCTCGCGGAGGCTTCGCAGGTGCCGCCGGAGTGGCACGGCTGGCTGCACTACACGGTCGATCAGCCGCCGACCCAGGAGAGCTTCACGCCGCGGCCCTGGCAGAAGGCGCATCGCATGAACATGACCGGCACGCCTGCCGCCTACCGCCCGGCCGGCAGCATTCTGAAATCCGGCGAGCGGCCGAAGGCCACGGGCGATTACAAGCCCTGGCGGCCGCGCTAGGCACAGCGTGAGTTCCAAGTCACGCTGGTGCCACGTTCGCGGTCCAGGTCTGATTTGCCGCGGGGCGCGCAGTGCGCGGGCGGCGGGTACGAGGCGGGAGTGACCCAGGGTTTCTGCAGCAATCGGAGCCGCATACGCAGCGCGCTGGTCATCGCGGGCTCGGCTGCGATCTGGCCCGCGATGCCTTCCGCCGGCGTTGCGCAGCATGCATCCGCCCCGCCGATCGAGAATTCGGTCGCGGAGTTTTCGGCCCTCGACAAGGTGACGGCGCGCATCTCCAAGCTTGAGGTGCCGCTTAACAAAACGGCGACCTTCGGTTCGCTCCGGATCACGCCGCGCGTGTGCTACACGCGCCAGCCCACCGAGCCGCCCAAGACCACGAGCTTCGTGGAGGTCGACGAGGTGCTCCTCGATAACAAGGACAAGCGCATTTTCACGGGGTGGATGTTCGCCGAGAGCCCCGGCCTCAACGCGGTTGAGCATCCCGTCTTCGACGTGTGGCTGACCGGCTGCAGCAGCCCCGTGCGCACCTCTGCGGCGCCGCCGCCGCCCGACAAGTCTGCGCGCGAGGCGCCCGTCGCGCCGCCGCCGGACGCCGAGCCGCTGCGCCGCCGCCGCGTACCGCGCTGATTTCGGGGCGTCTAGCGGCGCACGCGGTCCTTGCCGTTGATGATGTCGATGACGAGGTCGGCGCTGGCGTTGGTTGGCAGGCACAGGAAATCGGCGGTGTGGGCCAGCGCTTTCTCCAGCAGGGTATGGAACTCGGCGCGCTCGATTTCGATGGCCCCGAACTGCTTCAGGTGCTCGGTAACGAACTGCGTGTCGAGCAGCGAGAAGCCGCCGCGGATAAGCCGCGCACACAGGTAGACGAGCGCGATCTTGCTGGCGTCGCGTGCCACGGAGAACATGCTCTCGCCGAAGAAGGCACCGTTGAGCGCCACCCCGTAGAGGCCGCCCACCAGGCGTCCGCCATCCCACGCCTCGACCGTGTGGCAATAGTCTTTGTCGTAGAGGTCGCGGTACAGCGCGCGAATCTTCGGGTTGATCCAGGTGGTGCGGCGGCCGGGTCGCGAGGCCGCGCAGCCGTCGATCACGCCCTCGAAGTCGGTGTCGATTTTGATTTCGTAAAGACCCTGGCGGATGCTGCGCGCCAGCCGGCGCGGTACATGCACCTGGTCGAGCATGATGATGCCGCGCTGCTGCGGCTCGATCCAGTACAGCGCCGGGTCGTCGGCGCTTTCCGCCATTGGGAAGATGCCGCACGTATAGGCCTTCAGCAGCACCTGCGGCGTGATCTCGATGATGATGTCGTCGCGCGACGTCATGCCGATTCTTGATTCAAGGCCTTCAGGGTGACCACCCCTTACAGCTAATTATGGTTTTTGCAGGAAATTTTCCAGCCAGTGAATGTCGTAAAGGCCGTTGGCGATGTCGGGCTGCTCCACCAGTTCGGCGAACAGCGGGATGGTGGTTTCGATGCCGCCGATCACGAACTCGGAAAGGCAGCGCTTGAGCCGCATCAGCGTCTCGTTGCGGTTCTTGCCGTGCACGATCAGCTTGCCGATCAGGCTGTCGTAGTACGGTGGTATGCGGTAGCCCTGGTACACGCCGCTGTCGACCCTCACGCCGAGCCCGCCGGGCGGATGCCAGTAGCTGATGGTTCCCGGCGAGGGCACGAAGGTGCGCGGGTTCTCGGCGTTGATACGGCACTCGATGGCGTGGCCCGAAAACGTCACCTCGTCCTGCTTCAGCGACAGGGGCGCGCCGGAGGCGATGCGGATCTGCTCGATGACGAGGTCGAGCCCGGTGATCGCCTCCGTCACCGGATGTTCCACCTGCAGGCGCGTGTTCATCTCGATGAAATAGACCTCGCCATCCTCGTAGAGGAATTCGACCGTGCCGGCACCGCGGTACTGCAGCTTCTGCATGGCCTTGGCGACAGTGGCGCCGATCGCCTTGCGCGCTTCCGCATTGAGCGCTGGCGAGGGCGCCTCCTCCAGCAGCTTCTGGTGCCGGCGCTGCAGCGAACAATCGCGTTCGCCGAGATGGATGGCGTTGCCGCGGCCGTCGCCGAACACCTGCACCTCGATGTGCCGGGGCTTTTCGAGGTACTTCTCCAGATACAGGCTGTCGTCGCCGAAGGCGGCCTTGGCTTCCGCCCGCGCTGTGCTCATGGCCGCGCCGAGCTCCTCCGGCGTGCGGGCGACCTTCATGCCGCGCCCGCCGCCACCGGCTGCCGCCTTCACCAGCACGGGAAAGCCCATGTCCCTCGCGATCTTGAGCGCCTGCGCCTCGTTGGTGATGGCGCCTTCCGACCCCGGCACCACGGGAATGCCGAGCTTGCGCGCCGTCGCCTTGGCCTCGATCTTGTCGCCCATGGTGCGGATATGCGCGGATGTCGGACCGATGAAGGTGATGTTGTGCTCTTCCAGGATTTCGGCGAAGCGCGCGTTCTCCGACAGGAAGCCGTAGCCGGGATGGATGGCGTCCGCCCCCGTGATCTCGCAGGCGGCGAGCAGGCTTGGAATGTTGAGATAGCTCTGCGCCGCCGGCGGCGGTCCGATGCACACGCTTTCGTCCGCCAGCCGCACGTGCATGGCGTCGGCGTCGGCGGTGGAATGCACCGCCACCGTCTCGATGCCGATTTCCTTGCACGCACGCAGAATGCGGAGCGCGATCTCGCCGCGGTTTGCAATCAGGACTTTATCGAACATCGGGTCCGCGACTGCTCCGCTACGCGCTACTCGATGACCACGAGGGGTTCGCCGAATTCCACCGGCTGGCCGTTCGCCACCAGGATCGCCGTCACCGTCCCGGCTTTCGGCGCCGGAATGTGATTCATGGTCTTCATCGCCTCGATGATCAGCAGCGTCTGACCCTGGCTGACGCGCGTCCCCACCTCGACGAACGGCGGTGCGCCGGGCTCGGGGCCGAGGTACGCCGTGCCGACCATGGGTGAGGGCACGCAGCCGGGATGCTTGCTGATGTCCGCCGGCACGGCGGCCGCCGCAGCTCCTTCGCTCCTGGTCCCGGCGGATGCAGGCGCCGCCACCTGCACGGTCTCGACCGTGACCTGGCGCGCCACGCGGATGCGCATGTCGTCGTCATCGATCTCGATCTCGCTCAGGCCCGTCTCCTTGAGGAGCGCGGCAAGCTCGCGGATCAGATCGTGGTCGATGCCGCCTTTGCCCTTGCTGTCCTTCGCCATGCCCTGCGTAAGTTCCGTTCCGTTTTTGGGGTCCGCGGTTGCCCGCGCGCAAACTCTCAGCCCTTGGCCGCCGACTTGCGGGCGCCGCCCCGCCGGTCGAGCAGGTCGGCCATCGCCTCCACCGCAAGTTCATAGCCCTTGGCGCCGAAGCCGCAAATCAACCCATCGGCGGCCGCCGAGACGAACGAGCGGTGCCTGAAATCCTCGCGCCGGAACAAATTCGAAAGGTGCAGCTCGATCACCGGCCGTTCGGCGGCGTTAAGCGCGTCCAGGATCGCAACCGAGGTATGGGTATAGGCCCCCGCGTTCAGGATGATACCCTCGGCCTTGTCGCGAGCCTCCTGGATCCAGGTCACCAGCTCGCCTTCTAGGTTGGACTGGCGGAAGTCGACGGTGTGGCCGAGTGCCTTGGCCCGCGCCTGCGTGCGCCGCTGGATGTCTGCGAGCGTTTCGCGGCCGTAGATTGCCGGCTCCCGCACACCTGTCAGGTTCAGGTTTGCCCCGTTGAGCACGAAAATCGGCTTGGGCATTCGGCGGCCGTCTTTTGCGGTTGGCACGGCCCCAATGCGTCGGGGCCGCGAAATCTGTCAGCGGCCCCGTGTATCAGCTTTCTCGCGCCTGCGAAAGGGCGGCCCCTCGCCTGTTCCCCGGCGGCAAGGCCCGGCGCATCCCGCCGGGCCTATCCGGGCCTCAGCACGCCTTGCAGCCGTCCTTGCGGACCTGTTCAACGTACTGGGTCAGCATCTCGGAGAGGTTCTCCGGCGCGCCCGGGATGGGATGGTCGCCGACCAGGAAGTAGGGCGTGCCCTGGACGCCCAGGGTGCTGGCGAGCTTGAAGTTCGCCTGGATCTCTTTCTTCACCTCGGGCGAGGCCATGTCCTTCTTCAGGCGCGCCATATCGAGTCCGAGCTTCTCGGCGACCTTGAGTGCGCTCGCCTCGTTGGCCCGGCCGTGATAGTTCATCATCGCGGTGTGGAATTCCCAGTACTTGCCCTGCATGCGCGCGGCGATGGCGACGTGCGCGGCCTCCTCCGATCCTCTGTCGGTCTGGGTCACCAGCACGGGGAAGTCCTTCAGCACCAGCTTCACCTTCTTGTCTTTCTCGACAAGCTTGGCGATGTCCGGCATGGCGCGGCGGCAATAGCCGCAGTTGTAGTCCATGAACTCCACGATCGGCACGTCGCCGTCGGCGTTGCCGATCACGTGCGAGGCCGCCGGATGGAAGATTTCTGCTGACTTCTCCTTCAGCACCATCGCCGTGCGCTCGGCCTGGATCTTGTCCATCTTGGCCTCGAGCGCGTTCTGCGCCTCAAACAGCACTTCGGGGTTGGCGACCAGGTAGTCCTTGATGATCGCCTCGATCTCCTTGCGCTGGCTTTCGGAGAAGTTGCCGGCGGGCGTCGGCGCGGTCTTGTCGGAAACCTGGGTCACGGCGGAGGGTGCAGGCGGGCCGCTGGCGGCGCTGGCCCCGGCCGAGGCGGCCTGGTCCTGCCCGACGGCGAGCGCGGCGCCGAGCAGCAGAACCGCCGGGGCAACCAGCGCCGCACCTTTGCGGGAGGTCACCGCATCCAGTATCGCGGCGAAGAAATTCGCAGACATTCAGGTCTCCTGTCAGGGGCTGTACCAAACGCCTCAAGCGGGCGTCAGGTCTGTTCCTTGTAATTCACGATGTCCTCGGCGCGTATCCACTCCGGCGAGCCGCGCGGCAGCTTGGCGAGGGCCCGTTTGGCGAAGATCTTCGCCTGCTTGACGTTTCCTTCCACGAAGTGGGCCTGCGCGGCCGCGAGATCGGCTTGTGGGTATTTTCCCTGCTTGTAATAGGCTTGCGCCAGCTGGTGGTGCGCAGTCGAGTACGAGTCGTCCAACAGAATCGAGCGCCGCAGCAGCGCCACGGCCTCGTTCAGGACCGTGGGACTTTCCGTTGCCAGCAGCGTTTGCGCAAGCTCCGCCTGGATCAAGGATTCGTTATTGTCGACCAGGGCCAGCGACTTGCGCAGCGGCGCGATGGCCTGCTCGTACTTACCGTTCCAGTAGTAAAGGTTGCCTTTCAGCTCCCAGAAGTAGGGGTTGTTGGGCTGCTCGTGCAACAGCGCGTCGACTTCGCCCATCGCCTGGGTGCACTTGCCCGAGCAGTTGTGGGCGATAGCGCGCGCATAGCGGGCCGGCAGGCTGTGGTCGCTCACGGGATAGCGGTTCATCACGGTCTGCAGTGGTTCCAGATAGCCCGACAGCTTGGCCCGGATCATGTCGTGGCGGAGCTGGAGCTGCGGGGGATCCTTCACGTTCACGTAGGGGCTTTTCTCGACACGGTCGCGCAACTGCGCCAGGCGGTCGCTCGCGACGGGATGGCTGCGAACGAACGCGTCCTGGTACGTGGCCGAAATGTATTCCTGCTGCGCGAACCGCTCGAAGGTCTCCAGCATCCCGCGGCCCGATTGCTTGGTGGCCTCCAGGAAGCGCATGCCCGCCTGGTCGGCGGAGGATTCCTGGGCGCGCCGCTCGCTGAGGATGGAGCGCATGATCATCTCGTTGCCGCCCATCATCACGCCGGTACCGGCCGTGCCGATGTCGCGCGCGTCGCCGCCGGCGGTGGCGCCCGCCACCATCATGCCGATCCCCAGGACCGTCAGCAGCAGGCTCTTGGTGGCGTCGTGGGCGATGCGGCTGCGCAGCGCCGCGAGGTGGCCGCCGACGATGTGGCCGGTTTCGTGGGCGAGCACCCCGATCACCTCGTTGGGCGTCTTCGCCTGCATCAGCGTGCCGGTATTGATGTAAACGTGGCGGCCATCGAGCACGAAGGCGTTGAACGACTGCTCGCGCACGATACGGATCGAGATGTTGTTGGCTCCGAGGCCCGCGACCTTGAAGATGGGCCTCGAATAGTCCTTCAGAACGTTCTCGATCTCGGTGTCGCGGATCAGTGGCAGTCCCTGCGCCAGCGCCGGAGACACGGCTGCAACCGAGACGGAGCCCGCGTAAAGCCCGGCCAATACGGCGCTGCGCCAGCGCGGTGCGCGGAGCGTCACGGCGCGCTCCTGGCCGCGATTGGATGGCGCGAAAACGGAATGGGCAGTCCTATCGGCTTCGGCGTGCACGATTTGGAAACTCGCATCCGGAAACGGCCCGACGGCGTCGACCCGATCGCCCCTTCGGCCGCGCTGACCTATGCAACACGGGTGGCGCCCACTATAAGCCGCGTGGCGCCCCTGCACCAACCCCTGCCGCAGTCATGCCAATGGTGCCTGGCACGAGGTGGCGGTAGGGCCGAACCGTGGCGGTTTGAGGGCTTGGGACCGATCGGAGGTGTGGCATGAGTGAAACGCGGCGCACAGTCGAGCCGCCCCGCGCGCCTGGGAGCGAGCGTCCGATCGCCTCGCGCCGCAGTGATGTGCCCGCGTTTATCGTCATGGACGTAATGCAGGCCGCCGCCGACCGCGAAGCGCGCGGCGAGAAAGTCATCCACATGGAAGTGGGCCAGCCTGGCACGCCCGCGCCCCGCGCCGCGCTCGACGCGGTCCGTCGTGCGCTCGGACACGAGACGCTGGGCTACACGACGGCGCTTGGTACGCCGGCGCTGCGCGAGCGCATCGCCCGCTATTATGCCGAGCGCTACGGCGTGGAGGTGTCGCCGCAGCAGGTGGCCGTCACCACGGGGTCGTCCGCAGCGTTCGTGCTGGCGTTTCTGGCACTGTTCGACCACGGCGACCGGGTGGCGCTGCCCGCCCCCGGCTATCCCTGCTATCGCCACATCCTGTCGGCGCTCGGGCAGATGCCGGTGCCCCTCGTCACCGATGCCGCCTCACGCTGGATGCCTGCGCCCGAGCAGCTTGAAGACGCGATGCGCGGCGAGCGCATTGCTGGCCTGGTTGTCGCAAGCCCCGCCAATCCCACCGGCACCATGCTCGAGCCCGAGCGCCTGCGGGCGCTGGCCGCGGCGTGCCGGCGCCTCGGCGTCCGCTTAGTGTCGGATGAGATTTACCACGGGCTGACCTACGGCATGGTCGAGCAGACGGCTCTTGCGTGTGCCCCCGATGCCGTAGTCATCAACAGCTTCTCGAAATACTTCTCGATGACGGGCTGGCGTGTCGGCTGGTTGGTGGTGCCGCCCTCGCTCGTGCGTCCTATCGAGCGGCTGGCGCAGAACCTTTACATCTCGCCGCCGGCGCCTGCGCAGGTTGCCGCACTCGGCGCCTTTGACGGCATCGACGAGCTCGAGGCCAACAAGCGTGTCTACGCGGAGAATCGTGCGCTGCTCCTGAAGGAGCTGCCGGCGGCCGGGTTGGAGCGCATCCTGCCACCCGACGGCGCTTTCTATCTCTACGCGGACATCAGCGACTTTTCCTCGGACAGCGTCGCCTTCACCAAGGACATGCTGGCCGAGATCGGCATCGCCGCAACGCCCGGCGTCGATTTCGACGCGGAGCGCGGCAGCCGCTACGTCCGCTTCTGCTATGCCGGCACAACGGGCGACATGGCCGAGGCGGCGCGGCGGCTCAAGGGCTGGCGGCGCCTGCAGCGCGCCGGCCGTTGAGCCTGTTCGGACCTGAGCGCGCGGGCTGCGATCAGCGGCACGCCCGCGCGAAGGCCGTGCACTCGTAGAGCAGGCCCTTCAGCTCGCATTTCTCGCGAACAGGGCCGATCCTGACGTTGTCGCCCAGCTTGGCCTTGGCCGAGTTCTTCATCGCTGCCTGGGCCATGAACGACGCGAAGCCCTGCAGCGCGCCCGTGCCCCAGCCGCCGGCCCGGATGCAGGAGGAGGCCGCGCTCGCCGCGCTGCCGCCCAGCGTCAGGGCCAGCAGGCCTACCGCGACAACCGCCAGAGCCTGATGTGTCTTTTTCATGAGTGTCCCTCCGTACCGAAGTGGGTATTGTGCCACGCCGTCGTTTCGCGGCAAAGCATCGCCTGCGCGGCGGACTGTGCGTCGCGCGGGCCTACTTGAACTTGCGAATGTCCCCGGGCGCTACTCGTCGGAAAAGCGCCTCTGCCACCAGCCGCGGCGCGTGGGCCGCGACGGCCCGTCGTGATCCTCATCGGTGGTGGCCGGTGCGTCTGCCGGCGGCGCCTGGACGTGTTGCTCCACGTGCGCCGGTCGGCCGTAGTCGGGTTCGCCGGCCGCAGTCGAAGGGACTGCAACGGGCTCCGCCGGCTGTGCCATCACTGCAGACTGCTGGTGCTCCGCCTCGTCGGGACCTTGCAGATCATCCTCGATGACGGTCTCGACCCGCTCCTGCACCGCCTCGTGTGCGAAGGAAGCGCCGTTGGCCTCCGCCTCCGGCATGTCGCCGTCATGGTCGTGACCGTGCGCTGCAAGGCCTTCGCCGTGTGTGCCACGCTCGCCATCACGGTCGCGGCCGCGTCGTCCGCCGCGGCGTCCGCGGCGGCGTCGGCGCGGACGGCGCTCCTCGCCATTCGGCTCGCTGCCGACGCGGGGCTGCTCGCCGAGTCCCGGCGGGCTTTCCGCCATGTCATCCGAGAGGGGCTCCGCTGCGTGCTCCCCGTCGTCCGGTCCCTCGTCATAGTCCTCGGTCCGGTCGTTGCGCGAGTGCTCCTCGCCGCGCGCGCGGTGCTCGGGGCGATCCTCGCGGCGTCCGCCACGGCGCCGGCGCCGGCGCGAGCGCCGGCCGCTGCCGTTGCTTTCGCTCTCCATCGCCTCGTCGACCGGTTCTTCCTCCGCCTCCCGGCCCTCGAAGCCCCAGTCCATGTTGACGGCGGCACGTTCCGTCTCGCGCGGCGCGGACACGGGCGCTGCGTTTCGCTCGATCGCGAAATTGGCGCCCTGCATGCGCTCGCTCGCCTGCACGGTAATGGACAGGCCGTAGCGCTGCTCCATGTCGATGATGAAGGGACGCTTGTTGTTGAGGATGTAGAGCGCCACCTCGGCCGTCGTCACCGCCGTCAGCGAGCTGCGTGCGTCGCGCAGCAGATGGTCCTCCAGCGCCCGCAGCACTGCCAGCGCGACGGATTCCACGGAGCGGATGATGCCTGTGCCCTGGCAGTGCGGACACTGCGTTGTGGATCCTTCCAGTACGCCTGTGCGCAGGCGCTGGCGCGACATCTCCAGCAGGCCGAAGTGACTGATACGGCCTACCTGGATGCGGGCGCGATCATGCCGCAGCGCATCCTTCAGACGGTTCTCGACCTTGCGGTTGTTGCGCCGCTCCTCCATGTCGATGAAGTCGATGACGATCAGGCCGGCGAGGTCGCGCAGCTTGAGCTGGCGGGCGATCTCCTCCGCCGCCTCCAGGTTGGTCTGCAGCGCCGTCTCTTCGATGGAGAACTCGCGCGTCGCCTTGCCGGAGTTGACGTCGATGGAGACAAGCGCCTCCGTCTGGTTGATGACCAGGTAGCCGCCCGAGCGCAGTGTCACGTACGGGCTGAACATGGCGTTGAGCTGCCGCTCGATCTGGAACCGGCTGAACAGCGGTTCGGGCTGATCGAACTTGATGACATTCTTGGCTTGGCTCGGCGACAGCATGCGCATGAATTCCTGCGCTTCCGCGTGCGCTGCCTCGCCCGCCACCAGCACTTCGTCGATGTCTTTGGAGTAGAGGTCGCGGATCGACCGCTTGATGAGGTTGCCCTCCTCGTAGACCAGGCACGGCGCGGTCGACTTGAGAGTCATGTCGCGCACATTCTCCCACAGCCGCAGCAGATACTCGAAGTCGCGCTTGATCTCCTGCTTGGTGCGCGCCGCGCCGGCGGTGCGGATGATGAGGCCCATGCCCTCCGGCACCTCGAGCTCATGTGCGATCGCCTTCAGCCGCTTGCGGTCCTGCGGGTTGGTGATCTTGCGCGAGATGCCGCCCCCCCGGCCGGTATTGGGCATCAGCACGGTGTAGCGGCCGGCCAGCGACAGGTAGGTGGTCAGCGCGGCGCCCTTGCTGCCGCGCTCTTCCTTGACGACCTGCACCAGGATGATCTGCCGGCGCTTGATCACCTCCTGGATCTTGTAGGAACGCATGCGCCGCCGCGGACGCTCTGGCACTTCCTCGAGCGCGTCCTCGGTGCCGACCTGCTCGACCTGGTCGGAGTTGACGGTCTCCGGGGCGTCGAGCGTATCGCCGACGATCTCTTCGACGTGGCCGCCTGCCCCTTCGTTCGCGGCATCGCCGTTGGCGGGTTCGCTCGTGTGCACTTCGACCGGCTCGGCCGCGTGTCCGTCGTCGGCCGTTGCCGGCTCGCGAGGTTCGGCGGCGATAACGTCGGCCTCATGCGCCTCCGCTGGGCGGCTTCGCGCCTCCGCCGTCTCATCGCCGCCTTCGCGCTCGATTGGGCCCTGCGCGGCTTCGTCTTCCGATTCGGCTGCAGCCTCGGCCCGGGCGTCGGCCTCCGCCTCCGCCTCTGCTTCTGCCTCCGCCTCCTCCTGCAGCAGCATCTGCCGGTC
>DASZQG010000041.1:0-10528 GCA_035550075.1 Hyphomicrobiaceae bacterium | reverse complement strand
GCCCCAAAACGCGTCCAGGTGTCGAGCGGCGAGCCCCGCGCGCGACCGCGGCGAGGCTAGGCGGGGGGCGGCGCGGGTGCTATAGCGCCCCCCGCGGTCGCAAAGCCACAAGCGAAGGGGTTCGAGATGCAGAAGATCAAGGTCGCCGGCACCGTCGTGGAGATGGACGGGGACGAGATGACGCGGATCATCTGGAAGCTCATCAAGGACAAACTGATCCACCCCTATCTCGACGTGAAGCTGGAGTACTACGACCTGGGCGTCGAGAACCGGGACAAGACCAACGACCAGGTCACCATCGACGCCGCCAACGCCACCAAGAAACATGGCGTGGCCGTGAAGTGCGCCACCATCACGCCGGACGAAGGCCGCGTGAAGGAGTTCAACCTCAAGGAGATGTGGCGCAGCCCGAACGGCACCATCCGCAACATCCTGGGCGGCGTGATCTTCCGCGAGCCGATCATCTGCAGGAACGTGCCGCGTCTGGTGCCCGGCTGGACGCAGCCGATCATCATCGGCCGCCACGCCTACGGCGACCAGTACCGCGCGACCGATTTCAAGTTCCCTGGCAAGGGCACCATCACGCTGAAATTCACCGGCGAGGACGGCAAGGTCATCGAGCGCGAGGTGTTCAAGACGCCCGGCAGCGGCGTCACCATGGCGATGTACAATCTCGACGATTCCATCATCGACTTCGCGCGTGCCTCCTTCAATTACGGGCTGTCGCGCGGCTATTCGGTCTACCTGTCGACCAAGAACACGATCCTGAAGCAGTACGACGGGCGCTTCATGGAGCTGTTCCAGCAGATCTTCGACAAAGAGTTCAAGGACGAGTTCGCCAAGAAGAAGATCACCTACGAGCACCGCCTGATCGACGACATGGTGGCGGCCGCCCTCAAGTGGTCCGGCGGCTACGTGTGGGCCTGCAAGAACTACGACGGTGATGTGCAGTCCGACACGGTGGCGCAGGGCTTCGGCTCGCTCGGCCTGATGACCAGCGTGCTGATCACGCCGGACGGGAAAACCATGGAGGCGGAGGCCGCCCACGGCACGGTCACGCGCCACTATCGCGAGTATCAGAAGGGCCGCGAGACCTCGACCAATTCCATCGCGTCCATCTTCGCCTGGACGCGCGGGCTGGCGCATCGTGCCAAGCTCGACAACAACCCGCAGCTGGCGAAGTTCGCCGCGACCCTGGAAAAGGTGTGCGTGGCGACGGTGGAGTCGGGCTTCATGACGAAGGATCTGGCGCTGCTGGTCGGCGCCGACCAGAAGTGGCTCTCCACCACCGGCTTCCTCGACAAGGTGGACGAGAACCTGAAGAAGGCAATGGCGGGCTGAGCCCGAATGCGGCCTAGTCTGGCAGGGCGGCGCCGGGCTTCGGCCCGGCGAGCGGCTTGTGGCGCTGGCGGTAGGTTCTGAGCGGATCCTGCTGCAGGGTCAGGTAGTGCGCCACCGCTGCCAGCATCACCGCCCCAAGGAGCACGGGAATGAAGGGCCAGACCTTTTGCAGCCCTTGCCCGAAGCCTATCGCCCACAGCGTACCGAGCATGAACAGTCCTGCCGCCGCAAAGAACCAAAGCAAAGCGGTCAGTACTCGGCGAGGGGACATGGTTATGGTCAACTCCAGGTTGGGCAGCGCACCGAAGCAAGTGCCGTGCCGCTGCCGCAGTGATTGTCGCGGTTGAAACGCAGTCTGTCCGAGCGCCGTTCCGTGAATTTCCGCGCTACCGATTATCCTTAAGGCAGACGGAACCGGGACGGACACCGGTCGTTGCCACTGCTGTTTTCATGGGCGCCGGCCGTTCCGGGCGCCATCCGGAGGGCGCGCCAATAGCATGCCTGCGCCGCCAGGGCACCCGGCATATGGTATGAGAGACGCAGCTGCTGCCCGCGTGATCGTGACGCGGGGGTCCGGCTCCGGGCGGGCGCAGTCCGATACCCGTTCAATAACCACCGTATAATAGGCGACCAATGCCCAATTTGAAGCTGGACCACTGCGTGATCCACGTATCGGATTGGACCCGATCCAATGCGTTCTACCGCGATATTCTGGGGGCGGAACTGATCCAACGCGGCGCCGGCTGGGCCTATCGCTTCGGCGATACGCAACTCAATTGCCACGGGCCGGGTCTCGATCCGACGCCCGTAGCACGGCTTCCGGTCCAGCCCGGCAACAGCGACCTGTGCTTCGAGTGGCCGGGCCCCATCGCGCAGGCGAAGGCGCATCTGGAGCAGTGCGGGGTGGCGATCGAACTCGGCCCAGTTGCGCGGCACGCCGCTAAAGGCGCCGGTACCAGCGTCTATTTTCGCGATCCCGACGGCTCTCTGCTCGAGTTCATCTCCTACGCCAAAGGCTGAGCCCGAACGGCATCGTTCGATCGGGACGTCACGCCTCCAGTGAGCGGCGCACCTCGAACACTTCCATGATGCGGGCGCCGCGGTGCGGCCCGTCGCACACGAATTGCCAGCGCCCGTCCGTATAGGTATCGCAGAGCTTGACGCCCTTGATCAGGATCCAGTGGCCGTCCTTCTTCTTGTGGATGGCCAGGATATAGTGCACCCACGCGCTGCGCGGCTTCTGCATCCACGACCACACGGTCGGCCGCTCCTTCCGGGGCCGGTCCATGTAGCTTTCCTTGAGTTGCATGACGTAGCCGAAGTGGGCGAGGGCGGCCGCCACCTCCTCCGCGTACGTCCCCTTCACAATCGGCTTGCGCTCCGGCGAGATGTTGCGGAAGCCGCGGATCTCGTCCTCGACCTTGCTAATGGGGTAGCCTGTGATCGCGCTCAACACGATCGGTCCGCAGAACGCGATGCGCCCGGTGTCGTTGCGGGCTTCGGCGAGACTGGACGTGAGGCGCGCGCCGCCCTCGTCTGGCGCAAGCGGCATGCGCTGGCCTTCCTTCTGAGCAGGGTCAAATCATCTGAGTTAATCGATGTTTACACGCGCTCCTTAACGAATCGTTTCTGCACCCCGCTTCCCACGCCGCGCGATCTCGAGGGTGGGGGCTGGTTGCCAAAAGAGAACAAATCGTGTACATGGTGGAGATCGAGAGTCGCGTTTTGCCTCCCTCCGTAACTCATGAAATAAGGGTCCCGAGCCATGGAAAAACCGCATCTGCGCGTGGTTGAAGGGGGTAGCATGGATAAGAATAGCGCGCTCAACGCGGCGCTCGCCCAGATCGAGAAGTTGCATGGCAAAGGCTCCATCATGCGGCTGGGCGCAAACGACCGAGCCATCGAGGTGGAAGCCATCTCCACGGGCTCCCTCGGCCTCGATATCGCGCTTGGCATCGGCGGCCTGCCGCGCGGGCGGGTCATCGAGATCTACGGGCCGGAATCCTCTGGCAAGACGACCCTGTCGCTGCAGGTGCTTGCCGAGGCCCAGAAGAAGGGCGGCATCTGCGCCTTCGTCGATGCCGAGCACGCGCTCGATCCAGTCTATGCCCGCAAGCTCGGAGTCAAGGTCGAGGACCTGCTGATCTCCCAGCCCGACGACGGCGAGCAGGCGCTCGAGATCGCCGACACGCTGGTGCGCTCCGGCGCCATCGACGTGCTGGTGGTGGACTCCGTCGCCGCCCTGACGCCGCGCGCGGAACTGGAAGGCGAGATGGGCGACATGCAGCCCGGCATGCAGGCGCGCCTGATGAGCAAGGCGCTGCGCAAGCTCACCGCCTCCATCTCCAAGTCGAAGTGCATGGTGATCTTCATCAACCAGATCCGCATGAAGATCGGCATCATGTTCGGCAACCCGGAAACAACCACCGGCGGCAACGCTCTCAAGTTCTACGCCTCCGTGCGCCTCGACATCCGCCGCATCGGCCAGATCAAGGAGCGCGACGAGGTGGTTGGCAACCAGACCCGCGTCAAGGTGGTCAAGAACAAGGTGGCCCCGCCCTTCAAGCAGGTCGAGTTCGACATCATGTACGGCGAGGGCATCTCCAAAACCGGCGAGTTGGTCGACCTCGGCGTCAAGGCCGGCATCATCGAGAAGTCCGGCGCGTGGTTCTCCTTCAAGGGCGAGCGCATCGGCCAGGGCCGCGAGAACACCAAAGCGTTCCTGAAGGAGCACCCCAAGGTCGCCAACGATATCGAGAAGGCCGTGCGCCAGAGCGCGGGGCTGATCGTCGACAAAATGCTGCAGGCGGAGCCCGAGGGCGACGAGGCCGCCGATGCTGAAGCCGGGCCGGAAGACTTCGCCGCCGAGGAGGCCGAGGCCGACGGCGGTGGCAAGAAGAACGCCAAAGGCAAGCGCTGACAAATAAAGAGCGCCACGCCCGCGCGATCAGCCAGCCCCGCCAGACCGCGCCGCCTGTTTTGTCTGCCGGACATGACGCTGTCGGCCCGGACCGGGTGGGGCGCGCCCCTTGCCGGTCCGTGCGCGACCCGTGACCGCGCCGGGCCGCTTTGTGGACACCGGCCCCTCGCATGGCTAGAAGGGGCTGCGGCGATTTCCAAGAGCGGCAGATGACGTCTCTCAACCAGATCAGGTCCACGTTTCTCGAATTCTTTCGCAAGAACGGCCACGAGGTGGTGCCGTCGGCGCCGCTGGTGCCGCGCAATGATCCCACGCTGATGTTCACATCGGCCGGGATGGTGCCGTTCAAGAACGTGTTCACCGGCCAGGAGACCCGCGCCTATGCCCGCGCCGCCTCCTCGCAGAAATGCGTACGCGCTGGCGGCAAGCACAACGACCTCGACAACGTGGGCTACACCAACCGCCATCACACGTTCTTCGAAATGCTCGGCAACTTCTCCTTCGGCGACTACTTCAAGGAGACGGCGATCCCGCTCGCCTGGGAGCTGGTCACCAAACACTTCGCGCTCGACCCCAAACGCCTGCTCGTCACCATCTATCACAACGACGAGGAGGCCTATCGCCTGTGGAAGAAGGTGGCGGGCTTCTCCGACGACAAGATCATCCGCATCTCGACCTCCGACAATTTCTGGTCGGCTGGCGAGACCGGCCCGTGCGGGCCGTGCTCCGAAATCTTCATCGACCAGGGCGACAAGGTGCCAGGCGGCCCGCCCGGCAGCCCGGACGAGGATGGCGACCGCTTCCTCGAGTTCTGGAACCTCGTGTTCATGCAGTACGAGCAGCGCGCGCCCGGCGACCGCATCGAGCTGCCGCGGCCGTCGATCGACACCGGCATGGGGCTGGAGCGCATGGCCGCCATCCTGCAGGGCGTGCAGTCAGTCTACGAGATCGACCTGTTCCGGGCGCTGATCGCCGCGTCGGAAGCGGCCACCGGAGTTCCGGCCAGGGGCGAGCATCAGGCCAGCCACCGCGTGATTGCCGACCACCTGCGCGCGTCCTGCTTCCTGATCGCGGAAGGCGTGCTGCCCTCCAATGTCGGGCGCGGCTACGTGCTGCGCCGGATCATGCGCCGCGCCATGCGCCACGCGCACCTGCTGGGTGCCAGAGAGCCGCTGATGTACCGGCTGGTGCCGGCCCTCGTGCAGCAAATGGGCGAGACCTATCACGAGCTGGTGCGTGCGCAGCCGCTCATCACCGAGACGCTGAAGCTCGAGGAGACGCGCTTTCGCAAGACGCTGGAGAAGGGCCTCGGCCTGCTGTCAGAAGCAAGCGCCAGGTTGAAGAAGGGCCAAGTGCTTTCGGGCGAGACCGCGTTCCGGCTTTACGACACCTACGGTTTTCCGCTCGACCTGACGCAGGATGCGCTGAAGTCACGTGGCATAAGCGTTGACCTCGCCGGCTTCGAGACGGCGATGGAGAAGCAGAAGGCGGAGGCGCGCAAGGCGTGGCGCGGCTCGGGCGAGGCGGCGACGGAAACCGTCTGGTTCGAGATCAAGGAGCGCGTAGGCGCCACCGACTTCCTCGGCTACGACACCGAGACGGCCCAGGGCGAGCTGCGCGCCATCGTCAAGGACGGCGCGGAGGCGAAAAGCCTGAAGGCCGGCGACGAGGCCGCCATCGTGCTCAACCAGACGCCGTTCTATGGCGAATCGGGCGGGCAGGTCGGCGACCGCGGCGTCATCAAGGGTCCCAAAGGCGCCCTGTTCCGCGTCACCGATACGCAGAAGAAGCTGGGCGATATGTTCGTGCACCTGGGCCGCGTCGAGGCGGGCGCGTTCAAAGTCGGTGACGGCGTCGAGCTGGTTGTCGACCACGCCCGCCGCACTGCCACGCGCGCCAACCATTCCGCCACCCACCTTGTGCATGAGGCGCTGCGCCAGGTGCTCGGGACCCACGTGGCGCAGAAGGGCTCGCTGGTGGAGCCGGAACGCCTTCGCTTCGACTTCTCGCACACCAAGCCGATGAGTCCCGATGAGGTGAAGGCCGTGGAGGACATGGCCAATGCCTTCATCCTGCAGAATGCGCCGGTGGAGACACGGCTGATGGCGCTGGAGGACGCGCTGGAGACCGGCGCCATGGCGCTGTTCGGCGAGAAGTACGGCGATGAAGTGCGCGTGGTGTCGATGGGCATCGGCGAAAGCGGACTGAAGGCCAACAAGGCCTGGTCGGTGGAGCTGTGCGGCGGCACGCACGTTGCGCGCACCGGCGACATCGGCCTCGTCAAGATCGTGGCCGAGAGCGCGAGCGCTGCCGGCGTGCGTCGCGTCGAGGCGCTGACCGGCGAGGGCGCGCGCGCCTACCTCGCCCAGCAGGACCGGCGCATGCGCGAGCTGGCGAGCCTGCTACGCACCAAGCCCGAAGACGTTGTGGAGCGCGTCAGCACCCTGCTGGAAGAGCGCCGCCAGCTCGAGCGGCAGCTCGGAGAGGCGAGAAAGCAGATCGCGCTGGGCGGGGCCGGTCCTGTCGACGGCGCCGGCGCGGCCGTGCGCACCGTCGGCGACGTCAAACTGCTGGCGCGGCTCGTGCACGGGCTCAACCCGAAGGACCTGCGCGGCCTGATCGACGACGGCAAGAAGCAGATCGGCTCGGGCGTGGTGGCAATCGTCGGCGTCACCGAGGATGGGAAGGCGGGACTCGCCGTCGGCGTGACCGAGGACCTGACCAAGCGCATCAATGCCGTCGACCTGGTGAAGGCCGGCGCGGAGGCTCTCGGCGGCAAAGGCGGCGGGGGACGGCCCGACATGGCGCAGGCCGGCGGCCCCGATGGCTCCAAGGCGGAGGCCGCGCTCAAGGCCGTGGAGGCGCGGCTTGCCAGCTGACGCGGCCCTCTGCGGTCAACGCTCGTCGAGCCAGACGGTCGAGAGGTCCTGCCCTAGGTAGGGGCTTGGCGTCATGTACCAGCCCTGAATCTTCTTGTGGTAGACGACGATGCGCTGCCACCACAGCAGCGGGACGCTGTAGGCCTGCACCAGCGCGTAGCGCTCCATATCGTTGACGATCAGGGTGCGCTGAGCCTGATCGAGCATGTGCTGCTGCTTGGCAAAAAGCTCGTCGATGTGCGTATCGGCGTGGCCGGAGAAGCCGCTGGCGGACGCCCTCCTGGACAGGACCGTGGCGAACTGCGCGGTCGGATCGTCTACGGCGTTGACCTGCAAGCCGATGGCGACATCGAAATCGGCCGACCCCAGCAGGTCCTGATAGCGCGCGTTATCGAGCGGCTCCTGCTCGGCCGTCACGCCGATGCGATGCCACTGGTCGACGACGTAGCTGGCGCCGGGCGCAAAGGCGCGAGGCGAGTCGCGGTTAAGCAGCTTGAACTTGAGGTTCTCTATGCCTGCGGCCGCCAGCAATTTCTTGGCGCGCTCGCGCGCAGCATCGACGTCCCTGGAAAATCCAGGCAGCTTTACCAGCTCCGTCTCAGGCAGCGCCATGGCATAGCCCGGCCGCATGATGCCGCCGACATACTTGAGCGGCGAGATCTTCGACAGCGCGGCCGCACCGCCCCAGCGGTCGATCGCCATGCTCAGCGCCTGGCGCACGCGCACGTCGTTGAAGGGCTTGCGCTGCGTGTTGAAAATGATCGATAGGTTGCTGAGCCCATGCCCCTCGTGCACCGTCAGGTCGGTCTTCATCTTGTCACGAAGCTGGACCTCTTCCGGCGGGGTGCGGCTGCTGAACTCGGCGTCGAACTGGCCGCCGAGGATGCCCGGCACCACGCCCTGTGGCTTGACGAAGAACGCCTTGTAGCCGTCGAGGTAGGGCCGGCCCGGCATGAAATAGTTGCCGAAGCGCCTGCCGGTCCAGCTCGCGCCCTTGATGTGCTCGGCAAAGGTGAAGGGACCGGTGCCGAGGATCTCAGCCTCGGGATAGCGCGGATTCTCCTTCAGCCGCGCTGCACTGTAGATGCAGTTGAACGGCGAGGCGAACGCTTCGAGCATGCCCGCCGTCGGGGTCTTCAGCGTAAACACCACCGTGAAGGGATCCGGCGTTTCGATGCGGTCGATGCCCGCGTAGTAGGTCCTGCGCACCGAGACAACGCCGGGCGGCGGGTTGATGATGCGCTCGTAGCTGGCCTTGATGTCGGCGGAGGTCAGCGACGAGCCGTCGTGGAACGTCACGCCCCGGCGGATCTTGAAGATGTAGGTGAGCCCGTCGGCCGACACCGACCAATGCTCCGCAAGGTCGGGTATGACGCTGGGGTAGTGCCGCGCATCGAACTTCACGAGCAGCGAATAGTGCGGCGCGATCGGATGGATGAGCGCGAACGAGCTGGAGGCGTGGCAATCGTAGTTGGCAGGCTCGGCGACCACTCCGAAGTTGAGCGTGCCACCCGCGACCGGCGTCTGCGCAGCCACCGCACCCGCGTCCAGCGCCATGGCCGTGACGCAGGCCGCCGCTGCCGCCCGGAGCTTGCCCGTGACCCCTCTGGTTTTGGTTCCTCCGGACGTGATGCGCCGTTGCATGCTCGTGTTTGAACCTGCCTGATTTTGTCAGGCGTGAATGCAGGCCACCGTGTGCCCCGGCGCCAGCTCGCGCGTGGTCGGGACCGCCTGCTTGCACTCTTCGGTCGCCAGCGGGCAGCGCGGGTGGAAGACGCAGCCGCGTGGCGGATTGAGCGGGCTTGGCAATTCTCCCTTGATGATGGTGCGCGGCCGGGTGCGCTCGATCACCGGGTCGGGCACGGGCGCCGCAGCGAGCAGCGCCTGCGTGTAGGGATGCTTGGGATTGGCGAACAGCTCGCCGGCCACCGCGTACTCGACGATGCGGCCGAGGTACATCACCGCCACCTTGGTGGAGATGTGACGAACGACCGCCAAATCGTGGGCGATGAACAGGAAGGTGAGGCCGAGCTTCTGCTGCAGGTCTTCCAGCAGGTTGATGACCTGGCCCTGGATCGACACGTCGAGGGCGGAGACGGCCTCGTCGCAGACGATGACGCGCGGATCGACGGCGAGCGCGCGGGCTATCCCCACCCGCTGGCGCTGTCCGCCGGACAGCTCATGCGGGTAGCGCAGCGCCATATACGGGAACAGCCCGACGAGATTGAGCAGCTCGGAGACGCGATCGGGAATCTTGGCCTTCGGCAGAATGTCGTGCACGCGGATCGGCTCGGCGATGATCTGGCCGACGGTCATGCGCGGGTTGAGCGAAGAATACGGATCCTGGAAGATCACCTGCATTTTCTTGCGCACCGCGGTCATCTCGGCGCGCTTGAGTGGAGCTAGGTCGGCGCCTTCGAAACGGATTTCGCCGCTCGTAGGTTCCTCCAGGCGCAGCACCAGCCGGCCGAGGGTGGACTTGCCGCAGCCGGACTCGCCCACCAGCCCCAGCGTCTCGCCGCGCGGGATATCGATCCACACGTCGTTGACGGCGCGCACCACCTTGGCGGCGCGGCCAAACCCCGCCCACACGCTGAAAAACTTGGTGGCGCCGCGGATGTCGAGGATAGGGTCGGCGGTCTGGCCGGCTCCGTTGAGAGGCCCCTTGTGCTCGACGGAGCCCAGCGTCGCGATCGGATCGAGCGCCTCGATTTCCGCCACGCGGTGGCAGGCAACGAAATGCTTGGGCTCGGCCTCGGCGAGCGGCGGGCTCTGCAGGCACTTGTCGATGGCAAATCGGCAGCGCGGGCGGAACCGGCATCCGGACGGCGGATCGAGCAGGTTGGGCGGCACACCCTCGATGGTGGCGAGCTTGACGCTGCGGCCGCGGTCGAGACGCGGCACCGCGCTCAGCAGGCCGCGCGCGTAAGGATGCAGCGGCCGGCCGAACACGCGCTCGGCCGTGCCGCTCTCGGCGAGCCGGGCCGCGTACATCACGTTCACGCGGTCGGCGTAGCGCGCGACGATGCCGAGATTGTGCGTGATGATGATCACGGCAACGCCCAGCCGCCGCGACAGGTCTTTCATCAGCTCCAGGATCTGCGCCTGGATCGTCACGTCCAGCGCGGTGGTCGGCTCGTCGGCGATCAGCAGCTTGGGATTGCAGGCGAGCCCGATGGCTATCATCACCCGCTGGCGCATGCCGCCCGACAGCTCGTGCGGATACTGGCGTAGCCGGCTTTCCGGATCGGTGATGCCGACCAGCGTCAGCAGCTCGACCGCGCGCTTGCTGGCTTCCTCCTCGCTCATGCCGAGGTGGATGGTGAGCGGCTCCGTGATCTGCAGCCCGATCTTCAACACCGGGTTGAGCGACGTCATCGGCTCCTGA
>DASZQG010000040.1:0-47049 GCA_035550075.1 Hyphomicrobiaceae bacterium | reverse complement strand
CTCGATGGGTCCGGCGGCGCCGTGATGTGGACCGCCGCGCACGAATTTGCACACATCTGGCTTTTCTACTCAGGAGAAATGGACAAGGTTCGCGCCGGACAAAAGAACGTAAAGCGCATGGAACTCCACGCCGATTTCCTGGCGGGATACTATCTTGGGCTGCGCAAGAGGGAGAACCCGCAGGTCTCCCTGTGGACCGCGGGCAAGGACATCTGGAGCAGCGGCGACACGCAATTCAACAGCCCGGATCATCACGGCACGCCGCAGGAGCGCATCGCGGCGGCCGAGGCGGGCTTCAAGGTGAGCTTCATCGAGGGCCAGAACGCTGCCTATGCGTTTCGGTCCGCAACGGACTATGCGCTGAGCAGGTAGCGGACTGACCCGCCCACTCCGCCGTTACCAGAAATCCGCCACCGGTTCGGGCGGAGCCTCCTGCAGGTATTTCAGCGAGGCGTAGCGCCCGTCGTGAACGACGAGCGGCACCCTGCCGTGTGCCTGAAGGTGAACGACGTGGCCGACGAATATCGAATGATCGCCGCAGTCGTGGCGCGCCACCGTATCGGCGGCGATCGTTGCGCTGGCGTCGCGGAGCACTGGCGTCTGCCCCAGGCGCATGAATGCGGGCGTGAAACCCGCGACCGGCCTCCCCGAGAAATGAGCGCTGTGGTGCTCCTGGCCCTGGCCGAGAATGCTCACGCCGAAATGACCGGCCTCAACGAGGTGAACGTGCATGCGCGCGCGCTTCGCCACCGACACGATGCAAAGCGGCGGATGCAGGGACCCCGACATGAACGCGTTGGCCGTCATGCCCCGGATCTCGCCCCGGCTCTCGGCCGTGATGACCGTGATGCCGGTGGGAAAGGAGCCCATCACCTTGCGAAATTGCGCCTGGGCGATTTCGCCAGTCTTGTCGTTTTCCATTGCTTCGCGTGGTTCCATCCAGCTCCTTTCGAGAAGTCCTGCCTAGCACACTTCCCCGACGTTCGCGAAAGGGCGTCCTGGTGCGAGCCATTGCCCAACGCGACGACCCGCCACCTGCGCCCGGCGGGCTCGCGAATGCGTTTCGGCTCCGGTTGCGGTCAGGAGACGCGGCCGAACCGGCCACACCTCCACGCAGGAGCGAAGGAACCCGGCGGACGCTCGTACGCTCGGCTAGGGGGCCCAGCCCGGCCAGCTTTCCCACGCCATGGGCAGCCGGCGACCACGCCACAATCGAGGGACCCACGCCCCTCGCCAACGTCATGCGCCGATGGAGATGCGGCCGCCGAAACCGCAACGCGAAGCGTCAAGCACACTGGTCCGCGGCCGGGCCATGGTTCGCCCGGCCGGCGCCGTGCAACTGTCTGGAGGGCGCGTCTTCCCGCCGGCTACACCCTTGGGTACTCAGGGAAGCGGATGCCCGGCAACACCGTCGGATGCGGATAATAGTTCCAGGCGATGTACACGGCCGCGAAGATGATGACGGTGATGATCGCGCCGACGAATGCGTTGCGTGTCAGCGAGTGGCCGATCAGGGAGGAAATGAACGCCAGTCCCCCCAGCAGCCCGACGGCCATCCACTGAATGTCTGCCCAATTGATCGGCATGACCACTCCCTGTCGTTTGCATTCCGCCAGTACCCTTACACTACCAGATCACGTGTGAACTGCGACAGTCCGTCAAGCGGACTTAGGGCGCGCAGAACGCGGCGCCGGGTCCGCCGCGACCGAGGCGGTTGAAGCTGAAACCGCATGGAGCCGCAATCTCTTAGAGAGATTGCGAAGCCGGTGCGCCGCAATATCCGGACCGCCCGCCCGCGGATGGGAAGCTTGCCAAGCGTTGCCATTCTGCCTCAATATTCATCGAACTGTCATACGCTGCCAGGGCCGCTCAAATGGGGCGCGGTCCACCTCCACGTTCCACGTCCGCTCCGAACCCGTCCCGCCTGACGTGTTTTGCATTCGCCCTTGACCAGACCGGGCAAGTCGCGCCGGCGATTCGGTGCGTGCCGGCTGGCAGCTGAAGGCCATCGACGCGCATGGACCCTCTCGTCTTTCTGGCTGTGCTGTCGGCGGCCGTCTTCCACGCGGGCTGGAATGCGCTGCTGAAGATCCGCGCGGAGCCTCGTGTCGCCACCACGCTGGTGGCCGTGGCGTCCGCGGTGGTCGCGGCGCCGCTCGCGGTCTATTCCGGCATACCGCGCGCCGCTGCCTGGCCATACCTGTTGGCCTCAGCAACGATTCACGTCGGCTACTTCCTTGGCCTGTCGGCGGCCTATCGCGTCGGCGATCTCGGGCAGGTCTACCCGATTGCGCGCGGCACGGCGCCGCTGATCACCGCGGTCCTTGCCACCTACTGGCTCGGCGAGCAGCTTGGAACACGCGGTACAACGGGCATCCTGGTGCTTGCCGCCGGCATCCTGCTACTGGCGGTCAAAGGCGGGCGCGCGCTGCAGCGCTTCAACGGCCAGGCCGTCACTTTCGCCCTCCTGACCTCGTTGACGATCGCCTCCTACACCCTTGTCGACGGCATCGGCGCCCGTCGCGCGGGGGACGCTGTCGCGTACACGACGTGGCTTTTTGTGCTCGCAGGCGCGGCGATGGCAATCTACGGCCGCGCCGCCATCGGCTCCAAGCTGACAGAGGAGTGCAAGGCCCACTGGCCCATCGCGCTCGGCGGCGCGGCGCTATCGGTGGCGGCCTATGTCATTGTGGTGTGGGCCATGACGGTTGCACCGATCGCTCTTGTGGCCGCGCTGCGCGAGACCAGCGTGCTGTTCGCCGCAGTGCTGGGCACACTGCTGCTGCGCGAGCCGCTGCGCACCGTGCGCATCGCCGCTGCCTGCCTGGTGCTGGCCGGCGTGCTACTTGTCCGCGCTCAGTGAGGGCTGGGCTTCCTTGGGCGACGGCACGATCGATCCCGTCGTGATGGCCGTGGCGGCAGCGGGGGCTTCCGCGCGGCCCCGCAACGGCCAGTCGGTCAACACTGCCATGGCGCCGAACCACGTCTCTTGCGGCAGCAATCGCTGCTGCAGGCTGCTCCACAGCGTACGCGAGCTCAGCGCCGTGACGAAGGACTTCATCGGCGGCGCCGCGATGAACGCCAGGATCAGCGCGATGACCATCGCACCGGACGCGGCGGGATGGCGCGGGTCAACGATCTTCAGCGCGGTGCCGAACGACGACTTGATACGTGTATCCATCACGTCGACCGAGTAGATCTCGTCAAGCACGAGGTGCGTGAGATAGCCGATGAACATGAAGCCGCCGGCGAGCCAGGCGACAGCCTCGTCGCGGCGCAGCAGGCGCTTGTAAACGAGCGCCGTCACACACGCGCAGAACAAGCCCGCCACGATCGAGTGCCAGATGCCGCGATGCGCGCTGAAGCGGTGGAAGATGATTTGCGCCACGTACTGGATGAGAAACAGAGTGCCGAGCCACAGCACCAGCATTTCGGCAATGGAATATCGTCGCTCGAGGCTGAACAGTACGGCGAAGGAGAAGAACACGCCCAGCCCAGCGAACATCGCCCGGCTCGGGCGGGAATCCTTGAGATCGATATCGGGCAGCACCGAGCCGAGCACGCCCGCCAGCGTCACCGCCACGATGTTCTCCGGTGCCACCATGTCGGCGGCAACCGTCACGGTCGCCAGCGCGCCGCTGACCACGGTGCCAATGGCGATGTGGGTGGGAAAATTGGCCATCGCGATGCCTCCTTGGCGGGCCGGCACGGCTCGGACTCGCAGCACGATCGACGATGCCGGGCGAGGCTTCCCTTGCATCGATTCGGTGGGGGCTGGGTAGCGGATTAAGGTGCGGACCAACCGCCGGCACCTGCCTAGTTGATTGGCACCGGCGTCGCGACATTCCATACGCGAATCGCGCCGTCCTGGCCGGCCGCCATGATCCGCCGGCCGTCGGCCGAGAAGGTGACGGCCTGCAGCGGCCCGCTCCCGGCAGGGAACGTGCGTATATTCCGGCTGTTGCGCAGGTTCCAAAGCCGCACGTTGCCGGCCCGGTCGGCGGTGGCGAGCAATCGTTCGGCCGGTGCCAGCGCAATCGCGGTAATGCCGCCATCAGGCGCCTTCAACGCGCGCACGGTACGCGACGATGAGGTCGACCAGATCCAGATCGATCCGTTGCTGCCGGCCCCGGCGATATAGCGGCCGTCGGGCGCGATATCGAGCGCCGAAAGCTCGCCGGAGCGAATGCCGTAGGTGCGAATCAAGGCGTGCGTTTGCGCTTCCCACAGCCGCACGAAGCGGTCGAAGCCGCCCGTTGCAATGTAGCCGCGCGCCTGGGACGCCACGACCAGCGGTCCCGGCGTGACGCGCTCTTGGGGGATCGAGGCGGCGGGCGCCGCCGGTCCGCGCACATCGAAAATGGCGACGGTGCCGTTCTTGTCCGCGGCGGCGAACTCCTCCCCGTCCCCGAGGAACGCCAGTGACACCACCGGCGCGCTCCCCTGCTGAAACACCTTCAGCTTCTCGGCACGTTCGATGTCCCACAGCACGACCTGGCCACCGGCGTGACCTGTCAGCGCGCGGCGCTGCCTGACGGCCAGCGCGGTGGCCGCGCCTTCGTCCAGCTCGATCGTGCGCAGCAGCGTCCCTTCTACAGCGTTCCACACGCGCAAGGTGCCATCCGAACCTGTCGACACGGTCCATCGGCCCTGGTCTCCGCTCTGCACGGCCAGCACCGGTCCCGTGTGGCCGGTGAGCAGCAGAGGTTGGGCGAGATCCGCCGTCTGGCTGGACACGACGCTCGCGCCACGTCCTTCGTACTGCGGCAGCTTGTCTTGATAGGCGACCGCGAGCGCGGCGATGCCGAGGCCGATGGCCAGCTTGTAGAGGTTGGAGCGCACGCCGCGCGAGGGGATGTACCACGGCCGCATGCGACGCGGGCGCGGCGGAGGCCGCCGCTCGACCTTCGGCGCAGGCTGCGCCGGCGCTTTCGCTGCCGGCTCGGCCGCCTTGGCCTCCGGCGGCGCGGGCTTGCGCGGCGGTGCTGACGAGGGCTGGGGACCATACCCCAAGCCGCCCGGTGCCCGCTCCGGCGAAGGTTTTTGTGCCGCCGGGACCGAAGGCTCTTTCCCGCCCTTTGCTGCGGCTTTCTTGCGCGGCGCGGTGCGCTTCTTGCGCAGCGCGCCAGGGGGCACCGAAGGCGCGCTTTTCTGCTTCGGCGCGGGCACGGGTGCCCTGCGCTTTTTCAACGCCTCGATGAAGTCGAAGAGCTGCGCCCTGGCCTGCGGCACGTCCGGCGGCGGGGGCACATCGGGAGACGGCGCCAGCGCGACCGCCTCAGGACCGGAAGCAGCGACGGCCTTCGCTTCCTTTTTCGGCGCCGGCGTCGGCAGCGCCAGCGTCTTGACGCGCGAGACCGTGCGCGCGAGCGGGAGCCGCAGGCCGAGCCGCCCCGCGTCACGCTTGGGATCGGGCATCAGAAGCTGCTTGCGCCACTCGGAGATGGATTGCGGCCGCTCGGTAACCTCCAGCTTCAGCGCGTCATCGATGGCCTGAAGGAATGATTTGCGGTAGGCGCCAAGTGCCGCCTCCCGCGCCGGCACGTATTCATCGTTGACCATGCGCGAGGGTGCATCGGGCGGCCGGTTGCCGACGATCGCGTGATAGAGCGTCGCGCCCAGGGCGTAGATGTCCGTCCATGGTCCCTGCATGCTGGCGGTGGTGGCATACTGCTCGAACGGACTGTACCCCGGCTTGACGAGCGCGCTCACTGTCTTCGAATGCGAGGCGATCTCACCCCGCGCCGAGCCGAAATCGATCAGAACGGGTACGCCGTCCGCGCGGATGATGATGTTGTCCGGCGCGATATCGCGATGCAGGAAGTTGCCCTTGTGAATGAACTCGAGGGCATCGAGCAGCGGGACGATGATCTGGTCGAGCTCGCGCTGGCGTGGCGCACGCTTGAGGTTCCGCAACCACGACTTGAGACTGGTGCCCTCCTCGAAGTGCAGCACCATGTAGCCGGTGTCGTTGGCGCGGAAATAGCGATACACGCGCACGATGTTGGGGTGCACGAAGCGCGCCAGCGTCTGCGCTTCCTCGATGAAGCGATCGAGCCCCCAGCCGTAGTCGTCGGCACAGTCCCGCGAACGGGGCGCCACATTGGTGTTGCCGTTGCGGGCGGCAAAATCGGCCGGAAAATATTCCTTGATGGTAACGAGCCGGGCGAGCGCGATCTCATCGGCGAGGTAGGTGATGCCGAATCCGCCAGCGCCGAGCACCCGCTTGATTCGATAGTCGGAGACGAGCTCCGTCCCTTCTGGCAGGGCCAGAAGGTTCGTGCCCGACGCCGGCTTGGGTTGCATCGCCTTCCCCATTACAGCCCACGCCCGCGAGCGTGTCCGGGGATTCGCCCCCGCCCGGCGACTATAGACTCCTTCGTTGTTCCCAGCAGCAGCAACCGCCGTCCATGCACCAAACGAGAGGGAAACTGCGACCAATTGGGTCCAATAATGTGGCGAGACGATGAGTGGCGCGCATATCCTGGTTCCCGCTCCAGGCCTCAATGAGATAAGTCATTCTGCTGCCGTCATCTGGAGCCAGTATTTCTGGTTGGATACAGGACTGCGCCTCGTGATTGTTCGTGCTGCTCCGCCGCTTGTTGTTGTCGTCCCGGTGGTCATGGGAACTGCGGGGAATGATACTGCAGCTTGGCTGATTGCTCGCCTGGTCGGGCTGCTGGAGGCGGGTTACCAGCGTGTTCCAATTCTCCTTGTCGCCTTGAGCCTGCTGCTGGTTGTGCCGCTCGTGGCGTTCATATCGTTCGCAGTTCGCAAGGCCTCGCGCGAGAAGACGCGCCGTCTCCTCCAGCAGGCAGAGCTGCAAAAGGCACAGCTTGCGCAGCAGATACCACAGGCGACGGCCGAGCCGCCGATTCCCGCGTGGCCCAACCAGGCGTGGCTGTCGATCGAGGGCGATCCCGCTGCCGCTGCTCATCCGCTATCGGGACAGTTCGTGCGCATTGGTCGCCACCAGGACAACGATATACGCTTGCCGGACACCTCCGTGCACCGTTATCACGCTGTCATACAGCGCACCGCCGGCGAGACGTTCGTCATTACCGACGTCAGCGGGGAAAAAGGCAACGGCTTGCGCGTGAATGGCATGCGGATGGCCCAGGCGCAGCTCGTCGACGGCGATCTGATCGAGCTCGGGCGCGCGCGGCTGCGTTTCGAAAGCGCGCCCATCGAACCAGCGGACCCAATCTTTGCGCAGAGGGAGAGCGATATGAAGGACAGCAAGCGCCCGCCGGGCGACAAGCCGAAGGCGCAAGGCGAATCGATGCCGAATCGCATCCTGGGCTCGCTTCGCGACGCCCTGAACGCGGCCAGCCGCGATGCGACCGGCGAGGTCGTCACCATCGGCGAGCGCACGGAGATCCTTCCCCGGCATACCGCGGAACGCGACCGCGCCGCACCCCCCGGCGCCGATTATGCCGCGCCGCCCATCGCGCGGCCGGTTCCCGAAAAGGTCAGCGCCGCGGACGCCGTGCGCGAGGCCAAGGCGCCGGTGCGCGAGCCGTACGAGCCGACAACGAGAGCCGTGCGCGACCTGCCGCGGCAAGCCGCCACCAGCACACCGGCGACGGAAGCCCCGAAGACGCAGGCCCTGCGCGGCAAGACCAAGGTGACGCGCACCATGTTTCATCAGGACCCGGTCGTCGGCTGGCTGGTCGTCGTCGGTGGTCCGGGCCTCGGCGCTTACCGTCCGATCCACGAAGGCAACAACTCGGTCGGACGCAGCAAGTCGCAGCGCATTCCGATCGACTTCGGCGACGATGCCATCTCCTCCGAGGAGCAGGCCTACATCCGTTACGATTCGAGCGACCGCTCCTTCCTGTTCGTACCGAACCTGTCCAAGACCAATATCGTCGCCGTCAATGACAAGAAGCCGACGGGAGCGGTGCGCCTGCAAGCCATGGACGTGATCACCATGGGGCGCACTCAGCTCGCGTTCGTTCCCTTCTGCGGGGAAGAGTTCGACTGGTCTGAACTTTCCGAGCTCAAGGAATAGCGGTGGTATTCAGGTACGCAACGCGCGCAAGCAAAGGTGCGAGGAGCTATCAGGAAGATTCCACCTTTGTCCAAGCCAGCGAGGAACAACCCGCGGGCGGCGTTCACGTCATTGCCGCACTTGCCGATGGCATGGGCGGCCATGCCGGGGGTGCGCTTGCCAGCACGACGGCGTGCCGCATTTTCGGACGGGCATTCGAGCTGTCATCCGGCGATGTTCCGGCGCGTCTGTATGAGGCGCTCCAGCTTGCCAACGCCGCAATCGGCGAATGCTCGGCGAGCGATCCCACGCTGAGCGGCATGGGCTGCACGATGGTCGGGGTCGCCTTTGGCCCCGCTGGCGTCGAATGGGTCAGCGTCGGCGACAGCCCGCTTTTCCTTGTGCGCAAAGGCGAGATCGTGCTGCTCAACGAGGATCATTCGCTGGCGCCCGAGATCGACAAGCTGGCCGCTTCGGGCAAAATCAGCTGGGAGTCGGCGCGCAATGATCCGCGCCGGCATTTTCTGCGCTCGGCGCTGACCGGCGGCGAAATCGATCTGATCGACCGCTCGCGACGCCCGCTGGCCGTGGAGGCCGACGACATCATCATCCTGGCGAGCGACGGCATCCACACCCTGCGCACGCCGGACATTCTGCGCACCGTTACGGCGCATGAAGACAAGGAGCCGGGGGCCATCGCCGACGCGCTGCTGAGCGCCGTTGAGGCAGCGGCCGATGAGCATCAGGACAACACCACCGTCGTCGTGGTGCACGCCAAGGCGGACTGACTGCATCCGGCTAGGATTTTACGCTCGCCGTAGCGCCAACTCCCGCCTCTCCCAGCACGCTGGCCGTATCTGCGCCAAGAAGAGGCGGCGCGAGATCCGGCTCGACCCGCACCCCTTCCACGTTGACCGCCTGGCGCAGCGTCCGCACCACCGGAGTCTCGGAGGCAAAGCCTGGGGTGAAAAATCCCACGTCTTCCAGGTGCGGATCGTTCATCAGGTCCGCCGGCGTGCGCACCGGCTGGCAGGGAATATCAAGGCGTTCGAAGGTGGCAAGCCAGTCGGCCGTGGAGCGCGCGGGCAGGGCGGCGGCGAGCATGTCGTAGAGGTCGTCGATGCGGCGGCTGCGCTCGGTCGCGTTGGTGAACCATTCGGCCTCGATCACCTCGGTGCGGCCGATCTCCGTCAGCACCTTGGTCCAGTTGCGCTGCGTGTAGGGAAGCACGCCGATCCAGCCATCCTTCGTCTTGTACGGCCGGCGTCCGGTCGACAGCACTCGGGCATAGCCGACCTTGCCGTCCTCATCGAAGGTGGCGGGGCCCAGATGCTCGCACAGGCTGAAGGCCGCCATCAGCTCGAACATCGGCACCTCGACGTAGCCCGGCGGCTGTCCCGTCCGCTCGCGGTGCAGCAGCGCGGCGAGCACCGCGTAGGTGAGATGCAGGCCGGATACCTTGTCGGCGGCGATGCTCGGGGCATAGACCGGCGCGCCGTCGCGCATCTGGAACAGGCCGGCGAAGCCCGAGGCGGCCTG
This sequence comes from Hyphomicrobiaceae bacterium, assembly GCA_035550075.1. GTDB lineage: Bacteria > Pseudomonadota > Alphaproteobacteria > Rhizobiales > Hyphomicrobiaceae > AWTP1-13. Next base: position 37,517 of record DASZQG010000040.1, on the reverse strand, counting down.
GATCACGTCGTCATACGCCGGCTTGCCGGCATAGCGCCCGTGCCGTCCGAAGCCGACGGCGGCGGCATAGACGATCCTGGGATTGATCTCGCGCACAGCCTTGAAGGTGAAGCCGAGCTTGTCCATGGCCTCCTGGCGCATGTTGTGCACGAAGACGTCGGCGCCCGGCAGAAGCTTCTTCAGCGCGGCCCGGCCGTCCTCGCTCTTGAGGTCAAGCACCACGGAGCGCTTGTTGCGGTTGCAGTTGGCGAAGATCGCGCTCAGCCCCGGAAGCGCCGTCGGCGAAACCGGGCGCATGCTGTCCCCCTCCGGCGCCTCGATTTTGATCACCTCGGCGCCGAGGTCGCCGAGGATCTGCGTCGCATACGGACCGAGGATGACCGAGGTCAGGTCGAGGACGCGAAGGCCTTTGAGTAATGGGATCATGATGCCACCAAGCGAGCCACTGATGCGGGCGCCCGGCCGCTCCCCCGCACAGCAGGCGCCCGAGAAGTCTTTCCCGGGCGCTCACAGACTGAGAGACGCGGCGGCTCCCCCGCCAAGGCCAGATTGGACTACCGCTGCAGCGCTTTCAACTGCTCAACGGCAGAGGAGGCGGCCAGCCTGATCCGATCGTCGCCGGCGGCGGCCAGTTCGGCCTCGGCGTCGCGCAGCTCCTCGGCAATGGTGGCTGCGTCCATAGAGGCAACGTCGAGAGCGCGCTGCGCCAGGATGGTCAGGTGGTCCGCATCAACTTCCGCAAAGCCGCCCTTCACGAACAGGCGCGTCTTGCGGCTGTCGCCGAGCGTCGCCTCGATGACGCCCGGGCGCAGGGCGGAAATGACAGGCGCGTGCCCCGGCAGCACCGTGAATTGGCCTTCCACGCCGGGAACCACGACTTGCGCCGCGTCCTCGGAAAGTGCCATGCGCTCCGGTGTTACCAGCTCGAACTTGAACGTGCCTGCCATCTTGTAACGTGTGGTTTGAGGAATCCCGCCGGGACAGCCGGCGCTGTCTTCACTTCTCGCCGGTCTTGGCCTCGACCTCCTCGGGGGTCTGCAGGCCCTTGCCGCAGAACGGGCAGAAGTACACCGGATGGTCGATCATGTTCGGATCATCCTGCTGCTCTTGCTCGATGAACCCGATCGACATGTAGAGGACGCCGTCTTCGGCGGCGATGAGCGGCTCGAACTCGTCGCTCTCCATCGCGTCTTTCAGGGCTTCGCAGCAGCTTCCGAATTTCCCGTCTGTGGCCATGCCCTCAACTCCCTTGGGTTATGCCGCCTCGGCCAGCTTCTCCGCCTTGGCGACGGCTTCTTCGATGGTCCCGACCATGTAGAACGCCTGTTCCGGCAGATGGTCGTAGTCGCCGGCACACAATCCCTTGAACCCCTTGATCGTATCGGCAAGCTGGACAAACACGCCAGGCGCGCCGGTGAACACCTCGGCCACGTGGAACGGCTGCGACAGGAACCGCTCGATCTTGCGCGCGCGCGCCACCGCCAGCTTGTCCTCTTCCGACAGCTCGTCCATGCCGAGAATGGCGATGATGTCCTGCAGTGCCTTATAGCGCTGGAGGATCTGCTGCACCTGCCGCGCCACACCATAGTGCTCCTCGCCCACGATCAGCGGCGACAGCATGCGCGAGGTGGAGTCGAGCGGATCGACCGCGGGATAGATGCCCTTCTCGGCGATCTGGCGCGACAGCACCGTGGTGGCGTCCAAGTGGGCGAACGAGGTGGCCGGCGCCGGGTCGGTGAGGTCGTCGGCGGGCACGTAGATCGCCTGCACCGAGGTGATCGAGCCCTTCTGCGTGGTGGTGATGCGCTCCTGCAGCGCGCCCATGTCGGTCGCCAGCGTCGGCTGATAGCCGACCGCGGAGGGGATGCGGCCCAGCAGCGCCGACACCTCCGAGCCCGCCTGGGTGAAGCGGAAGATGTTGTCGACAAAGAACAGCACGTCCTGGCCCTGGTCGCGGAAGTATTCGGCAACCGTCAGGCCCGACAGGCCCACGCGCGCACGCGCGCCCGGCGGCTCGTTCATCTGGCCATACACCAGCGCGCACTTGGAGCCGGCGGCGGAGCCGTTGTTCTTCTTCGGGTCCTTGTTGACGCCGGATTCGATCATCTCGTGATAGAGGTCGTTGCCCTCGCGCGTGCGCTCGCCGACGCCGGCGAACACCGAATAGCCGCCATGCGCCTTGGCAACGTTGTTGATCAGCTCCTGAATCAGCACCGTCTTGCCGACGCCGGCGCCGCCGAACAGGCCGATCTTGCCGCCGCGGGCGTACGGCGCCAGCAGGTCGACCACCTTGATGCCGGTCACCAGGATCTGCGCTTCCGTCGACTGCTCGGTATAGGCAGGTGTCGGCTGGTGGATGGCGCGTTTCTGCGTGTGCTGGACCGGACCGGCCTCGTCCACCGGCTCGCCGATCACGTTGATGATGCGGCCCAGCGTGCCGTCGCCCACCGGCACCGCGATCGGCTCGCCGGTGTCGGACACCTCCTGCCCGCGCACGAGGCCTTCGGTGGAGTCCATCGCAATCGTGCGCACCGAGTTCTCGCCGAGATGCTGGGCCACCTCGAGCACGAGGCGGTTGCCGCGATTCTTGGTCTCGAGCGCATTGAGGATCGGCGGCAGCTCGCCATCGAACTGCACGTCCACGACGGCGCCCATCACCTGGCGAACACGGCCCACTTTGTTGCTTGTCATCGTCCTACCTTCTCGGTCATGGCTGCAGGATCGCCACCGGGGCGCCCGCTGTTGATCTCAGAGCGCCTCCGCGCCCGATATGATCTCGATCAGTTCCTTGGTGATGTTGGCCTGGCGCTGGCGGTTGTAGCGCAGCGTCAGCTTGTCGATCATCTCGCCGGCGTTGCGCGTGGCGCTGTCCATCGCGCTCATCTGCGCGCCGAAGAACGAGGCCTGGTTCTCCAGCAACCCGCGGAAAATCTGGCTCGCCAGATTGCGCGGCAGCAGCTCGTTCAAAATCTCGTTCTCGTCCGGCTCGAACTCGTAGACGGCCTCCGGCTTCGTCGCGCCATTGCCTCCGGCCTGCTCGGGCACCTTGGGGGGAATGAGCTGCAGCGCCGTCGGCTTCTGCTGGATGACCGACTTGAACTCGCCGAAATACAGCGTGGCGACATCGAACTCGCCGGCCTCGAACAGGGCCAGCACCTTGTTGGCGATGTCGACGGCATTGGCATAGGCGAGCTGGCGCACACCCTTCAGGTCCACGCGGTCGACGATCTGGCGTCCGTAGTCGCGCCGCAGGTTGTCGGCACCCTTGCGGCCGACCGACAGGATCTTCACGGTCTTGCCGGCCGCGAGCAGTCTCTGCGCGTCCTGCCGCGCCAGCTTGGCAATGTTGGCGTTGAAGCCGCCGCACAGCCCGCGCTCGGCCGTCATCACGACCAGGAGGTGCACGTCGTCCTTGCCGGTGCCGACCAGCAGGCGCGGTGCGCTGGCGCGGTTCGCCCGGCGGCTGAGGTTGGCGAGCAGACGCTCCATCCGCTCCGCATAGGGCCGCGCGGCCGTCGCCGCTTCCTGCGCACGGCGCAGCTTGGCGGCGGCCACCATCTGCATGGCCTTGGTGATCTTGCGCGTCGCCTTCACCGAGCCGATGCGATTGCGCAGGTCCTTCAAACTTGGCATTGACCGTCCAGATCCCTGCTCAATCCGTCACCGACACGCGCAGCCTGCACCCAGCCTACGCCGCAAAGTTCTTGGCGAACCTGTCGAGCGTCTCGACCAGCTTCTTTTCCGTATCGGGAGTGATTTCCTTCTTCGCCGCGATGTCCTTAAGGATGCCCGCGCCCTCGCCGCGCAGCAGCAGGAGAAGCTGCTCTTCGAACTTGCCGACCGCCGCGACGGGAATCGGATCGAGATAGCCGCGGGTGCCGGCGAAGATCACCGCAACCTGTTCCTCGACCTTGAGCGGGGAGAACTGCGGCTGCTTCAGAAGCTCCGTCAGGCGCGAGCCCCGCGCCAGCATGCGCTGGGTTGCCGCGTCGAGGTCGGAGCCGAACTGCGCGAAGGCCGCCATCTCGCGGTACTGCGCCAGCTCGCCCTTGATGCGGCCGGCTACCTGCTTCATCGCCTTGATCTGCGCGGAGGAGCCGACGCGGCTCACCGACAGGCCGACGTTCACCGCCGGCCGGATGCCCTGGTAGAAGAGGTCCGTCTCCAGGAAGATCTGGCCGTCGGTAATGGAGATCACGTTGGTGGGGATATAGGCCGACACGTCGTTGGCCTGCGTCTCGATCACCGGCAGCGCGGTCAGCGATCCGGCCTTGTGGCTGTCGTTGAGCTTCGCCGCACGCTCCAGAAGGCGCGAGTGGAGATAGAACACGTCGCCCGGATAGGCTTCGCGGCCCGGCGGGCGGCGCAGCAGCAGCGACATCTGGCGGTAGGCGACGGCCTGCTTGGACAGGTCATCATAGGCGATCACCGCGTGCATGCCGTTGTCGCGGAAGTATTCGCCCATGGTGCAGCCGGCGAACGGCGCCAGGAACTGCATGGGCGCCGGATCGGACGCGGTGGCGGCGATGACGATCGAATATTCGAGCGCGCCGTTGTCTTCCAGCACCTTCACGAACTGCGCAACGGTGGAGCGCTTCTGGCCCACGGCCACGTACACGCAGTAGAGCTTGGCCTTCTCGTCGCCGCCCTTGTTGACCGACTTCTGGTTCAAAAAGGTATCCAGAATGATGGCGGTCTTGCCGGTCTGCCGGTCGCCGATGATCAGCTCGCGCTGGCCGCGGCCGATCGGGATCAGGGCGTCGATGGCCTTGAGGCCGGTCGCCATCGGCTCATGCACGGATTTGCGCGGCAGAATGCCCGGCGCCTTGACGTCGACCTGCATGCGCCGCTCGGCCTTGATCGGGCCTTTGCCGTCGATCGGGTTGCCGAGCGCATCGACCACGCGCCCGAGCAGGCCCTTGCCCACCGGCACCTCGACGATGGCGCCGGTGCGCTTGACCGTGTCGCCTTCCTTGATGCCGCGGTCGTCGCCGAACACCACGATGCCGACGTTGTCGGCTTCCAGGTTCAGCGCCATGCCGCGGATGCCGCCCTGGAACTCCACCATCTCGCCGGCCTGCACCTTATCGAGGCCGTAAACGCGGGCGATGCCGTCGCCCACCGACAGCACCTGGCCGATCTCGGAAACCTCGGCCTCCTTGCCGAAGTTCTTGATCTGCTCCCGGAGGATCGACGAGATCTCCGACGCGCGGATATCCATCAGCTGATACCTTTCATCGCGACTTTGAGGTTGTTAAGTTTGGTGCGCAGCGAGGAGTCGATCATCTTGCTGCCGAGCCTGACGATCAGGCCGCCCAGCAGGTTGGGATCGACGCGCGCGCTGATCTGCACGTCCTTGCCCACGGACGCGCGCAGATTGTCCTTGAGCAGGGTCATCTGATCTTCGGAGAGCGGATGGGCCGACTGGACCTCGGCCGTCACCTCGCCGCGCTCGCGCGCCAGCAGGGCGCGGAAGCTCTTGATCATGTCCTGCGCGGCAAACAGGCGCCGGTTGCGCGCGATCAGCCGCAGAAAGTTGGCCGTCAAACCCGCGATACCGGCGCGTTCCAGCACGGCGGCGATGGCCCGTTCCTGGTTCTCGGCCGAGACGACCGGGCTGCGGACCAGCCGGCGCAACTCGTCGCTTCCGTTGAGAAGCTCCTCGAACTGCGTGAGGTCCTTCTCGACCTGCGGCAGGGCCTTCTCGTCCTTGGCAAGATCGAACAGGGCGGATGCGTAGCGCCCCGCCATGCTCGCCATCATAGGATCATCAGCCGACACGTGAAGCTCTCGCCCGCCCGGACCGCCAAAGTTGGAAAAATGCTCTCGCCGATGCAGCCTGGATAGGTCGCAACGGCAGATCTGCCCGCGAAAAAACCCGCGGGCACCCCCCTGTTCTCGCCTCGCGCATAGCATGGGCCGCGCAGCGCATCAACCGGCGCACGCAGGACGCGGATGCGGCATCGTGGAAGACCCGCTCCAGCCCCGCCGTCTGCGCAAATTCGGTGCGGGATATGCGGCATTTTTCAGAGAAAATTGTAGGGATCGACGTCGACGATCAGCCGCAGATCGGCCGGCGGCTTGGGCAGCCCGGAAAGCCAGGCACGCAAATACGCCTGCAGGTCGAGATCGCGCGGCGCTTTCACCAGCAGGCGCCAGCGGTGACGGCCCCGTACGACGGCCAGCGGCGCTTCGGCGGGTCCCAGAACCTCGATGCGCTGCGCAGCGGGGGCGTGGCGGGCGACATCGCGGGCGAACAGTTCGGCGAGTTCCTTGTCGCGCGCGGAAATCACCAGTGCCGCCAGCCGGCCATAAGGTGGCAGCAGGCCCGCCTGGCGCTGGCGGATCTCGTTTTCGATAAAGGCATCGCGGTCGCCCGAGATGATCGCCTGCATCACGGGATGCTCGGGCATGTAGGTTTGCACGAAGCCGCGCCCGGCAATCAGCGCCCGGCCCGCACGGCCGGTGACCTGATAGAGGAGCTGGAAGGTGCGTTCCGCCGCGCGGGGATCCGCCTGGCCGAGCCCGAGGTCGCCATCGACGATCCCCACCGTCGCGAGCTGCGGGAAGTGATGGCCCTTGGCCACCATCTGCGTGCCGATGACGATGTCCGCCTCGCCCGCCTCGATCGCCTTGATGATCGCCCGCATCTCCGTCAGCGACGGCACCAGGTCGGAGGACAGCAGCGCCAGCCGCGCGTTCGGAAACCGCTGCCCAACCTCCTCGGCGATACGTTCGACGCCAGGCCCGCAGGCCACCAGCGTATCGGCTTCCCCGCATTTGGGGCATTTCTCCGGGCTCGGCAGAGAAAACCCGCAGTGGTGGCAGTTGAGCCGGTTGCGGTAGCGGTGCTCGACCAGCCAGGCCGTGCATTGCGGACAGTGAAAGCGGTGGCCGCAGGTCCGGCACAGGGTGAGCGGCGCATAGCCCCGCCGGTTGAGATAGAGCAGCGTCTGCTGGCCGCTGGCCAGCGTTTCGGCAATCGCGGTGGTCAGCGGCGGCGACAGCCACTGGCCGCGCTCAGGCGGCGTCGCGCGCATGTCGACCGTCACGACCTCCGGCAGTTCGGCGCCCGAGTAGCGCGCGGGCAGGACGACGTGTGCGTAGCGCGCCGTGCGGGCATTGACGTGGGATTCGATTGAAGGGGTGGCGGAGGCCAGAACGATAGGAAACCTGCCGAGGCTGGCGCGCACGACCGCCATGTCGCGCGCCTGGTAATGGACCCTGTCTTCCTGCTTGAAGCCGGTATCGTGCTCCTCGTCCACCACGATCAGGCCAAGATCGGCGAACGGCAGGAACAGGGCCGAGCGCGCGCCCACAACCACGCGCGCCTCTCCACTCGCCGCCGCCCGCCAGGCCCGCGCGCGCTCGGCCGAAGAGAGCGCGGAGTGCCATTCCACCGGCGGGCAGCCGAACCGCTGAGCGAAGCGGTCCATGAACTGGCTGGTAAGGGCGATTTCAGGCAGCAGGATCAGCGCCTGGCGGCCCTTCTCCAGCACGCGGGCCACGGCTTCGAAATACACCTCCGTCTTGCCGGAGCCGGTGACGCCGTCGAGCAGCGTCGCGGAGAACACCTCCGCGTCGGCGGCGGCGCGCATCGCGTCGGCGGCGGCCGCCTGCGCACCTTCGAACGCAACCGACGTGTAGCCGGGGTTGGCCGCCGGGAAGCGGCGCTCGGGGATGGCCACCTCGACCAGCACGCCGGCCGCGACCAGCCCGTCGACCACGCCCGTCGAGCAGCCGGCCTCCGCGGCGAGGCTTGCCTTGGCGCGAATGAGGCCGTCCTTGGCGATGTCGAGCGCGTTGCGGCGGGCCGGGGTCATGCGCGCCGGCTCCGCCACGCCCTCGTTGCGCTTCACCCCGAAGCGCGGGCGCACCGGCTCGAACACCGCCGAGCTGCCCATCATAAGCCGCACCACCATGCCAAGCGGGGAGAGCGTGTAGCGCGCCATCCACTCGGCAAAGCGCAGCGAGATTTCCGGCAGCGCCGGCACCTCGGCGAGGACCTCGGTGACGGTCTTGAGCTTCTTGTCGGCGACAGGCTTGCCGCCCTCGCCGAAGGCGCGATCCCACACCACGCCGATGCGCGATTGCCGGCCAAACGGAACCAGGATGAAGCTGCCGGGCGCCGCCTCCAGGCCCTCGGGCAGCAGGTAGTCATAGGTCTGGTCCAGCGCGACGGGGATCAGCACCGGCACGCGCCCCTTGGCCGTAGCGGGCTGCGGACGGCCGTCGTCGAGCATGGCCAACAGGCTTTCCAAAAGCCGACCCCAGGGCTAGAACGCGAATCGGATCGCCGCCTTCGTTATAAGCGCGCTCAAGGCGAACAAAGGGCGAATATAAGAAGGGACCGGCGCGTTCGGTACCTATCGCGCGCCGTGCCTGCTGCCGACGATGGCGGATTGGAGAAAAATGCGATGAAGTTTTTTGTCGACACCGCCGACGTGGCCGAAATCAAGGAGTTGGCCGAGACGGGCCTGCTCGACGGCGTCACCACCAATCCGTCGCTGGTGGCCAAGGCCAAGCGCGACTTCAAGGAGATCATCGCCGAGATCTGCGCCGTTGTCCCTGGGCCGGTGAGTGCCGAGGTCGCTGCCACCGACCTCGCCGGCATGCTGAAAGAAGGGCGTGTTCTTGCAAAAATCGCCAAGAACGTCGCCGTCAAGGTGCCATTGACCTGGGACGGGCTCAAGGCGTGCCGCGCGCTCACCGCCGAGGGCACGATGGTCAACGTTACGCTGTGCTTCTCAGCCAACCAGGCACTGCTCGCCGCCAAGGCCGGCGCCACCTTCATCTCCCCGTTTGTCGGCCGCATCGACGATACCGGCCACGACGGCATGGAGCTGCTGCGCGACATCCGCGCGATCTATGACAACTACGGCGAGCTGAACACGCAAATCCTCGCGGCCTCGATCCGCAACGTGCTTCACGTGAAACAGGCGGCGCTGATCGGCGCCGAGGTCGCCACCGTCCCGCCGGCAGTGCTGCGCGCGCTGGTCCATCACCCCCTGACTGACAAGGGTCTCGACCAGTTCGTGGCCGATTGGAAGAAGACCGGACAGAAGATCGTCTAGCGCGCAAAGCAAAAGCGCCCCTCTTGCGAGGGGCGCTTGCGCGTCAGGTCGCGTTTGCGAGCTGACGTCGGTCCGGTGCGGCGTTAGGCCTTCTGAAGCTGGCCCGCCTGCTTGCCGCGGCCGCGGCGGTCATCCTCGAGCACGAAGCTGACCCGATCGCCCTCGTTGAGCGAGCGGATGCCGGCCGCCTCGAGCGCGGTGGCGTGGACGAACACGTCCTTGCCGCCCGTCTCAGGCTGGATGAAGCCGAAGCCTTTGGCCGTATTGAAAAACTTCACCGTTCCGGTGATGCGCGACATAAAGGGAGTCCTTTCCCGAGAAAGCGTGAGGAGGCCGGTCAAAGAGGGCCGCACGCTCGGCCCGGCAACTCAGAAGTGGGAAAGGCAAACTGCCCGAGGGCAAAGAGCAAACCACCGATCGTGAGGCACGCCCCGTCGCGGGACATACCGGCTAAAGCTTATATGCGCCATCCCCGGCACGGATGCAAGATCGGCGTGGCGGATCTGACGTCATGAGGCGGGTACAATCCCGGGTCAAACCGGGCTTGTTGAGGCGAGCGCCCGACGGCCGGCCGCGCCACTGGGCGCGTGAGATGGAACGGCACAATTCGGCCCGTTGGAGCGTTTAACAGTATGATGGTGCCGATACACGGGATGGTTTTGCACCTGCTGCAACGTAGTGGTGTCCCCATGACCAATTTTGACTACCAGGAACCTGCGGAACTCTACGCCAGCACGAGTCTGAAAGGTGGCCGCAGGCCCGTCAGTTATCGGCGCTTCCAGAGCGCGGCGGAGGCCATCCAGTACGCCATCGAGGAGCTGGATCCGGCAATGCTGCGCGGGACCGTCATCGAGGTGGCGGACGATCGGCTGGATGCCGCGCAAATCCGCGAGCTTTATGACAGCGAGGGCTATCCGCTGACCCGCCGGCTGCCGATGTAGCGAGGAAGGCCAGGCCAATCCGCGGAGCGCCGCCCGTTCTTAACCATGATCGGGCTGTTCTTAGGAAAAGCCTCAAACTGAGCCGTAGGCGGCCGGCATGGTTCGCCAGTCCTCAGGACCAGCCGGCCCGGGATCGGCGCCCAGGGCCTTCCCTGGCCCGGCAAACGCATATCCTCACCGGCGCCGCCGTCCGATCGGACTTCCATGCCATTGATATCGTTAACCTTTTGCGTGGTTAACCAAGTGTTTCTCTCCTCCCGGTAGCATCGGAAGAAAGCACGCGCGCAGCGCGCCTTTTGCCTCTGCCAACTTGCGCGAGGACTACACGATGCACCGCTTGTTCGCCCTTCTCGCCCTTGGCGCCGCAGCGCTCGGCGTATGGCTTCTGGTTGGCGGCGCCGAGCCCATATCCCAAGGCGGGTTGCTGGCCGCCGCGGAGGCGGGCAGCTCCAACAGCTATGCGAGCTGGGCCATCGGCCTGTTGATGGGTCTCGCGCTGGCGTGGCTCTCCAGCTTCGACTGGTCGGAATTCCCCGAGTGGCTGCGGCTGCAGCGCCGCCGGGCCGCATGGCTCATGCTCGGTGCGGCGTTTGCCAGCATCCTCCTGCTGTTCTGAAGCACGGCAGGCCTACCAGGCAAGCTCGAGGATCTCCATCACGTCCGCCGGCGTGGCGATCTTGCGCGGGTTCTGCTGAACCGGCTGATAATTCACGGCGCGCTTGGCGATCTCGGGCAAATTCTCGCGCTTGATCCCGACCGCTCGCAGGTTGCCCGGCTGATCGAGGCGCGCAACCAGCTCCGCCACAAGGTCGGCTGCCGGTCGCTCCGGCGCGCCCATCGCCTCCGACAACGCGCGCTGACGCTCGCCGTTGAAGGCTGCGTTCCATCGCAGCACCGCGGGCAGCATCACGCAGGAGGTGTGGCCGTGCGCGATGCCGAAGGTGGCGCCGAGCGCGTAGCCGATGCCGTGGCTTGCCCCGGTCGGCACGCCGGAGGCGGCGGCCGCGATCGCCTGCCACATACCGACCTGCGCCTCGGTGCGCGGCCCGAGTTCGCGCGGCGCAGCCTTGATGCGCGGCAATGCCGAATGAAGCAGGCGCAACCCCTGCAGCGACAGCGCTTCGGTCGCCGGGCTTGCCTGCAGATTGCAGTACGTCTCGACCGCATGGTCGACGGCGCGGATGCCGGTGCAGAACAGGAGCCAGTCGGGCGTGTCGAACGTCGCGGCCGGATCGAGAATGACGGTGCGCGGCGCGAACAGACGGTGGATGAACGACTGCTTGGTATTGGTGCGTGAGTCGGTGACGCCGGCGCCGGAGGTAAACTCCGAGGCTGACAGCGTGGTGGACACCGAGATCATGCGGATCGGATCGGCCGGCACGGTGAGCGGCGCGCTGCGGCTGCGGTCGAAGCCGGAGCAGTATTGCTCCATCGCCTCGGCGGAATCGGCACCGGTCCACAAGCACAGCAGCATCGCCTTGGTGGCATCGATCACCGATCCGCCGCCGACGGCCACCATCAGATCGGCCTTGGCCGCGCGCGCCGCGTTGGCGCCGGCGGCGACGTCCTCGCGGGGGCTGTGCGAACGAATGGCCGAATAGGTTCCGGCGTGGCGCGGCCCCAAGCCCTTGATGACACGCTGCAGCGGCCCATTCTCGAGCTGGCTGAGCGACCGGGTGGACGTGACGAACACGCGCTGCGCGCCGAGCCGGTCGGCTTCCGCGGCGACCGCCTCTTCCGCCGGCGTGCCGAACAGAATCCGGTCGTGTGCCTGCACGTGAAAGACGCCCTGCAAGGGCTTGTCTGGTGAAGCGCTCATGCGGCCTCCGCAGCCTTGGTGCCGAATTGATCACGGATTTCCGATTTCTTGTCCACTCTGCGGCAAAAGCGGCGTGCGGGCGCGTGGCGCATGCAGAAGCGTTGCCGCTGCCGCCGCGGCAGGCCTAGACTGCAGAGGGCTCGGGTTTCTGAGATGCGCTTCCGCTGGTGGATTCATGTTCTGGCCGCCTTCGGCGTGCTGCTGCACGCCGGAGCGCTCGCGCGCCACAACGGCATCATGCTGGGCTATGCGCTGCAGAGCGACGCGCTGGCAGCCGATCTGACGGCAATCTGCCACGGCGGCACTACGGCCAATGCGCCGGGCTCAAACCTTCCGGGCGCTCCGGCGCCGGCGAGCCCAAGCTGCCCCATCTGCATGGGGCTTGCTCCTGTCGCAGCGCTGCCGGCAGCCGCCGTCTTAGCTTCACCGCCGGTCACCGAAATCGCTTTGCGCCTGCCCGTGACGCCGGCGGGGCTTGCGCAGATCCCGTACGCCGCCTGTCCGCCTGCGCGAGGTCCCCCAGCGCTCGCGTAGTCCGCCCCCTTGGGCGGCGACGCCTGTTTTCCACGCAAGCATCCCAAGCTGCTGGCCACGGCGATGCCGGGTCGGCGCATCGAGTCTCAACTGGAGGCACCCTTGAACCGCAATCTCACAGCAATGCTGGCAGCGGGCGCCGCCCTGCTGGCCGGCATCTCCTACGCGGCCGCGCGTCCCGGCTGGAACGTCCACGACGCCGGGCAGCCAAGTCTGCAACTCATCGCCGACAAGGTGGCCACGCCGAAGACCTATAGGGTCGGCGCACTCGTCATCGAGCAGCCGTGGGCGCGCGCCACGCCGGGCGGAGCCGCGGTCGGCGGCGGCTATCTCAAGATCACCAACACGGGCCGCGAGCCCGACCGCCTGGTCGGGGGTTCGCTGCCGATCGCCGGATCGGTCGAGGTGCATGAGATGGCGATGTCCGGCAATGTCATGAAAATGCGCAAGCTGGAGAATGGTCTCGAGATCAAGCCGGGGCAAACGGTGGAGCTCAAGCCCGGCGCCCACCACCTGATGTTCATGAACCTGCACGGCGCGCTGAAGGCCGGCGAGACGCTCAAAGGCACCTTGAAGTTCCAGAAGGCCGGAACCGTGAGCGTCGAGTTCCGCATCGCGCCGATCGGGGCGCAGTCCGTGGAACCAATGCACATGCACCACTGACGGTGCGGCGCGTGGAGCGGTGCCCGGAAGGCATCGCTCCACCTATGCTAGGCGCGCACGAGACCGATCAGCAGGCCGGCGAGGCCGAAAACCACTAGCCCCAGCACGATCCAGAAAAAACTTCGGCGGTCTGTCACCATGAAGGTCACGAACTCCCGGACGCGCGCCCCTCGGCCCGCGCCTTGAGGCTCTGCAAGCCCTTCTCGAACTCGCCGCCGACCCTGGTGTCGACATTGCAGAAGAGGCCCAGAACCTTGCTGATGAACGGCGACTCTCCGCTCATCGTCCAGCTCACCTCGGTCGCGCCGTCACCCGGATTCAGCGCGAACACCACCGTGTTGTGGGCCTCGAGCGGCTTCGCCATGTCGAGCGCCATGACGACGCGAGACGGCGGCGTCGATTGCTTGATCGAGATGGAGCCCGCACCGACGCTGCTGTCACCGTTCCAGGTGTAGGCGGCACCCGGTCCGCTTGGCGTGCCGTTGTAGGTGATGGCCATCGCCGGATCGTGCTTGGCGAAGGGATTCCAGCCGTTGAAGGCCTTCAGGTCGTTGATCAGTGGGAAGATTGCCTCTGCCGGCGCGTTGATCCTGGCGGAGCGGGAGACCTGGAAATGATCCGGCCGCGTCGCGGCATAGCCGAGAACGCCGGCGATGGCGATGACCAGTGCGAGGCCGACAAATTTCAGTACTCTCATCATCTGAACCCCCGAAAAATGGATGGTGTGTTGGCGGAGCTGTGTCCTAGGCGCCGTCGAAGGCTTTCTGCAGGGTGGCAATGTCGAGCTTGACCATTTTCAGTACGGCTTGCATCACGCGGTTGGACTGCTCTGGGCTAGCCTTTGCCATCAGCTCGCCGAGCGCGGTGGGCACGATCTGCCAGGAGAGACCGAACTTGTCCTTGAGCCAGCCACACTGCTGGATTGTGCCGCCGGCGCCGAGCCTGTCCCAGAAGTAATCCACCTCGGCCTGCGTCTCGCAGTTGACGACCAGCGAGATCGCCTCGGTGAACGTGAACATGGGGCCGCCGTTGAGCGCCATGAACTCCTGCCCCTCGATCTCGAACTTGCCGACCATTACCGTGCCCTTGGGGCCCGGACCGGCGTCGCCGTAGCGGGAGACACTCACGACCTTCGAGTTCTTGAATACCGATGTGTAGAAATCCATCGCCTGTTCGGCGTTGTTGTTGAACCAGAGGAAGGGCGTAATCTTTTGCTTGCTCGCCATGGTCAGGTCTCCGCTGGGGTCCTAGGCCGACTTCGTCTTGGTCATTTGTTCGTCAAGACGCTCGTTGCGCCGCTGCAGCTCCGGTGTCATCGCCTCGCCGAAGTCCTGCAGTTCGAAGACAGGGCGAATTTCGATCTCGCCGCCGTCCTCGTGCGGGTTGGGGCAGCGCTTTAGCCACTCGATGGCTTCCTGCAGGGAATCGACCTTCCACAGCCAGAAGCCGGCGATCAGCTCCTTGGTCTCGGCAAAGGGGCCATCCGTGACCGTGCGGTTCTTGCCCGAGAACGCGACCCGCGCGCCCTTGGAGCTCGGCTGCAGGCCTTCGGCGGCAAGCAGCACGCCGGCCCTGGCCAGCTCCTCGTTGAACTTCGTCATATCGGAAAGGAGCTGCTGGCTCGGCATCTTGCCGGCTTCGGAATCCTTGCTCGCCTTCACGATCACCATGACTTTCATAGCGGTCTTCCTTTTGCCAGGATTGAAACAATTGTTGCTCTCGTCTCCTGCCCAAGGACGCGCGAGCAACGCGACACCCGACACGGGTCCGCATTTTTTTTGAGAATGGAATCGGTCAGGCGGAGACGCCGGCCAGCCGATCAAGCTGCTGGCGGATGTGGGCTGCCTCCGCAGGCGTATTCGCCAGGGCAATGGCCCTGCCGAAGGCGGCCCGCGCTTCCTGCGCACGGCCGAGCTCGGTAAGAAAGGCGCCGCGGGCGCCGTGGAAGTAGAAGTATCCCGCGAGCTTGTTTGCCAGGGGCTCGATCATCTCCAGCGCGGCCTGGGGCCCGCGCACCTTCGACACGGCCACGGCGCGGTTGAGGGTGATGACCGGCGAGGGCTGCATCTGCTCCAGCGCGCCGTAGAGGAGGTCGATCTGTGCCCAATCGGTATCCTGCGGACGCGCGGCGCGCGCATGCAGGGCCGCAATGGCCGCCTGCACCTGATACGGGCCCGGAAGCCGATGGCGGATTGCTTTGTCGACCAGCGCCAGCCCTTCGGCAATCATCTTGGCGTTCCACAGGCTACGATCCTGGTCTTCCAGCAAGACCGTGCCCCCGTCCGCGTCGAAGCGCGCGGGCGCACGCGCGTGCTGGAGCAGCATCAGCGCGGAAAGCCCCATGATCTCGGGTTCGGTGGGAAACAGGCGCAGCAGAAGACGCCCGAGGCGGATCGCTTCCTCGCAGAGAGCCGCCCGCGCCCCCTGCTCGGCGACGTCAGCGGTGTAGCCCTCGTTGAAAACGAGGTAGATCATGCCGGCCACCGCCGCGACGCGCTCCGCGCGCTCGACCGCGCCCGGGGCCTCGAAGGGCACGTTCGCCTTGGCAATCCGGCCCTTGGCGCGGGTGATGCGCTGCTCCATCGCGGCCTCGGTAACGAGAAACGCGCGCGCAATCTGGCGCACGGTGAGCCCCGACACGATCCTCAGCGCCAGCGCGATCTGTTGCGTCGCCGGCAGCTCGGGGTGGCAGCACACGAACAGCAGACGCAGGATGTCGTCGCGGTAATCCGCCTCGTCGATCCGTTCCGCCACCGCGGCCTCGGCGTCCGACAGGTCGGAAAGCGCTTCTTCGTCAGGCAGCGGCTGCTCGCGCTTGCGGCGGCGGACGCAGTCGATGGCGGCGTTCTTGCCGACCATGATCAGCCAGGCGGCGGCATCCCGCGGCGGGCCGTTCTTCGACCAGGCCCTGAGCGCCCGCAGGCTCGCCTCCTGAAAGGCCTCCTCCGCAGTGTCCAGATCGCGGAAGTAGCGCAGGAGAGCGGCGACCGCCTGGGGGCGAGCGGCCGTGAGCACCGTGCCGATGAAGGCCGTGTCGGTCACGCGGCACCATCCCCTGTGCGAAAGTAGCCGACCGGGCGCACCTCGTAGGCGCCGCCGGGGTTGGCGCGGGCAAGTTCGCGCGCAATGTCCAGCGCTTCCTCGAGGCCCGCGCAGTCGACAACATAAAAGCCGAGCAACTGCTCTTTGGTCTCGGCGAAGGGGCCGTCGATGACGAGCGGTGGGTCGCTGTCCTTGCGCAGGGTGGTTGCCGCCGTGGTCGGCAGCAGGCGCACGACCGGGCCGAGCTTGCCTTGCCGCGCGAGCTTGTCGTTGACCGCCGCGAGCCTCGCCATGACCGCGGCGTCTTCCTCCTTGCTCCAGGCCGTAGTGACGTTCTCGTCGTGGTAGCAAAGAATGGCGTATTGCATAGGCTTACCTTTGTGCAGTCAAACGAAGGACGTTCGAGCATAGCCCAATCCGACAGGGGCATGGCGATTCCTGCGCAAGGGAAATCCGCACCGCGGCGGCCCGCGGAAGAGAGTAAGGCGAGGCCTGTGGCTATGACCTGCCCTGCTGTGGCCGCGCGACGTCGGGATAGAACTGGGGCGCCTCGCGCCGGTCGAACATGCCGTAGTCGCGAATGATGCGCACCCGGCGGTGGCGCACGTCCTTTGCTCCCGGACCGGCCACGGGTGACCAGCCTCGCGCTGCCTGTTCGTCACGCCACGACGCCAGCAGCGCGAGCTTTCCTTGCGTGTAGATGCTGGCGAACGCCTCCAGGCTCACCAGACCGGCAGCATCGCGCGCCAGCCCGACGCTTGCGGCGGCGGCCGTGTCTGATTGCATCGCGGCGCCCGCGCGGTCGCTCAGCACGATTTCCGTGACGGAGGCCCACTTGGCGCCACCCGCCTTGGTCTCGTCGAACCTTTGCTGATGCGCGAACGCGGACTCGGCAAGGCCCGAATCGGAGGCGATCTCCCCCACGCGCAGGCGGTAGTCCTCGAAGATCTCGAAGCGCCCGCGCTCCTGCGCGGCGTGGTGTCCGCCATGCACCCGCCAGCGTACCAGCGCCTTCTCATCCGCCCACGTCGACACGGACAACAGCCGCCGCCCGTCGCGCAGGCTCTTGAACCGGTCGTTGTCGATAAACCCCTCGATGGCCTCCAGGCTCGGCTTCAGCCGCTTGGCGATGACGAGATAGTCGTCCCACCGTTCCTGCTTCGGCTGCACCTCAAAAATGACGGCGAACATTCGAGCCTCATCCGGGTCGACCCACGGCCGTATCATAGGGCAGGAACGAGGCTTGCAGCGCCGCCCGATTGCCGCGCCCGGCCATCAGCGGCCGCGCCGCGCGCGCTCGGCTACCAGTTGCGCGAAGCCGAAGCCCACAGGCGCTCCGCGCGCTGCTGGCAGTCGCGCATGATCGCCGGCGCGTCTACGGTCTTGACCTGCCGGTTCTCGACCACGGTGCGCCCGTCGACGATCACATCGGTCACATCGCTGCCATTCGCGTTGAAGACCAGGTCGGTAATGAAGTTCTCCTTGCGGATCGGCTGGCACCAGGGCGTCATCACGTCGACCAGGATGATGTCGGCCTTCTTGCCGGCCTCCAGGGTGCCGATCTCGTTCTCCATGCCGAGCGCATGCGCGCCGCCGACGGTGGCAAGACGCAGGGCGTCGTAGCCCGACACAATGCCGACGTCGCCGGTCTGCACGCGGGGGAACAGCGCCGCAGCGCGCATGAACTTCCACAGGTCGTTGGAGCACCAGTCGGAGCCAAGCGAAACGGAGACGCCCTTGGCATACACCTTCGCCATCGGCGGGAAATAGCCGCGCTTGGGAGTATGGAACGAGGTATGCGAGAGGTTCATGCCGGTTTCGGCCATGATCTCCACGTCGCTGTCGTTCAGGAACACACAATGGAAGCCGATGGTGTGGCGGGTGAGGATGCCGAGGTCGCGGCCGAGTTCCATCGGACGCTTGCCATAGCGGCCCATTACGAACTCGGTCTCGCCCGGCACCTCGGCGATGTGGATGTTGACGCCAACGCCCTGCTTGGCGGCGAGGTCGCGGCATTTCTCGATGCCCTCGTCTGACAGGTAGCCCGGACCGGCTGGCGAGATGCGCGTCGTGATGCGCCCGTCCGCCTTGCCGTGCCACGTCTCATAAAGGTCGACAGCGGCGTCCAGGCCGCGCTCGACGCCGGCCGGGTCCCATGGGCGCTCCATGTTTTGCGCGCTGAGCTTGAGCAGGTCGGTGCCGATGATCCATTCGCTCAGCGCGGCGCGCACGCCGAGGTCGCGCACCACCGGGCCGGCTTGCTTTTCCTGCATCCAGGTACTGGAGAAGGTGGTGGTGCCGGTCATCACCATCTCGAGTGCGTGGGTCATGCAGCCGCTGTAGTAGTCGTCGGGCTGCAGCGAGCACACAACGGGAAATCCACGCTTATAGAGGCCCGCCGTGTCGCTGCGGCCGGGCACGTCCTCGGTCAGGCCTTTCATGTAGGCGCCGACGAGATGAATGTGCGTGTTGACGAGGCCCGGCAGGATGGCCTTGCCGCGCGCGTCGATGGTACGCGTCGGCTTGAACTTCTGCCGGTCGAGGCCCGCGGCCGGGCCGGCGTAGACAATGCGCGAACCGTCGAACGCGACGGCACCGTCCTCGATAACCTCGTCCCTGGTGACCGGCACGAGAAAGCCGTGTTCGATGAGCGTGCAGTCCATGGCTCAACTCTCCACAATCGCACATTGGTGACGAGGCCACGGCTGCCGATGAGGGCCGCGGGGCAAGATGGGCATCCTTAAACAGCTCCCAGGTAGACCTCGGTCAGGGCCGTATCGCGCTTGAGATCCTCGCGGGTGCCGTGGAACACTTGGCGCCCGTGGTCCAGCACGGCGACCGAGTCGCAGATTTCCAGCGCCACCTCCACGTTCTGCTCGACCAGCAGCACGGTGACGCCCATGGTCTTGATCTTGGCGATCGCCGAGAACACCTCGTCGACAACCCGCGGCGCGAGGCCCATCGACGGCTCGTCCAGCAGCAGCAGCTTCGGCCGGCACATCAGCGCGCGCCCGACCGCCAGCATCTGCTGCTCGCCGCCGGACAGGGTTCCGCCCATCTGACGCCGGCGCTCGCCGAGCCTCGGGAACAGCGCCAGCACCTCCTGCAGGCGATCGTGGGCCTCGCTGCGGCTTGGCCACAGCGGAATGCCGAGTTGCAGGTTCTCAAGCACGGAGAGTTCGGGAAACGGGCGCCGGCCTTCCGGGCAATGCACCAAGCCTTCGCGGACGATGCGGTGCGGCGCCAGCCCCACCAGCGAGCGGCCCTCCAGCCCGATGCTTCCCGCCGTCGGCCGCAACAGGCCGGAGACCACGCGCAGCAGCGTGGTCTTGCCGGCGCCGTTCGGTCCGATGACGGCGACCAGGGTCTTGGCCGGCACGCTGAGATCGACACCTTCGAGCGCCAGTGCCTTGCCGTAGTGGACGGTGAGCGCGCCGATCTCAAGCATGGGCAACGGCTCCGCGCCCACCCATGTAGGCATCCAGCACGCGTGGATCGCGCGAAATCTCCGCGGGCGTGCCGTCGCCGATCTTCTCGCCGTAGTGCAAGACCACGACGCGCTGGGCGAGCCGCATCAGTTCGCGCAGCTTGTGCTCGATGATGACTAGTGTCAGGCCCGCGCCGTGCAGGTCCTTGATGACCTGGGTAAGCCGCGCCATCTCGCCGGGGCCGAGTCCTGCATAGGGCTCGTCCAGCATCAGCAGGGCCGGGTTGGTGGCGAGGGCGCGCGCAACCTCCAGCAGCTTGAGGTCGCCCTGGGAGAGCGTATTCGCCTCCTCGTCGCGCCGCTCCCACAGTTGCACCAGCCGCAGGACGTGCTCGACGACGCTGCGGTGGCCGCCGTGCAGCGTAGCAAAGACGGCGCCCGCTTTCGAGGGGCGCGCCAAATCCACCGTCTCGGCGACCGTCAGGCTCTTGAACGGGCGCGGGATCTGGAAGGTGCGCGCCAGCCCGCGGGCGACGATCGCCGGCGCGCTGAGGCCGCTGATCCTCTGCTGCGCGAACATTACGCGCCCGGCATCGGGCGGCGCGAACCCGGAGATGACATTGAACAGCGTGGTCTTGCCGGCACCGTTCGGCCCGATGACGATGAGAAATTCGCCGCGCGCCACGTCGAAGCTGACGCGGTTCAGCGCCACGAGGCCTCGGAAGCGCTTGGTCAGGTCCTCGACGGCCAGCAGCGCGCTCATCGCGCGGCCCCCGGCGACGGCGCCCGGGAGACGAGCTTGCCGACAATCGCGCCAAGTCCCCAAAGCCCACGCGGAAACAGCATGACGCAGAGGATCAGCACGCCGCTGTAGATCAGGATGCGGAACGTCTCGATCTCGCGCAGCGACTCACCGAGCAGCGTCAGGAAGTAGGCACCGATGGCCGGGCCCAGGATGGTGCCGGTACCTCCCACCACTCCCATGATGACGATCTGGAAGGAGGTGAAGAGGCCGAACATCTCGGGGCCTACGTGGCGCAGGTGGTAGGAGTAGAGCACGCCGCCGAGCCCGGCCAGGGTGGCGCCGAGCACGAACGCGCCGAGCTTGTAGCGCGTGGTGTTGATGCCTGCGGCCATGGCCGCCTGGTCGTCATCGCCAATGGCGCGGAAGGTGCGGCCGATGCGCGAGTCCGCAACCGCAAGCAGGACGGCGAGCGTCGCCGCCAGCAGCACGAGCGACGCGTAATAGAGACCGATGCGCGACAGCGGCGAGGCGATGGTGAGGCCGTACTCGCCGCCGGTGATGTCGCGGAAGGTGAAGGCGAGCCGTTCCAGAATCAGCGGGAACACGAGGGTGGTAAGCGACAGATAGGGCCCGCGCAGCTTGAGGCAGGGCAGGCCCATCAGCAGGGCGAAGGCGGCCGCCGCCAGTGCCCCGGCTGCAAAAACCAGCGCCACGGGGATGTGCGGTGCGAGGAAGCCGGTGGCGTACGCACCGGCGCCGAAGAAGGCGGCATGCCCGAAATTGAACTGGCCGATGTAGCCGGAGAGGATGTCCCAGCTGGAGGCGAAGATGGCGTAGAGCGCCGCCAGCGTCAGCACCGAGAGGAAATAGGGATTGCTCACCCACAGCGGCAGCAGCGCCAGGCCGAGGAGTGCCGCCACGACGCCGGCGTATTTCATCGACCGTGGCAGCGCGCGCGCGATCATTCGACGATCCCCTTGCCGAACAGCCCGTGCGGGCGAAAGACGAGCGTGAGGATCATGATGGCGAAGGTGGCGACGTCGCGAAGCTGCGGCGAGATGAGAAAGGCGGTCAGATTCTCCGCGTACGCAACGATGAAGGCTGCAACGATGGTGCCCCACAGGCTGCCAAGGCCGCCCAGCACCACGATGGTGAAGGCCACCAGCAGCGGCGACCAGCCCATCTCGGGGTTGACTGTGAGAAAGGGCGCGACCAGCGCGCCGGCGGCGCCGGCCAGTGCGGAAGAGAGCGCCATCGCCGTCAGGTAGGCGCGCTCAACAGGAATGCCCATCAGGGACGCCATCTCCGTGTCCTGGGCGACCGCGCGCAGCTCGCGGCCCAGGCGTGTGCGTACGAGAATGGCATGCAGGATCGCCACCAGGGCGGCAGCAGCGAACAGCGTCAGGATCTGCTGATAGGTGACGCGCACGTCGAAGATCACCAGCCCGCCCGGCAGCACGGTCGGCACGTAGCGCGGCTCCGTGCTGTAGACCAGCACCGCCACCTCCTGCAGGAAAATGGCGATACCGGCGGTAACGATGAGAACGCGGCCCAGCGAATCGCGCATGGGGTAAACGAACACCACGTACAGCACGACGCCGAACAGCGTGCTCGCAATCACCGCCAGGCACCAGGCCGGGACCGCTGCCAAGCCGAGTGAGGACACGAGGGAATAGATGAGGTATGAGGCGACCATGTAGATCGCCCCGTAGGCGAGGTTGAGGATGCGCACCACGCCGAAGATCAGCGTGAAGCCGAGCGCCAGGATCGTGTAGATCGCGCCCCAGATGGTGCCGAAGATGAAGATGTCGATGAACAAAGCAGCCTTCCGTCTCGAGCGCAGCGCGCACGAGCCCGGTTACGGGCCCCGCTTGGTCGCGGAGCCCGTCCGAGCATTGATCGCTACTTGATCCAGGGCGGAGGCACGAAGTCGCCCGTCTTCATGGCGGGCGGCCATACCGTTACCATTTCGCCCTTGTTCCACTCGATGTAGGTGAAGGGCACGAACTCCGCACCGGCTTCCGGATCGTGGCGCTTGGAGAACTTGATGCGTCCCGACACGCCGACGTAGTCGGTTGCCTCCAGCGCTTTCACCAGGTTGTCGGAATCCAGGTTGCCCGCGCGCTTGATGGCGTCCGCCAGCACATACAGTCCGTCATAGGTGGCGAAGTTGGTGTAGGCGCCCGGCGCGTGTCCGAACTTTTTCACGTACGCGTCCCAGTACGGAATGGTCTTGGGACTGATCGGCGCGCGCACGCCGTGCTTCCAGGTCATGAAGCCCTGGGCACGGCCTTCGGTCTGCTCCCAGAAGCGATCGCTCTGCGCCATCACGGTATAACCCGTCACCAGCGCCGGAATCTGCCGGTCGGCCCACTGACGGGTGAACGGCAGGCCGGCATCTGCGGCCAGAATGGCGACGATCACTTCGGCACCCGAGCTGGCGACCTTGGACAGCTCCACGGAAAGGTCGCGGGCATTGGTGGAGACGCGCTCGATCGCGACCACCTTGTCTCCGAGCTCCTTCTTGAAGGCTGCCACGATCGGCTCGACCCACACGGCAGTCTCGGCGACGATGGCCACCTTTTTCTTCTTGTAGGTCGCCATCATGTCGTCGGCCTGCTTGATCATGTGCTCGGCCATCTGGTTCGAATTCAGGAACGTGTGGAAGTAGTATTTGTACTTGTTGTAGTCCTTGAGCACGTTCTCGCTCAGCAGCGGCGACGCCGTTCCGGTGGCGAGAAATATCTTCTTGTTCTCCATGATCACCGGCTGAACCGCGAGCGCCACCTCGCTGCGATGCTCGCCGATAATGGCGTCGACCTTGTCGACGAACAGCAGCCGCTCGACCGCGGTCTTGCCCTTTTCAGGATTCTGCTCGGTCTCGGTGAATACGAGCTCCAGCTTGCGGCCAAGCACGCCGCCGGCCGCGTTGATTTCCTCGGCGGCCAGCGTTGCCGCCTCCTGGATGTCGCGACCCGGCGTCAGCTTGAACGGGCCGATCACGCCAATCTTGATCGGGCCGCTCTGCGCGACCGCCACCGATCCCCACGGCGCCGCAACGGCGAGCGCAAGGCCCACCGCAAGCCAAATCGTCGATGCAATTCGTTTCATGTCTCGGTCCTCCCTATGCCACCTCGGCAAATTGGTTTTGGCCAGCCGCACGGAATTTCGCTGTGCTCTGAACAGGAAACCCCAGGACTGCGGCCAGCACGATGATGCTATACGACGCACCACTGAGCAGCAATGTCTGCACCGGCCGCGCCGCACGCGTTGCCAGGTGGTGATGCGGTGAGCGCCGTTTGATCCGTGATCGTGCCATCGCTGGCCTCCCGCCTGATTAGAGTCTAGGCATCACCGCGCCCTCCGAGGCGGGCGCGACGTGCTCGGCATAGAACTTCAGGTATCCGCGCCGGACGCGCTGTGCCGGTGGTTGGTACACTTCCCACCGCCTGGCGATCTCGTCGGGCGCGACCAGCAGGTCGAGCTTGCGCGCCGCCAGATCGATGTGAATCTGGTCGCGATCGCGCACGATGGCGATCGGCCCGCCACGTGCCGCCTCAGGCGTGACGTACCCGATCGCAGGGCCGTGCGTGGCCCCGGAGAAGCGGCCGTCCGTGACGAGCGCGCAGCTTGCGCCGAGTCCCGCACCCATCAGGGCCGAGGTCGCGCCCAGCATTTCACGCATGCCGGGGCCGCCCTTGGTGCCCTCGTTGCGAATGAGCACGCAGGTGCCGGCGGTGATCCGGCCGCTGCGGAGCGCCTCGATGGCCGATTCCTCGTCCTCGAATACGGCTGCCGACAGCGTGCATTTCCACATGGCCCTGGCGACGCCGGATACCTTCACCACCGCGCCGTCCGGCGCCAGCGACCCCTTGACGATGAAAAGCGCCGCCTCCGGTTCGACCGGATCGTTATCGGGCCGGATAATGTCGGTATTTTCGATGGTTGCGGCGTCCACGATCTCACCGACACGCTTTCCCGATACGGTGAGGCAGTCGCGCGCCATCCTGCTTCCCAGCGCCTTCATCACGGCCGGGACGCCCCCCGCGGCGTTGAGATCGGTGACGCCCCACGGCCCGGACGGTGCGAGCTTGACCAGCGTCGGCGTCACGCGGGAGAACCGGTCAAACGTCTCGAAGGACACCTCGACGCCTGCTTCCTTGGCCATGGCGATGAAGTGCAGCACCATGTTGGTTGAGCCGCCGACTGCCATGCCGACGCGCATCGCGTTCTCGAACGCGGCCTGCGTGAGGATCGCAGAGGGACGGACGTCCTCGCGCACGAGGTCCATGATCCGCATGCCGGTGTATTTGGCGGCACGTAGCTGGTAGTTGGAGCCTGCCGGCAGCGTGCCGGAGCCCGGCAACGCCAGGCCGAGGGCTTCCGTATAGATCCCCGCGGTGTTGCCCGAGGTTGCCGTGTCGCAGGCGCCGGAGAATGGGAAGTGGTGGTCCTCCAGGCCCTTGAGGTCTTCCCGCGAGACCTCGCCGCGGATGTGCTCGCCCACCGCGTCGTAGACGGTCTCGAGAAACACATTCTTGCCGCGATAGACGCCGGCCTGCGTCGGCCCGCCGTAGATGAGAATGGCGGGAAGATCGAGGCGGGAGGCGGCCATCACCATCCCCGGCACGACCTTGTCGCCCGAGCCGATCAACGCCATGCCGTCGAAGCGGTGCCCCTCCACCATCAGCTCGATCATGTCGGCAACAACGTCGCGGCTCGGCAGCACGTAGCGCATGCCGACGGAGGCGAACGTCTCGCTGTCGGTCACGTGGAAGGTGTTGAACATGCACGGCGTGCCACCGGCCATGCGAATGCCGGCACACACCGCCTCGCCGACCTGCCGCAGGTGCGCATTCTCTGGCGAGAAATCCTGGTAGGTATTGACGACGGCGATCATCGGGCGCGCGAATTCCTCGTCGATGAGGCCCGCACCCTTGGCCCAGGCACGCTGTAGCGACCGCTCGATGCCGCCGTACTGAAGTTGACTTCTAAGCTTTCGCCCGCCGGCCATTCACCGCCCCTGTCTTACGCGTTACTTCCTGCTCGAGGTACTGCGCGAGCTTCTCGCCCTCGGTTTGCGCGTGTTCCTCGGAGAGACGTGCGGCCAGCTTCGGCCGGTTGCCGAGGATGGCCTGGATGATCGGCTCATGCTGTTCGATGACGGTACACAGGTCGGGAAGCAGCGCATTTGAAGAGGCGATCGACTGGCGCACCTGCTGCTCCACCAGCCGGTATTGCTGCGCAAGCCGCCGATGCCCTGAAATCCCGACAATCGCCTCGTGGAACCCGAAATCGGCCTCCGCCGTGGCGTGGGCATTGCCCTTCTGTGCGGCGTCGCACAGGCGCTGGAAGGCCAACTGCAGGTCCGCGCGTCCTTTCTCGTCCAGCTTTGTAGCTGCGAGCCGCGCGGCGAGGCTCTCGAGGCTCGCTCGCAGGGTGAACAGTTCCCAGGCGTCGGCGGGCGTCAGGGACGCGACGGCCCAGCCGGTATAAGGCACCTGCACCACCAGCCCCTCGCTCGTCAGGTGGTGCAGCGCCGTCCGCACGGTGGCGCGCGAGACGACAAGCTGGCTCGCGAGCTGCATCTCGGTCAGCCGCTCGCCGGGGGAGAGGCGTCCGGACACGATCTCGGCCCGCACCGCGTCCGTCGTCTGGCTTTCGACACTGCGCTTTTTGATGGGCTTCATGGCGCGTCCAAAACCCTAGGCCCTGCTTTTCTAGGATGCTGATTGGCGATTGTCGACAATTTTCTCGGCCACGGGTGCGGCGCTTGCCGGCGAGTTCGGGACTCCCCGCGGCGGGGCGCATAAGGGGGCCGGGAGGCGGTACGCCCGCTATCTGCGCGGCGCCGGGAGGTTGGGTCGCAACATCGGAGGCCCGAGGCAGCACGGCCGCGCGGGGCTAGTTGGAAACAAGCGGCTGGTCGGACAAGGAGGGACCTAGGCCGCCGGCGTCTGCCCCTGGAGGACGGCCTGGAAAATTGCGGTGTCGATGTTGCCGCCGCTCAAAATCAAGCCGACCGATTTGCCCCTCATGGCGGAACGCTCCTTGAGCAAGGCCGCCAGGGGCGCCGCCCCTGCGCCCTCCGCGAGGTTGTGAGTGGTGCGATAGTAAAGCCGGATGGCATCGGCAATCTCCGCCTCGCCGACCTCGACAATGCGTTCGGCGCCGCGGCGGATGAACTCGATCGCCTGTGGATGCGGCTCTCGGCATGCCATGCCGTCGGCAAAGGTGCGGGCGGAATTCGTGGGCACGGGGTGACCGGCCGCAACCGAGAGAGCCACGGCCGGCGCCGCGGCCGCGACCACGCCGACTATCTTCGTCTTCAGGCCCAGCAGATCGCGCACGGCAATGAGCCCGCAGATGCCGGAGCCCATGCCGATCGGCACATAGACAGTGTCCAGCTCGGCGACGGCGCCAAACAGCTCGAGTGCGTAGGTGGCCACGCCTTGCACCAGCAGAGGATCGAAGGAGGGTACGAAATGCAGCTCGCGCTCGCGTGCCACGCGTTCGGCGTGCTCGCGCGCCGCGTCGAAATCCTGGCCGTGCACGATGAGCTCCGCGCCGAAGCTCCGCATCGCAGCGTCTTTCTCGACGCTGTTGCCTCGCGGAACGACAATGACCACAGGCACGCCGATACGCCGGCCCGCCAGCGCGATTGACTGGCCGTGGTTGCCGCGCGTGGCCGAAATGACGCCGCGGACCGCCTCACCTGAGCCCTTGAGCCAATGCATGTAGGTCAGGCCGCCGCGAATCTTGAAGGCCCCGATCGGCGTGTGGTTCTCGTGCTTGACCCACACCTGTGCTCCGCTGGCCTCGGCAAGCAGCGGCCAGGCGAATTGCGGCGTCGGCGGCACGACCGCACGCACCAGCTCGGCCGCGGCTTCGAGCTGGGCAAGAGTGAACATTTGCATCAAGGCTCAGATCAGTGCCTGATAGACCATGTTGCGCATGAGCTGGCGATAGCGCAGGCGGATGAGCCCCGGCGCCGCCGCCATGAAGACGACGCTCAACTCTTCCCTGGGGTCGATCCAGAAGTAAGTGCCGTAGACGCCGGACCAGTAATAGTCGCCGGCGCTGCCCGCCATCGCGGCAATGCCGTCCTGCCGGCGCACCGCAAAGCCGAGGCCGAACCCGTAGCCGGTGGCGGCGGGGTCCATCTTGTCAGCAATCAGGTTGTTGAAGGACAGCGGCAGGTGATCGCTGGTCATCAGCTTGACGGTGCCGCGACCGAGAATGTCGGTGCCGCCGAGCGTTCCGCCCTGGCGCATCATCTCGCAGAACCGCAGGTAGTCGGTCGCCGTCGACAGGCTGCCGCCGCCGCCGGACTCCCACTTTTGCGGTTTGCCCGTCGCATGATGGATGGTGGCGTTGGCCTGCCCGGTGACCGGGTCCTTGGGCAGAGCCAGCGCATACCGGCTGCGCTTCTCCGCGGGCAGGGCAAAGCTCGTATCGCTCATGCCGAGCGGCCCCCAGAGGCGCTCCTGCAGCACGCTGCCGAGCGGCTGTCCGGTCACGGCCTCCACAACGAAGCCAAGCACATCGGTCGAGAAGCCGTATTCCCAGTCGGAGCCGGGGTCGAACAGCAGCGGCGCCTTGGCGAGCGCCGCAATCGTCTCTTCCTTGCTCATCTGAGCAGCCGCCCACATCGAGGAGCCCGGATACTGGGCGTGCGCGGCGGTGGTGCCGCGGTCGCGGTATGTCATGCCGGAGCTGTGGCGCAGCAGATCCTGGATGGTCGGCAACTGCTTGGGATCGCGCAGGCCGCCCGGCGTGAACACCTTCACTTCACCCAATGGCGGCAAATACTTCGATACGGGGTCGGCCAGCAGCACGCGCCCCTCCTCGACCAGCGACATGATCGCCGTGGAGACCATCGGCTTGGTCATCGAGGCAATCGAGAAGATCGCGTCGGTCTTGAGCGGCTCGCGCGTTGCCGGATCACGATGGCCGGTGGCCTCGAGGTAGGCGAGCTTGCCGCCGCGCACGATCCCAACGACGGCACCGGGCGTCCGGCCTGCCTCGATCTCGTGACGTAAAGCCGCCCCGATGCGGCGCAGCCGCGGCCCCGATAGTCCTGCAGCCTCAGGCTCGGTTGGTGAAAAAGGTGGATCGATCATGGCGGAACCCTATCGGCAGCGCTCAGCAATGCCGCGAGCATAGTGCTCGACCGCCAGCGCCACAAACGCTAATCGATCCGCCGACGGTCCGCCGGTTCGAGATTACGAGCCATCCCCTTCCGGCGCTCTTACAGCGCGACCGCCGCAACGATATTCTCTGCGCGGTGCACATGCCGCGCGATGAGTGCGGCAACCTGAGCTGCATGGGTTGCAATCATAAAATGCGCAGCCCCTTCTATGGTTGCCAGCTCTGCGCCGGGGATGGACGCGCTGACAAGCGCGTTCGCCCGCTGTGCCGCGGGGTGGCTGTTGCCGCCGCGCAAAACGAGCACAGGGATTTCAATGCGACCTAGGAGTTGGCGCGTGAGCGGAAAGCCGTAGCCGCTCGCCCAATCGAGAATGTTCACGTAGGTCTTGTCGATTGCGTAGGCCTGCACACGCGCCGGCCACGCCGCAAAAGTGCCCGGGCCGCCATAGAAGTCGATCATGGCCGAGATCGCCTGCCGTTCGCCATCCTCGAAGGCATCGAAATAGGCATTGGTCATCTTGCGGAAGGCGCGATAGTGCTCCTCCTCGCCCTCCGACCGCAGAAGCTCGGCTGCCGGCGCTTCCACAACGGTAAGACTGGCGAGCGGCACGCGCTCGCGCAGTGCTACCACCAGCCCAACCAGGCCACCGAACGAATGGCCGACCAGGTGGACGCGCCCGCCCGCGCGCCGCACCACCTCCTCCACCGCCTCCGCCTCGAAGGCGATGGAGGCATCGTGAACCGTGCGCCGTTCGGCGGTGCCGCCATAACCCAGGAGGCTGGTGGTGACGCAACGAAAGCCGTCTCCCAGGGCGCTGATGACAGGGCGCCACGCAGCGCCGGTGCTGCAGGAGCCTGGCACCAGCACGATTGTCGTACCGGTGCCGCTTTCGTCGTAGTCTACGCGCGCTTCCGCCGTTTCCATGATCTGGTTCCGAATGCAAGAGGAAGCGCTATGGCCGCGCTTCCAGGATCATGTTGAAGGGCGTCTCCGTCGCCCGGCGCACGCTGCGGAAGCCGGCGGCGGTGATGACCTCGCGTAGCCTGGCCTCGCCAGCCTGCGCTCCGAGCGCCGCCCCCACTTCCTGCGCTTTCGATGTCGGCACGCAGACCATCGTCGATGCGGCGTAGTAGAGGCGCCCCACCGGGTTGATGTTCTGTTCCAGCCTGTCACCGGCCATCGGTTCGACAATCATCCAGGTTCCATCCTTCTTCAAGGACTGGCGGATGTGCGACGCCGCGCCCGCGGGATCGCCCATGTCGTGCAGGCAGTCGAAACAGGTGACGAGGTCGAAATCCCGACCCGGATAGGTCTTGGCAAGGCCCACCTCGAACGAGGAGTTGCCGGCGACGCCGTGTTTCTCGGCGTGGGCCTGTGCGGCCTTGATCGATTCAGGATGAAAGTCATAGCCGGTGAAATGCGACTTTGGGAACGCCTTGGCCATGAGCACAGTCGACCAGCCATGGCCGCAGCCGATGTCAGCCACCCTAGCCCCGGCTTGGAGCTTTTCTACGACACCTTCGAGTGCCGGCAGCCATGCGGACACCAGATGGTGTTCGTAGCCGGGACGGAAGAAGCGTGCCACCGCGCAGAACATGCAGCCCGCCTGGTCACCCCAGGCCACGCCGGTGCCGGACTTGAATGCCGCCTGCACCTTTTGCTGGTTGTCGAGCAGGGCAGCCATCATGTCAAAGCCGCCCATCAGGTTGACGGGGCTGTTCTCGTTGGCAAACACCATCGCCTGCTCGGGCTGCAGCGAGAACTTTTCCGACGCGGGATCGTAAGCGAGATAACTTGACGCCGCCTGATGCGACAGCCACTCGCGGACATAGCGCTCGTCGACGCTCGCCGTCTTGGCGAGCTCCGCCGCGGTCATCGGACCGTGGGCGCTCAGGACCTTGTAGAGGCCCAGCGCGTCGCCCATGCGCACCAGCGCGACACTGGCTGCGCCGCCCAAATCCGCCAGCATCTGGCCGATGAACGAGTTGAGCTTGCCTTCATCCAATTTCATTGCATTCGACATGACTAGACCTCCGACTCTGGTAAGGGAACGCGGGTTTCAGATTTAAATGAGATCGGCGAGCATGCGTGCGGCACGCGCGGCGCCGTCCGCTTCGACCGGCCTGACGGATGGCGGCGCCTTCAGCGCGGCCACCATTTCCTCGGCGATCGCGTCGGGCGTGGACGAGGCGAACGCCATGCGCTTGCCGGCCCTGTACCGATCCAGCCGGTACGCGACATGGAAGTTCTGCTCGAAGTGATTTCTGAGAGGAAAGTACAGGAAGGGTGTCCCGGCGGCCGCCAGCTCCATGCACGTGGTGAGGCCCCCCTGCACAACAGCAATGTCGCAGGCTGCCAGGTGCCGGTCGAGGTCCGGCACAAAAGCACGTACGTCGACGCCGGGCGGCGCATTGAGGGAAGCGGGGTCGATGCGCGGCCCGGCCACCAGGATCATGCGCAGCTCGGGGATCCGGGCGCGCGCGATCGGATAGCTCTGCAGGATGCGCTTGATGAGATGGGTACCGACGCCCGATCCGCCGACCGTGACGACGCACACGCGCTCACCCGGTTGATAGCCAAGGCTCGCGCGCAGGTCGGCGCGGCTGCCGAAGGTGCTGGGGTGCTCCCCGATGATGTAGCCCGCAAACTCGAAATGCTTCGGAGTCCAGTCACGCATGGCTGGCAGATCCCTGCCGAAGGAGAGCGGCACGATGTCGTCGGGCGTGCCGACGAAAATGGCCCGGTCGCGCACCTGCGGGTGACGCTCGACGTGCTCGATCATCTCCGCGTTGTAGTCCGTCGTCAGGAATGCCTCCTGCTCGCCGCCGGACGGCATGGGCACATAGCCGACGAAATCGGTGAACCAGGCGAGCTTCGCCTTCTTCAGCTCGGGATGCTCGTGCCAGAAGTGGTCGATATCCCAGGCTTCGTCGGCGACGACGAGGTCGTAGCCGCCCTCATCGACCGCGTCCTGGAAGACCATGAAATTGGCGATCAGCACCTCGTCCATGCGCCGGATGGCCTGGAACGCGTTGAGCTCGTGCTCGCCCGATTCAAGCTCGATGTGGCGCGACTCGCTGGCCAGCCGCGCGCTGAGCGGATGGATGCGCTCCCCGTGCGATTCCAGCAGCCGGGTAACGGGATCCTGCGCCAGCCAATCGACCTGCAGGTCAGGATGCAGCTTGCGCAGCTCGCGCGTGATGGCGATATCGCGGCGCCCGTGACCGAGCCCGATGGGTGAGGAGAGATAGAGCGCTTTCTTGGCGCGCGCCGCCGTCTTCGGCCGTTTCTTGCCTGGAGCGGGAATGCCGAGCCGCCGGTCGAGGAAGTCGTTGATCAGATCGTTGCATTTCGCGGGAAAACGTCCGAGCGGATTGTGTCCGCCACCCGCAATGGTGACGAGCTCGGCGCCGGTCGCCGCCGCCACGGCTTGCGCACGGGCGTAGGGCTGGATCTGGTCGTTGTCGCCATGAATCATCAGCACGGGACACTTGATCCGGCGATACATCTGCTCGCTGACATCGAAGGGCGGCGCAATACCGCGTGCCTCGACCGTCTTGGCCAACAGCGGCCCCGTCGTCTCATTGGCCCACGCGATGCCCTCCTCGATCTGCCTGGTGGAATGAGGGTCGGAGAAAATGTTGCGGACGAAGTGCTCCGCGAAATCCGGATACTGCTTGTACCAGTAGTTCCGGTTGAACTTCTCCCAGCCCTCGAAGCTGCTGCGCGAGGCGGTAAAGTTCTGCGAGGTCAGGTAGGGATAACCGGGACCGATGGTGGCCGCGGTGCCGGCCAGAACCGCCGCGCGCACGCGGGCGGGGTGATGGGCAGCAAGAATGCACGCGTGCATGCCGCCGAGTGACAGGCCAACGACGATGGCTTCGCCCGCGTCGGTGGCATCCATGACGGCAACTATGTCGGCCATGTAGTTTTCGAGCGAATAGGCGGCTGCCTGCTCCGGGCGGTCCGACCGGCCGTTGCCGCGAGGATCGAACGTGATGCAGCGAAACCGCTCGCTGAAATAGGGGAGCTGAGTCTTGTAGACGCGCGAGTGCACGATGCTCCACGGCGGGATGAACAGCATCGTTTGCGCTCCGTCGCCATAGATCTCGTAACGGATCTTGACGCCGTCGCGATCCGCAAAGCCTTCCGTGTCCGGCAGCTTGGCACGCATGACATCACCTCGCCTTTGCATTGGCTTCTGCGATGCGAATGAGATCGCCGAAACGCTTGATCGCCCTGCGTACAGGAACACCCTTCTTCTCCGCGCCCAGAAGATACAGGCTTTCCGCGCCCATGAACGTGATGCCCACGAGCGCGCCGACTTCTTCTGCCGTGAACGGACCGAGGCCGCCGAGTTCGCGTTCGGCCTTCTTCGCGAGTCCGACGAGGAGGTCGAACCAGATGAGCAGCCCGCCGCGAACCACCTTGGCCACCTCGGTATCGGCCCAGCTTGCCGCAATCAACTCCTGCAGGACGCGCACGTAGCCCGAGGCAATATCCTCATCGAGATACTGGCAGGCCTGGTCCCACTGTTCCGAAAGCTTGAGGGAGGGGTCGTTGAACAGCGCGTTCTGCCGATCGACAAGCTGGCTGTTGAGATATTCGAACAACGCCAGCACCAGGCCCTGCTTGGAGCCGAAATGGTAGTGGATCTGGCTGAGTGGCACGTTTGCCGCCAAAGCCACATCGCGGGTGGAAAGCCCGGAATATCCGCTCTGGCGCAGGACCTTCTTCGCGGCTTCGAGCAGAGCCGTTCGCGTTTCCGGCTTTTTGGACAATGCGCGGGTCATAAGGCTCTTCCCACGGTTCGGGCCCATGCGGCCCGGGAGCAGCCCGGCGACCCGGGGCTGCTGCCGGTAAGGAACCTCGATGCCGGCTCTGCTTGTTTGCTCATGCTTGGCTCAACTCGAAATCGGTCGATCGACCGAACGTCCACACAGATAATTCGGTCGATCGACCGAGTCAATCCCCAGGCGTCAACTTTTTTGTGATCCCCTGCCGGACGGCGAACTTGAAGCCGCTGGCATACGCAGTAATCAGGGCCTGCCGCGTCACGTTTCCGGGTGGTATGTAGGGCCACCGCGCTTCTGCTGCTGTTGCTGGTGCTGCCGCCACCGCCCGCAATTCCGGGCGGGGGATGGCGGCATTGGACTGAGGGTGAGGCCTGGATGGTTCCATGAACACGTTCGACAAGGCGCTCGACAGGTTCGGCCGCTGGCTCGCGCACCACCTGGGAAAAGAGGTTCCGGGGGCAGAACCGTTCATTCCGACAGATCTGGAAGGCCTGCAGCGGACGCTGCGGCCCGGCGACGTGCTGCTGGTCGCCGGCGGCAGCAAACTTTCGACCGCGATCAAGTATCTCACACAGTCCACGTGGTCGCACGCGGCGCTCTATGTCGGCGATGCCCTGGAGGAGCGCGGCAACGACCCTGCGCACAGCCTTATTGAGGTGACCCCTGCCGAGGGATGCGTATCGGTGCCGCTCGCCAAGTACGAACGGTTTCACACGCGCATTTGCCGCCCGATCGGACTGACGGATGCGGACCGGGAAGCCGTCATCGATTTCATGATCTCCCGGATCGGCGCGCAATACGACATGCGCAACGTCTTCGACCTGGCGCGCTACCTGCTGCCGACGCCGCCCGTGCCCACACGCTGGCGCAGGCGGATGATCGCGCTGGGCTCGGGTGAGCCGACGCGCACCATATGCTCAACCCTGATCGCGGAGGCCTTCGCGCGCGTGCGCTACCCGATCCTGCCGCGCATTGAGCGGATTTCGGCGAAGCAGCGCGGCATCAGCCGCTTCCGCCGCCGCGAGATCCTGCATATCCGCCACCACAGCCTCTATGCACCAGCCGATTTCGACCTGTCGCCCTACTTTGCAATCATCAAGCCGACGATCGAGGACGGATTCAACTACAAGGGATTGATGTGGGCACCGACGCCCGTGCGTCGCGCAGAGGGACACCGATAAGCGACTGACCGTCGCTCTTCACCCTGGCGTCGAGACGACCTTCGGGCCTTCCGGTGCTTTTGCCCGCCGCTCCGCCGATGCGATGGTGTTGATGATCAGCATGGTGACGGTCATCGGCCCGACGCCGCCTGGGACCGGCGTTATCAGCGAGGCCTTGCGGCGAACACCCTCGAAGTCGACATCGCCGACCAGGCGCCCGTCCACGCGATTGATGCCGACATCGATGACGACTGCGCCAGTCTTGACCATTTGCGGCAGGATGAGGTTCGGGCTGCCCGCGGCGACCACCAGGATATCGGCTAGGATCGTGAACTGCGCGAGGTCACGCGTCTTGGCGTGGCAGATGCATACCGTTGCCTCGCGCTGCATCAACATCAGCGCCATCGGCTTGCCGACGATGTTGCTGGCACCGACCACCACGACATTGCGCCCCTCGATCTCCACGCCTTCGTGCTCGAGCAGACGAAGCACGCCGTAAGGCGTACAGGGCGGGAATACGGTGTTGCCCAGGACTAGGCCGCCCACATTGTAGAGGTGGAAGCCATCGACATCCTTGTCCGGGCTGATGGTGCCCAGCACCGCCGGCAGCGAAAAATGTGGCGGCAGCGGCAACTGGACAAGGATGCCGTGCACCGCGGGATCCTCGTTGAGCTCCGCAATCCTTCTCGTGACGGCGTCCGGCATTGTGTCGGGCGCGAAACGGAAAACCTGGGAGGCAACGCCAACTTCAGAGCATGCGCGCACTTTGTTGCGCACGTACACCTCCGAGGCTGGGTTGTTGCCCACCATAAGGACCGCCAGGCCGGGAACGATGCCGGCGTCTTTGAGACGGAGGACACGGTTGCGGCAACCGGCACGCACCTCGCGCGCGACCGCGACCCCGTCGATGATGCGTGCCGTCATTTCGGTTTTTTCTCTCGTAGCCAACCCCCAGGCACATAGCAGATTTCTCGGGCATGACAGGGGGCGCGAATTGCCACCGGGTTACACGGGGCCTTCCCGGCCTGGTTGGGCGGCGGTTGGATCGCCCTAGTCAGATTCAATCAAGTCTCGAACAACCTCGGTGATTGTTGTCGCGGCGCGCAATCGTGCCACCACCTCCGGACGCCGCAGCCTGCGCGCCGCCGCTGCCAGCGGATTGAGCTGATCGGGCCCGGGTGCCGCAGGCAGCAGGATCAGGAACACGAGGTCGACCGGCTGGCCGTCGATGGCATTGAACTCGATCGGCTGCCTGCAACGGGCAAACACACCGAACGGCTTTTTGAGCTCCTGCACACGCGCGTGCGGAAGCGCAATGCCATGGCCGATCCCTGTCGAGCCGAGTTCTTCGCGCTTGCGTATCTCCCGGGCCACCATGTCAGCTCCGAGGCCCAGAGCCGAGGCCGCACGCATTGCCAGTTCGTTCAGCACGCCAGCCTTGTCCATGCCGCGGACGTCCAGCACGACCTGCGATGAGGAAAGGAACTCTCTGATCCGCATCAAATTGCCTTTAAAGCGGGCTTCGGCAGCGTGGAGCAAAGGATTATTAATCAGGCGCGCGCATCCGATAGCCGACACCGATTTCCGTCATCACATATTGGGGCCGCTGCGGATCCGCTTCGATCTTCTGCCGAAGCTGGCGAACGTACACGCGCAGATACTGCGGGTCGGTGGGCTCGCTCCACAGTTCCTGAATCAGAAATTTGTGGGTGAGGACCTTGCCGGCGTGCTGAACGAACAGGCGCAGCAGATCATACTCCTTGGGCGAGAGCCGCACCTCCCGGCCCTGCATTTTGACAATGCGGCGTACGAGATCAACGCTCAGCTCGCCAACGCGGAATACCGGCCGCTCGCCGTGCACCTGTAGCTGATGCCGCATGGCGGTGCGGATGCGGGCAAACAGTTCTTCCATGCCGAACGGCTTGGTGACGTAGTCGTCGGCGCCGAGGTCGAGCGCCGCGACTTTGCCGGCCTCGTCCCCCCGGCTGGAAAGCACCACGATGGGTAGATTGTCATGGCGCTGCCGTATCCGCCGCAAAAGCTCGTGTCCATCGATGTCGGGCAGGCCAAGGTCGAGGATGACCAGGGCCGGCTTTTTAGCAAGCAGTTCCAGGGCAACCTTGCCGTTCGGTGCCTCCAGCACCTCGTAGCCATGAGAAGTGAGCCCCGTGCGCAGAAGCTTGCGGATGGGCGGTTCGTCATCGACGACCAGGATGCTGAGACCGGTCGCGTTCATGCGGCAGCTTTGGCTGGCCCCGCCGGCTTGGGAACGGGCAGGCTGATGGTGAAGACGGCGCCGGATCCATCGGTCCGGTTGGCCGCGGTGATGGTCCCGTTCAGGGCCTCGACAAAGCCGCGGGAGATGGCAAGCCCGAGCCCGGTGCCGGCGCGCACCTGATCGCCCTTACGGGCCCGGTAGAATTTGTCGAAGATGCGCTCCAGCTCGGTCGGCGGGATGCCGTCGCCCTCGTCGAGAACCTGCAGCTTGATCGTATCGTTCTCCCGCCAGCCTTGAATGCGCACTGTCGTCTCCGGCGACGCGTACTTGGCGGCGTTGTCCAGGATGTTGAACAGCACCTGTTCGAAAAGCACGGCGTCGACCATCACCATCGGCAGGTCGGGCGCGATCTCTACCTCGACACGATGCTTGGACAGGATCTTGCGGGTTCGCTCGAGCGCGCTGCCGACGATCTCGCTGATGTCGTAGGGGGCGCTGTTCGCCACGATGGCGCCGGACTCCAGTCTGGTCATATCGAGCAGATTGGCGATGAACCGGTTCAGGCGCTCGGATTCGTCGACGATCGTTGCAAGCAGGTCGGCTTTGGCGTTGTCGTCCAGAGACCCGGATAGATCGCGTAGGGCTCCAGCTGCGCCCAGCACGGCGGCCAGCGGCGTCTTCAGGTCGTGCGAGATCGACGTCAGCAGCGCGGAGCGCAGGCGGTCGGTTTCGGCAACGCGGCGCACCCGCTCAATATCCTCCACCAGGCGGACGCGTTCAATGGCGAGGGCGCCCTGATCGACGAGCGCATCCAGGAGCTGGCGCTGGTCGGTGCGCAACAGCAGACCCGGCTCGTCGCGACAAATGCCGGCAATGCCGACAAGGCCGCGCCCGGTTCGCAGGGGTATGAACAGCCATTTGGCGCCGGGCAGGGAGTCGGAATCCC